>PMML01000029.1:0-91871 GCA_003162695.1 Ignavibacteriota bacterium | reverse complement strand
GAATGTTTGTCCTACCGTAATTCCTTCTTTTTGGACACCCTCAATCGCTTATACAGGGAAATTTTAATTATCAATAACTCACTGAATTAAAAAACGACATCGATTTTTTTCAATTCATCTAAAATTTCCGGATGCAGNNGGAATACCGTTCCGCATGTTCTCTTCTTGCGCTTTCCAGCTCCGACTGCCGGGAAGCATGATATCGATATCCGGTTCTACTTCTTTTATCCATGCAATGAATTGGCCTGTCTTTTTTGACAATTGTTCTATCGAGCCGAATGCATCGACGTCGAGAGCTATAAATAATTTTGAAGTGCCGGGATTGAGAGCGCCTCTATCGATTTGCATTATTTCGTGCGAGAGCATCGTGCCGGCAAGTGCGCCGGTCAAAAGTTCGATCATGAACGAAAGGCCCGATCCCTTATGCTCGCNNTTATGCTCGCCAAAAGGGATAAGTCTGCCGCTTTTCAATATCGAATGTGCATCCGTCGACGGCCGGCCGTCTGCATCCAGACCCCATCCGGGTGGAACTTCTTTTCCTTCCCGTGCATACGTCCCGACTTTTCCAAACGCTGCCTGACTCATGGCCATATCGAGCACGATTGGCTCCCGATCTTTTTGCGGAATTCCGATGCCGAGCGGATTATTACCGAGTAATGCATGCCGGGATTGCCAAGCAACCATATTGGGAATTGCATTGGTCATGCAGATTCCGATTGTTCCCGCTTGCGCTGCACGGAAAGCATAAGCGAATGCGCGTCCCCAATGCGTTGCATTTGTCAAAAGACATGCTCCGATACCGAATTTTTTCGCTTTTTTCACAGCATAATTCATCGCTTCGAAAGAAACAAAACGTCCAGGTCCGTTATCGCCGTCGATCGAGCAGATTGCGTTGTAATCCCGAAGGATAGTAATTTTAGGATTAGACGTTGCACGTCCATCCCGAATTCCTTTGATCAGCGCGGGCAGCATACGCACACCGTGCGATGGAACTCCCATCAGGTCGGACTCCGTCATTATTTCCGCTTCTATCTGCGCAATCTTCGCAGATACTCCGGCGGATTCAAGAGCCGATTGAATCTTTAGAGACAACTGTGAATACGGAATTCGGAAGGAATCAGACATAAATCACCGGACATATTATCGATAAAGTGACAGCTATCATTGCTTCTTAACACCAGATTATGCATATAATATAGTAAAAACAAATGAACCATTAGGATAAAATAAATGTCCTGCTTGTATAAGATGTATATTGAAATTCCGCAAAATCGGCATTTTTTATGGCATCGAATTTGCCGTTATTTAATGTAATATTAAAGAATGGAGGTTCTTATGAACCGGTTATCGTTGTTATCATTTTTTGCGTTTTTATTGATTTGTGTCCAGCCGGTATTGGCTGCCATATCTGTTACGGTGAACGGCCAGTCAAGCAACGCTGTCATCGTTCAAGGTGATTCATTGCAATGGACTATCTCCGGACTCCCTGTCGGGGCGACGGTATCCAATGAAATTTGGATCGATTTGAATGCAAACGGAGTCCTCGACCGGTCGACGGATATACTGCTCTTCTCATTCTCTCAAACGGACGGCGTAAACGGAGCGACCGGAGGAAACGGCAATCCGGGCGACATGGACGGCAGTGCAAACGGCGTCATTTATTTTGTGAAGATGAATCTCGGTTTAGCGCCTGCACATTATATCTTTAGAACAGCGCTCGGATCAGATACGATCTCGGCGACTTTTACTGAAGCGGCTATACCGTCACCCACCTATACGATCAGCGGATCGGTTCAAAAATTAGGAACAGGTGTTGCAAACGTCTTAGTCTCTGCGCAAGGGTACGATAATTCAGAATGGGATGCGTTGACCGATGCAAACGGCAACTATACCATCAATATAAAGGCAGCGGCCGGAGCGCAATATCAGGTGCAGATTCAATCGACATCCGTTACAAACGGATATACGGCATCGCCCGGAAGCGATCAGGTTACCTTAAATGCAAATTTGACCGGCATCAATTTCGTTCTTGCTGCGGGCAAAATCATCACCGGTTCTGTAAGAGATACGGTGGGAAATCCACTTGTCAATATCAGCGTCAACGTTTATCCTCCGAATGGCGGTACGAATTATAACGGACAGACCGATGGATCGGGAAACTATGCCATTGCAGTTCCACCGGGATCATATCGAATACAGTTCGGAAACTCGAGCCAATCTACAGGGTATCTCATTACATATTACAATCAGGCTTATGTCGATTGGATGAGCAACAACGTTATCGTTTCTTCATCGACCGATACGGTGAAAAATATAAATGCCGTGCTTAAGAAAGGGGGAGTCATTTCCGGAACGGTTGTTAATGCAGGATCAAACGGATGGGGTATTACCGCATATCCATACGGTTCGAACGGGAATCCTTCATTCTCAGCCGGGTTTGGCAGCGGGGGAACATATTCTTTTGTCGTTTTACCGGGTACTTATTCGATTCAATTTTCAATGTATAGTCAAAATAGTAACAGCACTCAATTCTATTACAACCAAATCAGCCAGCTTCCCGGAACAGCCGTAACGGTAAGCGCTGTCGGGGATACGGTATTTGGTATCAACGCGGATTTTACCGGTCCAATAACATCTGTCCCGGGCGCAAAATCCGCAGCGCCAAAAACATTTGCACTTTCTCAGAATTATCCGAACCCGTTCAATCCTTCAACCGTCATCGGCTATCAATTGCCTATGACGGGTTCCGTAACACTGAAGATATATAATGTGCTTGGACAGGAAGTTGCCTCGCTTGTAAACGAAACACAATCCGCCGGCAGCTATTCCGTTGTATGGAATGCTTCGCAATTTGCAAGCGGTGTATATTTTTATAAAATACAAGTTCGACAAACAGACGGGACACAGACCGGGTCGTTTGCAGCGACAAAACGGCTTGTGCTGCTTAAATAGAGGCACGAGACACGGCAGAGAACCCATGAGATGAAACGAGAAACCGCTCTTTCGTTTCAAAATGCGATATAATTTTCGCTGAATCGTGACTTTCGGTCGTATCTCTAGGGCGGGTGCACAGAGTGAAGAAATCTGTTTTTCTGTGATGGTTCTTGGGCTTCTCTATTTTCCAGCCAGTTAAGCTGGCGGATATTTGCTGTTCAGATTCATCCGATTGTGGAGGGTATATGACAATATGCTCTCCACAATCTGTTTTCCACGGGATTGAGTTTCCAGAGAAGTTGACGATAACCGAAAAGTCCCGAATCCGTCTCAGAATCATGCGGATTCGCCCGAAACCGAATTTTCGTCCACACCTTCAGGCCATTGCGGAAGAACAACAATTCATTTACATTGTTTACGATAAGTATAGAAGAATACTATTGTACATGAATTATGTGAGGCATCTTTCGTGGAACGGCAATTTATCTTCTTCCATAAACTAACTTCTCCGTTAGGATTTAATCTTGATGCGAACCGGGATTAAAAAGGTACGTCTTTATGGATTTTTCGAGCGGTAGCCTTCGCCGTTGGCCTATTTTGAAGATCGTCGGCACGTATGCGATTGCCGGCGGGCTGTGGATTTATTTCTCCGATACCATTCTCATCGCGGTCACTCATAATCCCGTTCTTATTGAGCAAATAGCCGTCTTGAAGGGATTTGTCTATGTCGCTCTGACTTCATTGCTGCTGTATGCTTTGATTACGCGGCACGTTTACCGAAACGCAAAGACTGAAGATCTGCTGAAAAAAAGCGAGGAAAAGTACCGTACACTTCATGAAAGTTTGCGGGATGGGTACGTTTTTGTCGATATGAACGGACTTGTCAAAGATTCCAATGAAGCGTATCAGCAGATCACCGGATATACGGGAGAAGAACTTCTTCATCTCACATACATCGATATTACTCCTTCCCGCTGGCACAAATTCGAAAAAACTATCATTGAAGAACAAGTTCGCTCAAAAGGATATTCTGATGTTTATGAAAAGGAATATTGGAGAAAAGACGGTGTGATTGTTCCTGTGGAACTGCGCGTGTTTCTGGTTAAGGATGAAGAGGGAAAAAATCAGGGCATGTGGGCGCTGGTTCGGGATATCTCCGAACGGAAGCAGGCAGATACGATCTTAAAGGCAAGTGAAACTAAATTCCGGTCCATCTTCGAAAGTTCACACGATGCCATAGGCGTTTCGAAAGACGGTATATTAGTTATAGTCAACCCGGCCTATGTCAAAATGTTCGGGTATAACAGCGAGCATGAACTGCTGGAAAGTCCTCTTCTCAATCTTTTTGCTCCCTCGGAGCGGGAGACTGTTGCCCGTTCTATTCGCTCCAAGGCGAATAGAGAAGAAACACCAATCATGTTTATTGCACGTGCTTTGAGAAAAGACGGTTCTGAATTTGATGTTGAGATGCAGCTCTCAGCTTATTTTACAAACAACGAGCTTAACACGCTTCTCGTGCTCAGGGATATCAGTGAACGGCAGGAAATGGTCGATGCTCTTCGAAAGAGCGAAGAATATTACCGGCTTTTATTTCACAATAATCCTTTTCCCCTTTGGGTCATTGACCGGCAGACATTTGCCTTTCTTGCCGTGAATGGAGCCGCTGTGAAGCACTATGGTTATACAGAAGAAGAATTCCTTTCCATGACGCTTAAAGACATTCGACCGGAAGAAGATATCCCGATGTTCCTTGGGACAGTGACAAAAGGAGAAGGCCAACTGCGAGAAACGGGAATATGGAGGCATAAGAAAAAGGACGGAACAATTATACATGCAGAAATTACGACGCACGATATCGAGTTCGAAGGAAAATCCGCCCGGCTTGTTCTGGCCAATGATGTAACTAAACGTAAAGAAGCCGAGGAAGAATTAACAAAGACGAAGATCTTGCTTGAACAGACATTTGAGCAGTCTCCTGTCCCGATGGTGCTCGTGAGCATGCCGGATATGATTGTCCGGATCGCCAATCCGGCATACAGAGAGTATCTCGGCATCATGGATGAGCCGTCGCCTGTCGGCAAGCCATTGATGAGCATCGATTCTTCTTTCAAAGATTATAATGCACAAGGAAATCTCGATTTAGCAAAAGATCTTCCGCTTGCGCGCGCACTTACGGGTCAAAGCACCAAGCAGGAAGAACGAATGATTATGCGAAAGGATGGAACAATCCGCTGGGAATTAGTCAGCGGAGTGCCCATTTATAATGATTCAGGAGAAATCATAGCCGGTTATCTTATCATGCTCGATATTAGCGACCGGAAACGGGCGGAAATTTTGCTGAGGCAAAGCGAAGAAAAATTCAGAATTGCTTTTATCACCAGCCCGGATTCGATCAATATCAACCGGCTGGAAGATGGAATGTATGTTTCCATCAACGAAGGATTTACACGTATTGTCGGCTATACCGAAGCGGATGTAATTGGAAAGACCGCCTGGGAGTTTAATGTCTGGGTAAATTCGGAGGACAGGGAAAAATTAACAGCAGGATTGAACAAGTACGGCAAAGTGGAGAATATGGAAGCTTTGTTCTGTGCTAAAGACGGCACAATTCTTAACGGCTTAATGTCCGCCTCTCTTATTCAATTCAACGGCGTTCCGCACATCATTTCGATCACGCGCGATATTACCGGTCGTAAAAAAGCTGAGGAAGCATTGCGTCTGTCTGAAAGCAAGTACCGCGATTTGGTAGAACAGATTAACGAAGTCATTTTCTCGACCGATATGGACGGGATTTTTTCGTACATCAGTCCAACGGCAGAAATACTGAGCGGCTATCGTACCGAGGAAATAATCGGCCGCTCAATCAGGGATTTCATTTGTCCTGATTTTTTACAAAATATACAGGAGCAATTCAAGAAAGCATTGTCAGGGCATTTGGAGCCGTTGGAATACCGTATAAAGATAAAATCAGGCGAGTCCCGCTGGATACGAAGCTCTATTAAACCCATCCGTGACGGGAACCGTCCCGCCGGATTCCGCGGCGTCCTGACAGATATTACGACGCGCAAACAAATAGAAGAGTCGCTGAATCTTCTCAGCCATACTGTTAAAAGTATCAGTGAATGCGTCACTATTACCGACCTCCACAATAAAGTCCTTTTTACGAATCAGGCATTTCAAGAAACGCATGGCCGTTCTGAAATAGAATTAATCGGCAAATCCATCGAAGAACTCGATATTCTTATTTGTATGCATGATCAAGATATCCTGGCTGCCACATTATCCGGGGGATGGCAGGGAGAAATACTGAGCAGGAAAAAAGACGGAACAATCTTTCCTATGTTTCTTTCTACATCGGTTGTACGAAATGAGAAAGGAGAGCCTATCGCCTGCGTCGGCACCGCAACCGATATCACGGAACAAAAAAGGCTGCAGCAGGAACTGCTGCATTCGCAAAAGATGGTCAGTATCGGTACTCTTGCAGGCGGCATTGCGCACGATTTCAACAACATCCTCAATATCATTCTTGGCTATTCGGCGCTCTTAGAAAAAAGAAAATCGGATCCGGAAAAATTCAGCGAATACGTGCAGGCTATTACGCATGCTGTTGAACGGGGAACATCGCTGGTTCGCCAGATTCTTACTTTTGCCCGAAAAACAGGAGTGGAATTTGAACTGGTCAGCATCTATGATCTCATCCACGAACTTTTCTCCATGCTCCAACAAACCTTTCCGAAAACCGTGCTGTTCAGAGAACGGCTTGAACCCGGTCTCCCGATGCTCTATGCCGATCATTCGCAATTGCATCAGGTCCTGATGAATCTCTGCGTCAATGCGCGAGATGCTATGCCGCAGGGCGGTACCATTTCTATAGAAGCTTCGCATATAGCGCAAGAGATGATGCGGGAGCGGTTCCCCAAATCAGGACTGGAAGAATATTTATGCTTGAGCGTTGAAGATACAGGCGTCGGGATGGATGAAGCCACACGCTCAAGAATATTTGATCCGTTCTTTACAACGAAAGAGAAAGGAAAAGGAACAGGGCTGGGACTCGCTGTCGTATATGGAATTATCCAATCACATCACGGTTTTATCGAGGTTGAGAGTGAAAAGGATAGGGGAACGATTTTCCATATATACCTCCCTCTTCAAAAACACGCATCATCGATGACGGTGAATATGGAATCGATGAAGGCAAAAAATATTCACGGGTGTGAAACGATCCTCATCGTGGAAGATGAAGCAATGCTTTTAGAAGTGCTGAGTGCCACACTCGAAATGAACGGGTATTCGGTACTCAAGGCAGTGGACGGTCGAAAAGCGATCGATCTCTATGAACAAAACCGGGAAAAAATAGCCGCAGTCATTACCGATTTAGGATTACCAGGAATGCCGGGGAATGAAGAATTTCGAAGACTGAGACTGATAAATCCGGAAGTGAAAGTTATTATTGCAAGCGGACTCTTCGATTCCAAACTTAAAGGCGAATTGATTGCAGCAGGCGTTGACGGTTTTCTCCAAAAGCCGTATAAACCGGATGAAATAATCGTCCTGCTGCAGGATGTTCTGAAAAGAAGACAAATGGTCAACGGTCAATGGTAAATAGTCCGTATGACCTTACTACGTCGTTTTTATTTACCGGGGGACGAGAAATGTTCAACCTGATGCCTCGCCGGCTGCGGCTGTGTTGTGCCGGTGCCGGTCTATCCAGTATCCCCACGGTACAATCAGCCATTGCAGAAGAGAAAACAATGCCATCGTGTGACCGTCAACCGGAGTTTTGCCGACGATGTCGCCGATGTACAGCAGGAACTGAAGCCCGATAAACGACCATAATGCGAGCGATCCTGTACGATCAACAGCGGCCGTGGCGCGAAGATATAAATACACCCCGAGAGCGAACATACATGATTCGATAATAATCGTCCATGCGACGGAATTCCACAATCCCAAACCCACGCACAATTGCAGTCCCGGTGCAACCGGCATATCGGGACGATGCGAAATAAAATCCAGCAGCCAATGACTGAGCACAACACCTGCAAGAATGAATGTGCCGGTCCACTCCCGGCGTTTGAGAAAATAAATGCCGGCGAAAATGGATGCCCACACAATATTGGCTGCAAGGCTATGAGAAATCGGATAGTCATAAAAGTCGTAGGGTGTAAATGCGGTGATGCCGGGGGCGGGCATTATGTGTTCCACACCAAGGAGAACGAAGAGAGGAAAAATAAGGTCGGCAAATTGCGCCGCAAGCAGCAGCGTGCCCAGCCGAAGTTGGGGCGCAGCTTTCTTTGCGGCAAACGCTATTGCTGTATGACCGATGAACATCGTGTTGTTATTCTATCCGTTCAAAATGGGCTGCTTTTATTTTCCCAACTTCGTGAGGATCTTTTCCATCTCGTCCATGACCCGGTTCATTTTTTTCATTGTCAGTATGAACGGTTCGGAAGTTGTCATATCGACTCCGGCCTTCTTCAGTAATTCGATCGGATAATCGGATCCGCCTGCAGAGAGAAATTCGATATATTTTTTCGTCGAAGCGTTATCCCCGGCGAGCGTACGTTCGGATAAGGCGGCCGAAGCCGTAAAGGATGTTGCATACTGGAACACATAGTAATTATAATAAAAATGAGGAATGAACATCCATTCCGCTTTGATCTCGTCGTCCACGATACATGTGCCCTGATCGTGGCCGTAATACTTTCTTGTGATCTCGAGATATTCTTTGTTTAAAACATCGCCGGTCAGCGGTTCTCCCCGTTCCGCCATCTCATGAATTTTCAATTCGAATTCTGCAAATTGCGTTTGACGGAACACCGTGCCTTTGATTCCTTCCAGATAGCTGCCGAGCAGCGAAAGCCGCGCCGTATCGTCTTTGATATTTTTCAGCATATAATCGATCAGAAGCGCTTCGTTGAATGTGGATGCTACTTCGGCGACGAAGATCGGATAATCCGATGTCGGGTAAGGCTGGGTTTTATTTGAAAGGTAACTCTGCATCGAATGGCCAAGTTCATGCGCCATCGTGCTCATGTCGTCGTATTTGCCGTTGTAATTGAGCAGGATGTACGGATGGACGTCGTACGCCGAACCCTGAGAATATGCACCCGAGCGCTTCCCTTCGGTCGGATATACATCGATCCAGCGATCGTTGAATGCCTTTTTGATAACGGATACATAATCTTCTCCGAGCGGTTTCAAAGCAGCAAGAACGTGCTGCTGCGATTCTTCAACGGTGTACTTGAGATCGACGTCTTTCAGGAGAGGAGCGTAAAGGTCGTAGTAGTGCAGCTGATCCACCCCGAGAATGCGTTTCCTTAATTTAAGATACCGGTGAAATGTCGCGAGATTTTTATCCACGTTTTCGATAAGACTATGATAGACCTGTACCGGAACATTATTCGCGTCCAGGGAGCTTTCGAGGCACGAAGAATATTTCCGCGCATTTTTACTGAACAGATCTCCGCAGACTTCGGCGTTGAGCTCCGTACCAAAGGTCCTGCGGAATTCATTCAACTTGGTAAAAAAGGCTTCGAATATTTTTTTACGATCCTCGCGGTTTGTCGATGTCCGGTGCAGGCTGTAACCGGCTTGATCCAGTTTTACCGTATCCCCGCTCCCAAGCACGACCGAAGGATAGGGAAAATCCGCATTCGAGAAAATGCTGTAAATGTTATATGGTGAAGAGGCCATGATTCCCGCATCGGCTATTATTTTTTCCTCTCCTTCGGTTCCCGTGTGCGCTTTGCGTCGGAGAAGATCGTCTAAGTAGTGTTTGTAGATTTGCAGCTTTTTTTCTTCCTCCATGAACTGCCGGATCTTGGCAGAATCGATCTTCAATATTTCCGGTTCAATAAACGAAGCCGCTGCTCCGAACCCGCTTCCAATCTGACCGATTTCCTGCTGCATGCCCAGGGACTGCGACACGCGCGTATCTTGATCTGAGCTCAGGTTGGCATACGCACTCAGCCTGGCGTATTCTTTGGCCAGGCGCGATCCGAGTTCCAGGCATCCGAGTATCTGGTGTGCAGAAGAACCGAGAGTTCCGGTATATTGCTTGAGAGAAGGGAAATCGGCGACAAAATGTTCTTTTGCCTGTTTCCATGCATCATCCGAACTATACAGATCGGCAAGATTCCATTTATACTGATCCTGAATTTTACTGCGATCGCGTTCCTGCGCAAAGAAGAGGTTTGACGATGCCAGAGAGATGCCGAGTAACGGCAGTGCAAATTTTAAAAACGAATGCATTTCATCACCTTTGACGATATGGGACATGAAAATTAATTACCTTTCATACGAACAGCATTCTTTCCGCAACATTGCCGCCGGAACGTTCTGCGGCTCACTTTTTAATGTACGGGATCAAAAATCCGGAGGCAAGAGTGAAACGAAAAACTCATTCTTTGTAACTCACAGCCTTTTCCGGATAGGTCCTTCCCTGCGAGGGGATAAATTATTTCTGTAAAACACGCTAAGGAACGTATTTATTGCGCTTGCTGCGATTTCTTCACGGGAAACACTTTTAAAATCATTGAAATCTCTGTATCTTGAGCCATTATGCAAGAGGAACCGCCTATGAAACGTTTCTTAATGTTTATATCCGCATGGTGCCTGCTGGCGGCCTGTTTTACTCCGATCCTTATCGGACAACCGCGAACAATCACCATATTACATACAAACGATATGCATGCGGATTTTATTCCTCACGAAGCTTTCTGGGTTAAAAACACGCCGAAGCCGCTCGTGGGGGGATTCAATGAATTAAATTATGAGATCGACAGCATACGGCATGTCAAACCGGCGGTTCTTTTAATCGATGCCGGTGATGTTATGACCGGCAATCCGATCACCGAATATTCGTACGAAGGAGCCGAGGGCGGGGCTCTGTTTGCAATGATGCGCATGATCGGCTACAATGTCTGGACCATAGGCAATCACGATTTCGATATTTCGCAGGCGAACCTCCGGAAACTTATACAAATAGGAGGATTCCCCGCGGTTTCTGCAAACATTGTCGATACGGCAGGGAAATTTCCGGTGGGCAACGAAGAATATATCATTCTTGAAAAAGCAGGGCTGCGCATAGGCATCTTCGGCTTGATGTCGAAAGATTTTTTTACTCTGGTCAGCAAGAAAAGCAGCGGCGGGATTGTAATTCTTTCGCCGGTTGCAACAGCACAGAGCATTATCGACAAGCTTCGATCCAGGACCGATCTCCTGATTGCAGTAACACATGAAGGGGTAGAAGACGATTCCGTTCTTGCAGAGAACGTTACGGGATTAGATGTCATCATCGGCGGACATTCACACACACGCTTGAAGATGCCGAAAATAATAAAGGGTGTTATAATCGTTCAGACCGGTTCGAATTGTGAAAATCTCGGTGAACTGACATTGACCGTTGAAAAGCACAGGATTTTATCGCACGAGGGAAAATTGCTGCCGTTGTGGTACCATCCCGATCGTCCGAAAACAGCACTCTCGCATTTAGTCGATTCGCTGAAAGGCAAAATCGATACCGACTATGCGGAGATAATCGGAACACTGAAGTCGGCCTGGGTAATCGGCAGGGGCGGCGAAAGCAATGCCGGAAACTTTATTGCCGATGCGCAGCGCGAAGCTGCGGGAGCCGATATCGGATTCATGAATACGCATGGAATGCGAAAGAATCTTTCCGTCGGCGCGATTACGAAACGCGATTTGTTCGAAGTGCTGCCGTTCCGGAATGAACTCGTCACCTTTCCGATGACGGGAGCCGCAATAACCAGGTTCCTTCAATATTATATAAAAAACCGCCCGGCAGTGCAAACTTCCGGCCTCCAGGCAGAATGGAAAATGAAACCGGACAATACAATTGAGTTCGTGAAAATTCTGGTGAACGGCCGGCCGCTGGTTGATGCAAAAATCTATACCGCGGCGGCAAGCGACTATCTGGCGGGAGATGCGGAAATGTATCTTGGAATTGATAAGCCGGTTCCGGTGTCTGTCAACAAGACTGTTTTTGCTGCGGTCGAGCAAAAAGTGCGCGCATTGAAAGAGGTTCATGCCGGCATCGAACACCGGATTCAAGAAGTGAAGTAGGAATGGAGTTGATATGGACGAAAAGCCGGTTTCGCGGGAATTAGTATATCGTTCTGAGAACTATTTGCAGCTTTTCTTTTCAACTCTTGAGTTCTCCTCCGCGGTTCAAGAGGTTTGTCCATAGCGGAGCATTAAACAGAAATCATTTTTGATGGGAATGAAAGGTGAATATCGGAATGCACGAGAGTGAACAATTCGGTTTGAAATTTCGAAGCGCCAGTCCTCTCAGGAAGCTGATGTATCTTTACCGGGGGCAGCATCTTAAAATCGGTATTTCGATCGCCGTGTTTGCGATAAAACATTCTCCTGTCTGGATCCTTCCGGTCATTCTTGCCCGTATGATTAACATTATCAGCGATCCGGTCAGATACTCGATCAATGATTTATGGTGGGTTGGAGCCGTATTTTTTATTATCATCATACAAAATATTCCGATGCATACGCTGTATGTGAGAGTGTTCAGCAGCGCATTGAATACGATGCAGGTACAGCTGCGATCGTCCATCGTGCGGCGTTTGCAGGAGCTGTCGATTTCCTTTCATGATACATACCAATCCGGAAAGCTCCAAACGAAAATACTGCGCGATGTTGAGGCCCTTGAAATACTTTCCAGAAACCTAATGAATTCCGTCTTTCCCGCCGCTCTTACCATTATTGTCGCGTTTTCATTCACTGTCATGAGGCAGCCGTTCGTCGCGTTGTTTTATCTGGTTTCTGTGCCGGTTTCGTCGAGTCTCGTATTCTTTTTTTCAAAAAAAATGACTGCGAGAAACAGGGAATACCGTACGGAAATAGAATCCCTTTCGGCGAGCGTCGTTGAAATGATTCAGATGATCCCTATTACACGGGCGCATGGAGTGGAAGAACTGGAAGTCTCTAAAATGGACTCCCGGCTTGAGAATGTTAAACGCAGAGGTATCCGGCTCGAGGTGATCGGAGCTCTCTTCAGCGCATTTTCATGGACTTCCTTCCAGATTGTCATGCTTATATGCTTGATGTTTACATCTATCCTTGCATTTAAAAAAATAATCAGTGTCGGAGACGTCGTTCTTTTTCAGAGCTTTTTTGCCATGATTGTCGGAGCTGTGAACATGATCCTGAATGCGTATCCCGAACTTTCCCGCGGCTTCGAATCGATCCGGTCGATCGGAGAAATTCTTGAATCTCCGGATATAGAACATAACGAAGGAAAGCGGAAAGTCGACCATGTCGACGGCCATTTTGTATTCGATGCGGTCGGTTATGTGTACGATATCGTACAACAGCCGGCGGTCAAGGATTTTTCGCTCGAAGTAAAAGCCGGGGAGTCGATTGCTCTTGTCGGGGAATCGGGTTCCGGAAAATCGACGCTGATGAGTCTTGTTATCGGATTCCGCAGGCCGACGTCCGGAAGGATACTCCTCGACGGACAAGACATGCAAGGACTGGATCTCAGGCAGTACCGGCGATTTTTAGCTGTTGTGCCCCAGACAACCCTGCTGTTCAGCGGATCGGTTTGGGAAAATATCGCTTACGGTACCGATATTAAAGACGCCAAAAAAATCTGGGATATCCTGGAAGTTGCAAATGCCGCCGAATTTGTTTCTAAAATGCCTCAAGGACTCGATACGAAACTTGGTGAACGGGGAGCACGTCTTTCCGGAGGGCAGCGTCAGCGTATTGCCATAGCACGCGCGTTGATACGGGATCCGAGAGTCATTGTTCTGGATGAAGCAACTTCGGCGCTCGACGTTGTTTCAGAATCACTTATTCAGGAAGCGATTGGGCGGTTAGTCAAAGGGCGAACCACATTCATCGTAGCGCACCGATTATCGACCATACGCAATGCGGACAGGATTGTCGTCATGAAACACGGAATGTGCATAGAATCCGGGACACATGAGCAATTGATGAATTCAAAAGGGGAATTTTTTAAATTCAAAAAACTTCAACAATAAAAAAGAAGTGCTTGGTTCGTTGTGCGTAGTTCGTAGTTGCTGCCGTGCCGGGGTTTAACGTTCAATGTGCTGCGGTGCTTCAGTTCAATGTTACTTGGTTATTGAGTTATTTGATTTGTCAGTTGTCAGTGCTAAATTGTATCATGCTCAGGCATGATGACATTCTCAGGCCTGCCTGCGTGACTGTGTCAGCAGTCGGGCAGGCCTCCGGCTACCATTTGCTATTCACTGTCTTTTAATTAATTGGCGGCGGCGCGGAGGGGAAAACGCGGAATGGTGACTTCGAATGATGATCCATCGGCGCGTTCCATAAGGTAATAGCCTTCCATCGATCCTTCCATCGATTCGAGTATGCAGTAACTATTGTACTCATGGCGTTTGTTCGGATGGATTTGAGGCTGCTTTCCGATCACCCCTTCACCGTCGATGTTTTCCGTTTTACCTGTGGAGTGCTCGATATGCCAGTGGCGGCGAAGCAGCGTGACCGGTTCATGCGAAAGATTGTCGATCCGGACAAAATAAGCAAAGACGAATTTCTTGACAAGAAAATCGGATTGTCCGTCCAGATAGATCGGTTGAATGGTGACGCGTATACCTTCTGTAATTTCTGAAAAAACCATATTTATGACCGATGCCGGGCGGAGGGATTCTGAATAATCCCTCCGCTCAGATGATATCGTTTCCTATTTGGCTTTCGCTGTTTTTACGGTTTTACCGGCTTTTCTTGGACGGGATTTGCCGTGCGATTTTGCAAAAATCTTTCCTCGCTTTGAACGCTTATCTCCTTTACCCATTGTCGACCTCCTTTCCCTATCTTTATAATATCGATATTTTCTTATTCTAAAATACGGAGTCCTGATCAGTCAATCAAGGTTTTTAATGCTCTTTCTTCTTTCTTTTTGTACCTTGCAAAACAAAGAAAAAGAGAGGTCTATGCCGGATTTTAAAATCATCATTATCGGAGGAGGGGTCGTCGGTCTTGCAATCGCTCATCGTCTTTCAAAAAAGCATCATCACATTCTTCTCCTGGAAAAGCACGAGCGCTGGGGTATGGAAACATCCAGCCGAAACAGCGAAGTTATCCATGCAGGAATATATTATAGACATGGAAGCCTGAAGGCCGCCTTTTGTGTCCAGGGGCGCGAGGAGCTCTGCGTCCTCTGCAGTCAAAACAACATACCGTACCGGAACATAACGAAAATAATTTCAGCGGCAAATGAGACAGAATTGACAAAACTCGAGTCGATTCAACAAAACGCCGCTCACAACGGCGTCAAACTGGAATTTCTCGATAAGGCCGCTACTCTGAAGCTGGAACCCAATATCCGCACGTTCGGGTCGCTTTACTCTCCTCTCACAGGCGTCATCAGTGTCCACGGCCTTATGGAGTATTATTATCGCACCGCTCTTGCACAAGGCGCAATGGTGCACATGCGATGCGAAGTTGTCGGCATCGAAAAGGGGCAAAGCGATTACGAAGTGATGATTGACGAAGAAGGGACGCGATCTGCGATTACGGGAGAAATCATTGTGAATGCTGCCGGTCTCTGTTCAGATACGATAGCCGGCATGGCCGGCATCGATGTCGATCAGGCAGGATACAGGTTGAATTATGTCAAGGGATCGTATTTTGCCGTCACATCGTCGAAATCAAAATTGCTTTCCCGTCTGGTCTATCCGGTACCGCAAAATGAGGGACTTGGTGTTCACGCATTGCTCGATTGGAACGGCCGTCTCAAGTTCGGTCCCGATGTAGAGTACCTCCAAAACCGTGTCCAGGATTATACGGTCGCCGAAACGAAACGACATATATTCGGCGATGCCGTACGGCGGATCCTCCCGGCCATCGCTGACGACGATCTTACTCCCGATCAAAGCGGCATCCGGCCAAAGCTTCAGAAAAAAGGCGAGCCGGAAAAAGACTTCATTATTGTCCATGAAAAGGAACGGGGCTTGAGCGGGTTTATTAATCTGATCGGCATCGAGTCTCCCGGGCTTACTTCCTCTCCTGCAATAGCCCGCTACATAGAAACGCTTCTCATATAATCGGCCGCATTCGCATACGTTCAGCGATTGGCTTTCTCAGTGTTCGTCCGGAATTGATGCGATGGTTCCTATTCTTTGATCTACATGTTCATATTTGTACTGTTCAGCTTCCGAAAATTTTTGCAGTGCGGAGGTTATTTGATTTGCTGCATTCGCAATGGATTCTATCTTTTTCAGGAGCACCGGATCATGTTCCACCGATCTTTTTGCCTGATCGACGGAGAGAGAAATAATTGCCAGAGGGTTGTTGACCTGATGCTGGACACCTTGAACGACTTCATGCATAGTCGTCAGCTGGATGTTTTTCACCTGCAGTTCCTTTTCCTGATTGTGCAGTTTTGCCCGGAATTCAATAATCTTAACGAGCGAAACCGCAAGAAGCCACATAAACGGCAGAGCGCTGAAAATGTCGTAGATATCTCCCGGTGCTGCCCCATGGACTTTTACTTTGATAAAAAGACGCACCATAGAGACGAATAAATAGCTGTAGATAATACAGCCCGACAGGACTGCAGGATATTGTGCGATAAAATTTATTCCGTACCCGCGCAGCATCTGAAAATATTTCATCTGAGAACTCCTCTGGAAGTATCAAACCGGATTTCAGGCGCTTCCCGTGTCTTTTGCAGCATGCCTTCCGGGTTCAAGATGTCTTTTTACTCCGTTTCACTCCTCTTCAATTTCTTATCGTATCGAACGGGACGGGCAAATATAGAGATATAGTTTCTTTGCATAATGACTGATTGTTCCGATACCCTTTGCTGCGGTTTGAAGAGGAAATGCTGCCGGGGACTTCAATCCGAGATTCAAGGCTTTCTTCCCGCAATGAAGCATGCGCGTATCGTGCTCGATATCGCCGGCATAGGCGACAGGTTTTACCATGCCGGCGGTTTCATCAACGAGTCCGATCCAGCACATGCTCAATTTGCCGTCCTCGACGGCAATCCGGCAGGACTCTTCGAGTATTTTTTTCTTGCTGCGTTCCCGCATAAAAAGCTGGCTGATATTGCGGAGAACGGCATGCGCGCGATTTAGTCTGAGCATCTTCAGAGCCGTCTCTCTTCGTTCGGTCATCTTTCGCTTGCTCATTTGCCTTCCATGAGATCGGTTGATATCGTCATACATCGCTCCGGATGCAGAGGACAGAAAAGAAGATTTAAAAATGGAAGATAAAAGAGGTTAAAAAGCGGTATAAATACATGAGAAAAGAGGAACGATATAAACCTCTTGGAATCCAGTCCTGTGTCCATATTTTTGATTCTCGGTCCGGGAGTATGAAAAACGATCACTATTAAGATGTGAATAGTAACGAGTCTTTCAATGAAAATCAAATAGCACCGCTCAAATTTACAGGCGAAGCCGAAAAGATACAAGGGAAGGTATGTTTTTTATTTACACACAAAACGAATGAAGATAAAAAAAAAGATCCCGATGCAATCGGGATCTTTTTATGAAATAAAAAAAGTGTTACGCTTTATCGTTGCTTCCGAGAACGCTCGTGACCTTATGTTTGTATAATGCTTTCAGCTGATCGCGGGCAGGACCCAGATATTTGCGCGGATCGAATTCTGCAGGGCTGTCCACAAAAACTTTGCGGATTGCTGCCGTCATAGCCAATCGACCGTCGGAATCGATATTGATCTTGCAAACTGCAGATGCTGCAGCTTTGCGGAGTTGATCTTCGGGAATACCGACTGCATCTTTCAATTTGCCGCCGTTACTGTTGATGATCTTGATGAGTTCGACCGGAACCGAAGAAGCGCCGTGCAAAACGATCGGGAAACCCGGAATTCTTTTTTCCACCTCTTCGAGAATATCGAAACGCAGCGGCGGGGGAAGAAGAACGCCGTCGGGAGTGCGCGTGCATTGCTCCGGTTTGAATTTGTTGGCTCCGTGGGATGTGCCGATAGAGATGGCGAGAGAATCGACGCCGGTTTTCTTGACAAAATCTTCGACTTCTTCCGGTTTCGTATAATTTGTGACAGCACTGGAAACTTCGTCCTCAATTCCCGCAAGTACGCCGAGCTCGCCTTCGACCGTTACATCAAAACGGTGAGCGTATTCCACGACTTGTTTTGTCAGTTCCACATTCTTGTTGTACGGATGGTGCGATCCATCGATCATAACTGAGGAAAAACCGGATTCGATGCATGATTGACACAACTCAAAGGTATCGCCGTGATCGAGATGCAGAACGATAGGAATGGCAAAGCCCAATTCCTTTGCATACTCTACAGCGCCTTTTGCAAGGTGTTTGAGCAGGGTTTGATTTGCGTATTTTCGAGCACCGCTCGAAACTTGCAGAATAACAGGCGATTTTGTCTCAACACACGCGCCTATAATGGCCTGGAGCTGCTCCAGGTTGTTGAAATTGAATGCCGGAATTGCGTATCCGCCCTTTACGGCTTTTGCAAATAATTCTTTCGAATTGACTAATCCTAATTCTTTATAATTCGTCATATAGTTCGTTCAATTATTATTGATGCCACATTCGTTGCTTAAAGTGAAGTTGCATTCGTGACCGGGTGGCGTTCCGTTCCGGACTTCCATTAAAAGTACTCACTAGTATGTAATAAAGCAAACAAAGTTTGAGATATTCCTGTTCCAGTCAAAAAAAATCCCCTCAGCATCGAGGGGATTTTTGCAGAATCCGTGATTTTCGGACTTCTAATACAGGAACATCGGTTTGCCGAGGAGATGAGCAACTTTTGGTCTGTATTTTTCGATATCGTACAACTCTTCGACATCGACGCGCTTTTTTCCTTCGGTGATCATGCTCGCGGAAATGGTCGTATATTTTCCATCGCGGAGCGCAACCATCCTTCCGGATCGCTTTTGCAGCATTAAATCTGCAGCAAGGTAACCGTATGTTGTCGATACCATTCTATCGAGAGCATCGGGAGCTCCGCTGCGCATGAGATAACCCAATTGCTGAAACATAACTCCGATCCCGGATCGTTTTTCGATTGACCGCGCGATGAATTCTCCGATACCGCCGAGTTTTTTATGACCATAGGCATCCGCTTCGCCGGAAAGGAACATGCCGCCGCCGGCCGGTTTGGCTCCTTCGGAGACCGTCATAATTGCATAATGACTCGGATTTTTCTTTCTATCTTCGATAAGGAAGTCCACAAGTTTATCCACATCGAAATCGACTTCGGAAATAATGGCGCGATCGACACCCGCAAGATAGGCGGAGATAAGAGAGGTCTCTCCGGAATAACGTCCGAACAATTCTATTACTGCGATACGTTCGTGCGATCCGCTCGGCGTGCGCATNNGGAAAGCCTTCTTTATGGAGCCGTACTGCGTAACTCAGTGTATCATCGCCGCCGATAGCGATAAGGCCGTCCAATTTTAAATGCTCCAGCACACGAAGAGCATGTGCAGTGCAATCTGCCGGTTCGGTTCCGTTGGGATGTTCAAACTTACCTTTCAGGAATTCCGGCATGTCTTTCGGTTTTACTTTGCCCGGATTTGTCCGTGAAGTATGGAGAAACGTACCGCCCGTACGATCGATGGTGCGAACAACATTCTTATCCAAACTTATAATAAGATCGTCATGAGTGGCAGGATCGTCCGGATTGTAATGAAGCAATCCAGCCCAACCCCGGCGCAGACCGAACATCTCATGTCCTTCTTCAGTAATGCGTGTCGCTGCCGCTTTAATGCACGAATTGAGTCCGGGAACATCCCCGCCGCCCGTTAATATGCCCAAACGCATGTCTTTTGATCCTTTCTTTGTTATTAAAAAAATGATTTTTTCGGTTAGTATAACCGCAGAAGAAATATCAATACTCTCTCTAATTAAATCAATGAATGGTTCAAAATCCAGCCTCTCGTGGAAAAATTGGTGATCTCAAATGCTGTCGCTGCATAAATATCCATTCTGTCCCGCTCCTTGTTTTCTGCCGTGCAACGCTGAAAAGAAAGCAAGAACAGGAAACGGTTCTCCCGGCGCATGCCGTTACCTTGACAAACCAGCGATTTATGGTTAATTTTATTAAGATTTTGCAAAATATGATAGTTGAAAACGAACGCATATCAGAGGAATTGAACGAACGCGAGCAGAGTATTTTGCGGCATGTCGTTCATGATTATATCCGGACCGCTGTTCCCGTGGGTTCGCGCTATATCTCTAAGCATATCGAATCCGGATTAAGCGCGGCATCGATCCGCAATGTCATGGCGGATCTGGAAGCTCTCGGATTTCTTTCCCATCCGCATACATCGGCCGGGCGGATACCGACCGACTTTGGGTATCGTTTTTACATCAATTATTTGATGGAAGTCGAACAGCTTTCGGAAGAAGAGAAACTGCGGATTCAGGTATATCTGGATCAGACGAACGATGCCGAAGAAATGCTCAAGGAAACCTCGAAGCTGCTGGGTCAAATATCCCGGCAGCTGAGCATCGTTACAGCTCCGCATTTGAACAGCGGCATCTTTGAAAAAATCGAATTGGTCCCGATTACAAGTTCAAAATTGCTCGTGATCATATCCATCCGAACCGGTCTCGTGAGAACCGTTATGATGGAAGTCGGCGGGGAGGTGCGGCGCGAATTGCTCGACCGGATCGGACGGCTGATAAACGAACGCTTATCCGGGTTGACATTAAAAGAAATTCGCGATACGTTTGCAGACCGTGTCCGCGATATGAAAGACGAAACGACCGGTCTTGTTCGGCTCTTTATCGACTCTGTGGATCAGTTGTTTACCGATACGAAGGAAAAAGACAGGATTCATATCGGAGGAACAAAAAATATTATCGAACAGCCGGAATTCGACGATCCTAAAAATTTTCGCAGTGTCATCGAACTGATCGAGAACGAAGACATCATCGTCCATTTGCTGGAAAAACACGATGAGCGGCAGGAAGGCTATGTTGTAACGATCGGATCGGAAAACAATGAACATTCGGCAAAGGATTACAGTTTCGTAACCGCAACGTACGATGCGGGCGGCGTGACAGGAAGGGTGGGAATCATCGGACCGACACGAATGAATTATTCGAAAGTGATTCCGCTGGTTGATTATGTCGCGCAGGCAATTGCACGAATGCTGAGTGTTTCATGAAAGTCTTTCCGTTGAATTTTAAAAAAGAAGATCTTGTTAGGAAAACCATGATTGACAGCAACGCAGAAAATAAACAGAATGCAGAGAAACAAAAAGAAAACGAAGCGGCCCCGGGATTGAAGGAATCGGCTCCGGAGCTTGAGGATGCAAAGAAACAGATAGAATACTATAAAGATTTATTGCTGCGCAAGGCGGCGGAATTTGAGAACTACAAACGCCGCACGGAAAATGAAACCGCTTCCGTGTTCAAATACGCCAACGGGGAACTTCTGGAAGAATTGCTCCCTATCATGGATGACTTCGAGCGTTCGCTGAAGCATGGCAGGGAAAATACCGAATACGATGCACTCTTGAAGGGCATCGAAATGATTTATCAAAAGTTTTCCAAATTGCTGGAAGGACGCGGAGTCAAATCATTCCCAACGGAGGGAAAAGAGTTTAACGTCGATTTTCATGATGCCTTGATGCAGGTCCATCGTACGAATATTTCGCCGCACACGGTTATCCAGGAAGTTGAAAAAGGATATATGCTGAATGATAAAGTTCTCAGGCATGCAAAGGTAGTTGTTTCGTCGGCTTCCGCTGAAGAGCCGGCTGAAACGCCGGAGGATGAAGAGATATGATGAAGAAGGATTTTTATGAAGTTTTGGGTATTCAGCGCGCCTCATCGCAGGATGAAATTAAAAAAGCGTACCGGCAGATGGCGATGAAGTATCACCCTGACCGCAACCAGGGAAACAAAGAAGCCGAAGAAAAATTCAAAGAAGCGGCTGAAGCATACGAAGTGCTCAGTGATCAGGAAAAACGGCAGCGGTACGACCAGTTCGGTCACGACGGGCTGCGCGGAACGAACTATCACGATTTCACGAATACGAACGATATCTTCAGCGCGTTCAACGATATTTTTTCCGGCGGATTCGGCGGGGGATCGATTTTCGAAGAAATGTTCGGTTCCCCCCAGCGCGGAAGAAGACGGTCATCCGGTGCGTCTCAAGGACAGCCCGGTTCGGATTTACGCGTGCGTCTCAAATTGACGATGGAAGAAATTGCCGAAGGGACTGAAAAAAAAATAAAGATCAAGCGGCAAAAAAAATGCGATGTATGCAGCGGTTCAGGAGCGAAATCTTCCGGAGGAAAATCGTCCTGCCCGCAATGCGGCGGGACCGGCGAATTGCGGCAGGTCTCGCGTTCGATGTTCGGTCAGTTTGTCAACATTACGGCATGTCTCAATTGCGGCGGGGAAGGAACAATTATCAAGGACCCGTGTTCCGCCTGCGACGGCGAAGGGCGCGTTCATGGCGAGTCGACCATTAAAGTGACGGTTCCTGCCGGTGTGCAGGAAGGGAATTATATCCCGCTTCGCGGTCAAGGCAATGCGGGCCGGCGGAACGGCCCTGCGGGAGATTTGATCGTCGTGATCGAAGAGGAACCGCATGAGTCTTTTAAACGCAACGGCGACGATATTATTTTCGATCTCTGGATCAGTTTTCCAACGGCGGTTGTCGGAGGCGAAGTGGAAATTCCGACATTGTCCGGGAAAGCGAAGCTCGTGATCGATTCCGGCACACCTGCGGGAAGAATGCTGCGCATGAAAGAGCGGGGCATTCCGCACTTGAACAAGTACGGACGCGGCGACCAACTTGTCCGGGTAAATATCTGGGTTCCATCGAAATTGAATTCAAAAGAAAAGGAATTATTGAGAGAACTTGCAAAGGGAGAACATATTTCCCCCACGGAAGAAGAGCGGCGCAGCAGCGACCGTTCGTTCTTCGGCAAGGTCAAGGATGTCTTTTCCTAACGCGTATGCTGAAACGCATAGCAGACTGGCTTGTTTTAACAAAAACGGAAAGAAAAGTTATTCTCTTTCTTGGCGTCACGCTGTTGTGCGGTATGGGCATACGGTTCTATTACAAGATTATTCCATCGGCGCCGCGATTCGAGTATCGGGCACAGGACAGCACGTTTGCGGCTGCGAACGAACAGACCGATGCGACAACAGAGAAAATCGATGACACGAGCAAGGCTGGAAGAGCGGATTATCGGAAAAAACTCGATATTAATACGGCGACGAAAGAGCAATTGATCGATTTGCCGGGAATAGGCGAAATACTTGCCGGGCGGATTCTTGAACACCGTGCAACGGAGGGCAGGTTTACTTCGATCGACGAGCTGTTAGAGATAAAAGGCATAACTCCGAAACGATTGGAAAAAATTAGAGCACTCATCTCAACTCATTAAGGCAGGCGCGCAAGTGAAAACTATCCGTTATATCGGAATATCGTTTCTCCACGGCAGGATGCAGTTCGCGGAAATCGAACATGGTCGAAAAGTTATCGTGACACAGCTTCTGGAATCGGAAACGAAAATCGATTTTCTGCATTCTGCTGCTGCCCTCCAAGCAAGTTCTTCAGAGGCAGCGGCGCTGGCGGGAGAAATCCGGAATGTACTCCGAAGAAATAAAATTTCGGCGGAAAACGTTTCGTTCGCACTTCCTCCATCGTCTGTTTTTATCAATATTATTCCAGTCGATACTTCTCTCGATGATGCGGAATTAAAAAAATATTTGCGCTGGGAAACGGAGCAGTATCTTCCCGATGCAAACAGCAAGGATTATGTCATCGATTCCCACCGGCTGCCTTCGCTTCACGGTCCTTCACAGCAGGCATTTATGGTTGCCGTCCACCGGTCGCTGGCTGTTTTTCTTCAAAACGTCTGCCGCGGGGCAAAATTGAAATTGAATATTATCGATATCGATCATTTCAGTGCGGAAAAAACCCTGCTGATTAACTATCCGGAGATTCTGGAGCACGATATCGCTTTCATCGGCCTGCGCGAACATTCGCTCGATGCGAGCGTCATTCACAATGGAGAAATGTCCGACTACCGTTCGTTTCAGTACGACAGCGATGCGGATCCGGCAAAATATATCAAAGAATATCTGCGCTATCTCAAGCAGAGAGAGAACAGCGTTCCGGCAGCTCTGCTGCTGCACGGGACAGATGTTACTAAAAATCTCGTGCTGTCCCTGCGCAAGGAAACCGGCATCGGGCAGACGCTGGCATTGAACGCTCTTCGCAATCTGAAATCGAGCGCGAACCTGCAAAATACGTTCGGGAAAAAGAACTGTCAATTTGCGTCGGTGATCGGATTGGCTTTGCGAACGGCATGAGAATTATTGCCGGAACCTATCGCGGACGGACACTGATCACGGTGCCGGATCTCTCTCTACGTCCCACGACCGACCGCGTGAAGCAAACAGTCTTCGATATATTGTCCAACCGCATCGATTTGAACGGCATCAAGGTTCTCGATCTTTTTTCCGGAAGCGGGAGCCTCGGATTGGAAGCTATAAGCCGCGGTGCCGAGTCGGTTACTTTTATAGAAAAGTCCCCCAAATCAATGGCGGTGCTGAAAAAAAATGCCGATACTCTGGGATGCAGCGACCGCTGCACCCTGTATCAGGCCGATGTTTTCTGGTATCTCAAAAATGCGCATCGCCTGTACGATCTTGTCTTTGCAGACCCGCCGTATAAGCTGGAATCGATCGGCGATATTCCGAATGCCATTTTTCAATCGGGCGTGCTCCGAAACGGGACATACGTCTTTATGGAACACAGCAAGGAATCGGTGATTGACCTTGATGAGACAAAGTACGATATTTTAAAAAAACCGTTCGGACAGACCACAGTTTTAATTTTGCAGGCGAAAGTACCGCTTGCTGCAAATGGAGAAATGCCATGAAAACAGCAATCTATCCCGGCTCGTTCGATCCTATTACCAACGGGCACATCGATATTCTGGAACGTGCATTATCGCTCTTCGATGCGGTCATTATCACTGTGGCAAATAATTCCACCAAAAATCCGCTCTTTACGGAAGAAGAACGAGTCGCGCTGCTGCGTCAAGCGACAAGGAAATTCAAGAATGTCGAAGTCGACGTATTCCACGGATTGCTGGTCGATTATGTACGGAAACGCGGAGCGATTGCAATCGTCCGCGGCTTGCGCGCGGTGACCGATTTTGAATACGAACTTCAGATGGCGCTGATGAATAGAAAGCTGAATGAAAAAGTAGAGACGATATTTCTTATGCCGAATGAAAAATATACGTATCTCAGTTCTAACTTCGTTCGTGAAATTTCACGGCTCGGCGGCAATGTCGATGCTTTTGTCCCGCCTTCCGTTCGCAAAGCTTTGAAGGCAAAGCTGAAATAAGCCGGCGGCATTTCCGGATATTTCTCCATTTCACTTTGGACAGGGAATAAGAATAAAAAAACCGCTGCTTCGATTCATGATTTCATGAACTTGAAGTGCGGCTTTCTTTATAGTTCGCAGCGGTTATCAGCCGGCCTTGCGTGCCGAAAGCTGACGGTCGACCATCATAATGCTGACCGGAGAATTTTCGGCCATTTCCAGGGTCTGGATTATGCTCGTTGCATTTTTTTCCTCCTCAACCTGCTCGTTGATAAACCATTGCAGGGTCGATTGAGTCGGATAATCTTTTTCTTTCAACGCCAGTTCGTACAGTTTGTTGATCGAATCGGTTACTTCTTTTTCATGTTCGAGGACTTGTTTAAAGATTTCAAGCGGAGCCTTAAATTTTACAGGCGGCTGTGCTATTGCTTTCAAAGTGACCGTGCTGCCGCGGTCGTGAAGATAGGCAAAAAATTTCATGGCATGCCCCGTCTCTTCCTGGTATTGGATTTTCATCCAATTTGAAAAACCTCCGAAATTCTGTCCCTCAAAGTAGGCCGCCATGGAGAGATAAAGATAGGCTGAATATAGCTCCTTGTTGATTTGCTCGTTGATTGCTTCCTGCAAAGATTTTGTGAACATAGTTCCTCCTTGTTTTTATCTGTGTAATGATTACAACGGAAAGGGAACAAAAAGAGTTCCGGGGAAGAGGCTTGAATGTTCATGATGCAATTTTAATGTTTCCGGCCGAAAGATTGTGTATGCGGACGTGCAGCGAACTGCAGTTTTCTTCAGGTTCGCTGGTTCTTTTGTTTGTCGACTTCTATGAGTCATTTATTTATTCTGTCGCCAATTGATATCATGTATGCGCAGGACGATATGTTCAGACTATCATCTCATTGCATTGTCTTATATTGAATTCCTCGCAAAACGGCAGTATATTGAATTTACGAAAGGATCAAAGACATTATGCCGACATACGAATATCGATGCAAGTCCTGCGGTTACGAGTTTG
Source organism: Ignavibacteriota bacterium (assembly GCA_003162695.1). Classification (GTDB taxonomy): domain Bacteria; phylum Bacteroidota; class Ignavibacteria; order UBA10030; family UBA10030; genus Fen-1254. The sequence goes on along the minus strand of PMML01000029.1, from coordinate 65,583 downwards.
AGGAACTGCAGTCCATACATGATAAATCTTTAACGGTGTGTCCGAAATGCGCGAAACCTGCTTTAAAACGTTTGCTTTCCAGCGGAGCCGGATTGGTTTTTAAGGGAAGCGGATTTTATCAGACAGATTATAAGAAATCGAATTCCTCGCCGTCTGCGAGTTCAAAGGGAACGGATACAAAAAAACAAGGTAAGAAAAGCGAAATAAAACCGGAAACAAAAACAGAGTCGAAACCTGCTCCGGATAAAAGCACAAATCCATAAATTTGAGAACAATGAATGGAAAGCCTCGATTCTATAATCGGGGCTTTTGCGTTTAGAGACCGCCTGTCTGGAATTTTGCCTTTCGTAATATAGCTTGAGCTTTCTTTGCCGACGGTCTGCTATCGAACGAAAGCAGGAAAGTTCCTCCGCGCCCTTCGCGTACTTTCAATAACTCCAAATCTTTGACATTCAAACCGGCTTTTGCAAGGAGTGCGGTAAGCCGTGCGAGCTGACCGGGACGGTCATCGACAAAGACAGGCAGGCCGACCAGCGGAGAGAGAAAACCTTTCATGGATCGGGGGATGCGGGACCGCAGCAGCCGTGAAGATTTAAAATCGTTCTTCAGCTTTTGCGGATCTGTGCGTATATCGCGCGCGATGCGGCGGAGCAATGAAATATAGATATCCAATGCTTCGGCAATATCGTGTTTGTTCGCCTGAAGAATATCCTGCCACATATCGAACCGGCTCGATGCAATACGGGTCATATCGCGGAAGCCGCCGGCAGCCAATCCGAGGTGTTTTGGGTGCCTGCTTCCGGCCATGTTCATCAAAGCCACAGCTGCGAGCTGCGGCACATGACTGACTGCTGCAACAACTTTATCATGGATCTTCGGATCGAGAACAACCACGCGTGCATCGAGAGCCGAAAAAAACTGCGCCAGCTTTTTTGTGTTCGGCCCGCTTTCTTCCGCGGAAGGCGTGAGGAGATAGATGGCGTTTTGAAAAAGAAGCGGATGAGCGGCATCGATGCCGGAAAATTCAGCTCCGGTCATCGGGTGTCCGCCGATAAAATTCCCGGCAGGGAAGAGTGTCCGCGCCTTTTTTAAAATGGCGCCTTTTACGCTTCCGGTATCGGTCACTATTGTTCGTGTTGAGCAGTATTTTGCAACTGTGGGGAGCGATTGCAATATATGTTTAACCGGAGTCGATAGAATAACAAGATCGGCGCCGGAAACGCCGCGCCGGAGAGATTGTTCGGCAACATCGATTGCTTTTCGCTGAACTGCGCGGCGGAGGACTTTGACCGTATCTACTCCCGTTATAAGGACGGATGGAAAACGTTGTTTAACGGCAAGCGCAAGCGATCCGCCGATAAGTCCGACACCGACTATGGTGATATTTCGAAACGGAATCTGTTGTGAGCGTCGCTGCTGCATAGACTATGCTATGCTCCGTCCGATCGCAGCTGCGATCAAACGAGTTTCTTTCATCATCTGAGTGAATTGCTCGGGGAACAGCGACTGTGCACCATCCGATAATGCATGATCCGGATCCTGATGGACCTCCACCATAATGCCGTCCGCTCCGGCAGCGACCGCAGCGCGCGCCATCGGTATAACCTTGTCGCGGATTCCGACCCCGTGGGACGGATCTGCGAAGATCGGCAGATGGCTTTTTTTCTTAACGACTGGAATCGCGCTGATGTCCATTGTATTGCGCGTTGCCGTTTCGAATGTGCGGATGCCGCGCTCGCAGAGGATGACTTGTTGATTGCCGCCGGACAGAATATATTCCGCTGCCATCAGCCATTCTTCGATGGTCGCTGCAAGTCCGCGTTTGAGCATGACCGGTTTTGATGCCTTTCCGAGGTCTTTCAAAAAAGTGAAGTTCTGCATGTTCCGTGCGCCGATCTGCAAAATGTCGCAATATTTTTCCACCTCGTCGATCTGGCTCCGGTCCATGACTTCCGTAATGACCATCAATCCGTATTCATCTGCGGCAGCCCGGAGGAGCTTGAGTCCCTCCACACCCATTCCTTGAAAGGAGTAAGGCGATGTGCGCGGTTTGTAAGCGCCTCCGCGCAGAATTTTTGCGCCGGAAGCTGAGACTTTCTGCGCAATGGTAAAAATTTGTTTTTCACTCTCGACGGAACACGGTCCAGCTATGACAACGACGTCATTGCCTCCAATCACAACTCCGCCAACCGAGTAGACCGATCCCTCGCGTTTGAAAGCGCGGCTCGCAAGCTTGAACGGCTCCGTAATGCGGATGACCTCGGCAACTCCCGGGAGGACTTCTATCTGCCTGTGGTCGTATTCCGGATGGACGCCGATCGCACCAAGCACGGTATGCTCAATGCCTGTGGAGCGATGAATATCGAAGCCGTGCTCTTGAAGGACACGAATAACATCTTCGATTTGTTTTTCTGTTACGTTATTTTCGAGAACTATGACCATAAGTTTTTATGCAATAAAGTGATTGATGATTGTGTGATTTTCAATTTATAGATGCCTTTGGTGTCCCCGTTATTCCGGAACATGCAAATGCCTTTTTTTTATTCGTACCGGTCGAGCTTAAAATTCTCTCCAAGATATAATCTACGAGCTTCCGGATCATTTGCAAGGGATTCGGCTGTCCCGGACTTTAATATTTTCCCTTCGAAGAGGAGATAAGACCGGTCGGTAATAGACAGAGTCTCGTGCACATTATGATCCGTAATAAGAATGCCGATATTTTTATCTTTCAATCTTTTAACGATATGCATAATATCTTCAACGGCAATCGGATCGATACCGGCAAAGGGTTCATCTAAGAGCATGAATTTCGGATCCAGAGCCAGCGAACGGGCAATTTCGGTCCTCCGTCGTTCTCCGCCGGAGAGCACGTAGCCGGGGCTTTTTTGAACTTGAAGTAGTCCGAATTCGTCTAAAAGCCGCATGCATTTTTCTTCCTGTTCTTTTTTGGAGAGAGAAGTAGTTTGAAGAACGGCCAGAATGTTGTCGTGGACGGAAAGTCTGCGAAACACAGAAGCTTCCTGCGGTAAATAACCAATGCCGAGCCTGGCTCTTTTGTACATCGGCAGTGTTGTAATTTCCTTCTCTTCAAGAAAAGCCTTTCCGCTATTGGGGCGAATCATTCCGACGATCATATAGAACGTTGTCGTTTTGCCGGCTCCGTTCGGACCGAGCAGGCCCACGATTTCTCCCTGCCGGACATCGATGCTGACATCATTTACCACAACGCGTTTTTTATACCGCTTTACGAGCGACTCGGAACGCAGTACTAAGTGCGCCGCCGCATCGATGGAGGAAAATTGTTCGGATGATGATTTTTGTTCTTCATTAGTCATGAATGTCATTGGCTCACAATTTTGATACCTGTACGTTTCGGTTTATTTTCCAGAAGCCGGAAGCCGTCCAGGTTATACTCCGATTCCCGTTTATTCAGCATTTTTTCCGGAAAATATTGACCTTCCACATCTCTGACGACTTTAATGCGGTCAATTTCCCCATCCTTAAAATAAATGTGTATCTTATCGCCGCTTGATTTATTGGCGCCGTTCGGATCCTTCTTATCAAAGATATAATAAAAACTTGTCGCGTTTCGAATCACATCGACCTGTTGTATTTTATTTGCAAAGAAGTACATAATCAATTGCCGGCCGGTCAATTGATTGAACCGTGCAGGATGCAGCGAGTCTGCCGGCGATATGGCCATTGCATGTCCGTGGACATAGAGCCGATGCAATTTTTTATTCTGCATTCGGATAAAGATTGAATCGCCGGTGATTTGATTCTCGCTGCTCCAGATGACCGGCCGCTGGTGGAGAATAATGCTGTCCTGTTTGACCAGAAACGTTGCTTGTTCGCACCGGGAAGCCATATCGGCTCGAATCATTTGAACATTGTCGTAGGCGATAATGCGTTCGAGAGAATCTTTATAGGAGTGAAAAAGAACGGCAGTTATGACTGTCGTATCAATAATGCCGCTTCCGGAAGTATCAAACTGGACGAGGCGCGGATGCTTGGCAGCGGATGTAAATTGTGTTATTTCGGAATGTACGATCGAGTCTCCGTAAAGATTCGTCCCGTTGGTTTTGTCGATGACGTGTGCTGAATCGAGCGCAATGGATTGACGGGCTTCCTCAAAGTAATGCAGGTCGCGGCAGGTAATGATCGAACTCGAATCGATGAGGACAACATTCTCTATAAATTCGGAATGTTTTTCATCCATGTAATATTTGCCGATTCTCGATGTCAATACCGTCGAACCGCGTTCAAGCCGAACGCCGCTGAAGGTCTCCATGTAGCGGCGGTCGCCGTAATACACACCCTTATCCGAAAACAATGTCGAACTGTCGTGGACTACTTTGACATGACCGAAAAGCTCCACTTTGTTTTGAACGACATAACGAAGAGCCCTGTCGCACCATACGTGCACCAATCCCCCGGACTCCGTCGGCTGGACAAAATAGACATGTCCGATCAATTCGCGAACATCTTCGCCGTTGATAACTTTTCCCTTGAGGGTGTCTGCAGAGCGGAGATCGATCATTTTGCTTCGTTGTGCGAAAAGAATCGTCGGCAGAGCGCAGAAAATCACGATGTATGCCAGCCTGGAGAGAATATGGTTCTGTTTTACTGGTTCCATTGTGATTGTGCCTTGCCTGAGACCTGGAAAATCCGATAATGTTTCAAGTTTTGATCCGATTCAAATCCATGCCCTTGAAGTTTTTCCTTCGGAGTCGTAATGGAAACGAAATCAGGCGTAAAAATAAGCTGGCGTTTGTCGCTCCAGAAAAGATGCTCGGACCGCAGGTGCGACGAATCGCTCGAAACGACAAGGACATTTTTTTTTGCTTCCAGATCGTTTGTGTTTTCATCGACGCTGCCTTCATCGCTTGTTAAATGCGAAGTCTCCTGTCCGGTTGTTCCGAAAAACCGGACATAGACGCCGTTACGAAGTTCGGTTTGCTGTGTTGAATCATAGATGCGGAGATTGCCTGCTTTGATAATGGCGCGGATTCGTCCCGAATCGGAAACCGTAATAGTACTGTTCCAGCTTTCCTGCTGCGGCATAGTGCGGCTGTCGACTGCGGCAAGAATAGACGGTTTAATTTTTTCTTCGCACGAGGGAAGGAGAAGAAGAAATGAAAAAAAAATAAAAACTTTGCCGAAACGTCTGATGATCATACGGTTGAATCCCCATGGAGTCCGGCTTCAACCAGATCATGAAGATGCAGCATGCCGACAGGCTTGTGATCGGTGCCGAGAACCACGAATTGCGTGATCTTGTAGGTCTCCATCATTGCAAGCGCACGTGCTGCAAGGAGTGCAGGCTGGATCGTTTTTGGATTCTTTGTCATCACCTGGCCTGCGGTGAGGTTTGCGATATTCGTCGTATGCTGCAGCAAACGGCGTAAATCACCGTCCGTAATGATGCCCGCAAGCAAACCGTTATCGTTCACAACACACGTAGCGCCGAGGCGTTTGGAGGAAATTTCAACAATAGCGTCGGAAAGTGAAACCGATTCTTTAACAACCGGAATGTCCCCGCCGGATATCATCAGCGATTCGACTTTGAGGAACAGCTGCTTTCCGAGATTGCCTCCCGGATGAAAAAACGCAAAATCTTCTTTCGTAAAATCGCGTTTTTGCAGCAGCGTAATTGCCAGTGCATCTCCCATGACAAGTGCCGCGGTTGTGGACGAGGTCGGTGCAAGATCATGCGGGCAGGCTTCTTCTTTTACTCCCGTATCGAGAACGATATCGCACTGACGTGCAAGAATGGAATTCGCGTTGCCGAGAAGAGCGATGATCCGGACGCCTATTTGTTTGAGCATGGGCAGTAATTTATTTACTTCTTCCGTATCGCCGCTCTTGGAAATGCAAATAACGACATCTTCCGGCGATACGACACCGAGGTCGCCATGGAGCGCATCCGATGGATGGAGAAACAATGACGGAGTTCCCGTTGAATTCATCGTTGCAGAAATTTTTCGCGCGATAATGCCGGACTTTCCCATACCTGTGATGACGATCCGGCCCTTTGCATTGAAGAGCATTTCAACGGCTTTTGAAAAGCTATCGTCGATATGATGTTCGAGCGCGGCTATAGCTTCGGCTTCGATGCGAACAACAAGTTTTCCGTTTTCAATTGAAGAATCCATTTTAGTTGTCAGTTCCATTCACCATTAGTATATACTGTTCTCTTAATTGAATCCCGCTCTCGCGGGATAACATTTTTAGGCCTCCGGCTACCATTTACTGCTTTTATAATCATATCGATGACTTCGCGCACGGCTCCGTCGCCTCCGCGATGTTTGCAGACGTAATGTACCTTTTTTTTAACCTGATCCATACCGTTTGCAGGGGCTGCAGAAAATCCAACACGCTGAAGGACGGGGAGATCGAACTCATCATCTCCGATATAAGCAATCTCTTTGTCCTGTAAAGAATATTTTATTTTCATTGCCTCATAGACGCTCAGCTTGTCGTCCAGATTCTGATGTACTTCAGCGATGCCGAGATCCTGCGCACGGCGTTCGACGATTTTTGAAATGCGGCCCGTAATAATTCCGGTCCGGAGTCCTGCGCGATGCAGTTTTGCGATCCCGTATCCGTCCTGGATATTAAATTTCTTGCATTCATCGCCGTTGTTTAAATAATAAATTCCGCCGTCGGTCATAACGCCGTCAACATCGAGAAGAAGAAGTTTGATCGGGCGGAGCCGTATATTCAAAGAAGATGTTTTCGGTTTTACCATGTTCGTGAGAGTTCGTCGATTGCCTTGACCTGCACGAGGAGCTCTTCCACGCGATCCAGTTTGAGCTGGCTGGAGGCGTCGCTGAGCGCTTTGGAAGGATCGGGATGTGTTTCGATGAAGAGCGCATCGCATCCCGCCGCTACTCCGGCACGTGCGATCGGAAAAATAAATTCAGGCTGTCCGCCGCTCTGCGTTTTCGCTCCTCCGGGTAATTGCACGGAGTGTGTAGCATCCAGAACAACCGGGTATCCCGAGGCGCGCATGATCGGCAGCGAGCGTATATCGACAACCAGATTGTGGTAGCCGAAAGTGGTTCCGCGCTCGGTCAGGAGAATGGCATTGTTGCCGGTTCCGGAAATTTTTTTTGCAGCAAGGTACATATCTTCCGGAGCTACGAATTGCCCCTTTTTAATATTAACGACCTTGCCTGTTTTTCCGGCTGCTTCCAGTAATTCGGTCTGCCGGCAGAGGAATGCAGGAATCTGAAGTACATCGACCGTTTGAGCTGCCATGGCGGCCTCTTCCGGTGAATGAATATCGGTCAGCAGGGGGATCAGAAATTCTTTTTTAACATCCGCCAGAATTGCAAGAGCTTTTTCATCTCCGAGCGTTATGAAAGAATCGCCGCTTGAACGATTTGCCTTTTTATACGATGCCTTGAAAATAAAAGGAATCTGCAGTCGATCCGTAATAGCCTTGAGTGTTTCGGCAGTTTGAAAAACAATATCCCGGTTTTCGACCACGCACGGTCCGGCAATAAGGACAAGCGGGTTTCCGCCTCCGACGAAAAATGAACCGATTTGAATACTTTTTGTTTGAAGGTTTTTCATATCGAATGACAAAAAATACGAAAAAATGGGGGAACAATCAAAGTTGAATCGACAAGCCGTTTACGCCCGTAAAATGGCGGTTAAGCAGTTCTTATCGAGCAAAGGACTATGACTGAGAACAAGCTCCAGCCGGGTCCTTTGGCCATTCCCTGAAAGATTCCGCCGGTTGTTCATGTGGAAGAGTTTTATTTTTATTAGTCTGTCTTGTTTTTTATTGCTTCGAGTTTCAGAATTCTTTCTTTCAAATATTCCGGTATCCAGTACTGCGACTGGATGTCAAGCGCTTTTGCTGCATATCCTGCTGCGGCTTCCTTTTGGCCAAAGAAAGAATAGAGCAGAGCAAGGTGTTCGTCCGTTTCCGCCAGATAGTATTCGCATTGGATTTTGCTTTCAAGCGCGCGCATATATTCAACAATCGCCTCACGATAGTTTTTCTCCGCTTCAAGATCCCGCCCTTTGTTGTAATAACCGGTTATGATATCCGGGTATTTTTCAATGAGCTTATCCGCATATTGCATCGATTCGACCGGAAGTTTATAATAATCGCGATATGTCCAGGCCAAAAAATCGAGGCTGAAGTAATTCTCAATCCGTGAATTGCAGAGTGTAGTTACCAGGGATCGAACCCCGGAACTGTTCCGCCAATCACACGTCTCGGTTTTTCCATATAGTTCATTCAGCTTTATAAGAAAAGGATCGTTTAATCGCGGATCGGCTTCTCTCGAGACGCTCACTTCGCGTGTAATGTAATTATACTTCAGCCATCGATTCCATGCGGCAAAATGGGCATAATAGGTAAAATATATTGTCGAATCTGCCAGATCGAAAATAACGGATTGATCGGTCTCATAGTTATGAAGAGATTCAAGATAAACAGGCATTGAATCGGTGTAATGATAAAAATCGGTATTGCTGAGAATGCTGATGGCTTCGTCCACCATATTTGATTTGGTGGTATCTATCAACTCGGCAAATTTGATCTCTCTGCAAATGTCGTGAAATTGGCCGGAGTAAATTGTCTCACTCTTTTTGCCCAAATCTTTCGAGACGGTTCTGTTCGCAACAAATTGATAGTTGTGAACGGGAGTTGACGCTTTCATCGAGCCAAGAAAATCATATACAACAGCCTGCTTCTCGTTGCTGCTTGAAATCGTAAAGATTAAACCCAGCGGAAATTTGAGGGTTTGAACAATCGAATCGACTTCTTTAAGATTGTGCGTTTCGGTGATTAATTTACTTTTTTCCGAATAGAGACTGCAGTTATTCTTGTCGAATTCAGCCGGATTATTATTGCCGTTTTCGGATAACGATATTCCGGATTCGTTGAATGCAGTGGTAATCATCAGACAGGCGGCAAAGCCAAAATCTGTATACTTTTGCTTCCCTTTTATAGCGTAATTTACTACGACCGGATACTTTGAAATCAGACTAAGGGGCATCGGCTGATCGAGATTATGACAGTGATACATATGGGAGCCCTTTGTTATCACAATTGCCTCGCAGCGATTCGAATACATGTCAACGACGACCTGAATTTCCCGAAAGAAGGATTCCGGCAGACCTGAACCTTCTGCAGCTCCCCGAATTTGATCTTCGATATCAGGGGGGAGTCTGTCGGCGTAGGTATTTATTTTGTGTTTCCATACCATTCCGCCGAAGAGATTGGCGATTATTCTTTTGTACCAGGGCAGATAGCATATCTCGTTTTCCATCATCTGTTCTTTGAATTTCTCAAAATCCTCGTGCATTGCATTAAGCTCGACTTTTAAAAGATTTCCGTATTGCAGTCCGGCTTCGTAATCTGTTCCTTGCAGGTATAGGAACGGAATTCCATAGTGATACTCTTTGCTTGCATTTTTGAAATGAATTTCTTTTATGGAGTCTTCTTGTGCCCAGGCGCTGCAGGAGAGAAAAACACCCAGGACCAGAGTCCAAACATAATATCGCTGTGTCGTGATTTTCGGCATGTAAACTCCATCGGTGTCGGATCTTGTTTTAGTTTGTTATACGCTTTTCGGTCGAATGAGGTTTCATAAATACAGGTCGATAGCTGCGTGGACGTGAAATCATAAATGGCAAAAGGGAATAACGAATCCGTCTAGGAATAAAATGCAATTTTCCTTAAAATCCGAAAATTGAAAATCCACAACTCGTATTGCTGCCAATATCATTCAGTAATCTTTCGTTCTCTGCACCAGGGGCTAACCGTATCTCCGGATCAAAAGGCGATGACAAAGTTAAAAATGGCTACAGAGAAAATTGCGGACATCAGGAACATGCCGGGTTCTTCTATTGAATGCAGTTATAATGCTATAGTCTACTTTGTCCGGCCTTCTATGTAGCTATACGCCTCACCGACCGTTGTGATTTTTTCCACATCTCGATCGGGGATTTGAATATTGAATGTTTCCTCGAATTTCAAAACCATTTCCACCATGTCAAGTGCATCTGCACTGAGATCGTTTTTGAACGAGGTTTCCGATGTTACCCGGGTTCTATCGACACCCAGCTTGTTTACGACGATATCGACTATTTTATTCCACAATACTTCATTCGTTATTCCCTTTTGGGGTAAGCTCGAACCAGTGTTTTCTTGCGCATCGGCAATATAACTGCAAGTCATGAATGCTATTATAACAAAAAAAAGCAACTTCGATCTTATTCTCATATTTATTCCATGATTATAATTTGCGAAAAACTTGACGAGCTTGAATTGTAAGCTGCTCTTTTCGAAAATATTCCTTATTCCGTCATAAAGATCGAAACTCAGATTCCCGTTCTCTTTTACAATCCTGTAGTTATTCTTTACGGCTTTTTCCGCTCTATCTATTCCGACAACATGTGCCGAACTACATCTCTTCGCAAATTCATAGGTGACATACCCATTTCCGGTTCCGATATCGAGAAAAGATTGACCCGGTCCGGATTCCATCATATCGATCAGCATAGCGGGCTGCGTATCGTCCGATATGATCCTCGTATAATCTTTATTGAAAAGAGTCTTGTTGAACCCGGTTCCTGTTCGATTTATCCTGTCGCTCGCATCCATCTTCTGACTTCGAGTTTTCATCGGCCCATCTTAGAGAATACTTATATTGCCTTTCATAAACTCGGATATTCGTTTTATTCTTCGTTTGCGGGTTTCTTCCGTTTTTGCATCGAAATAATAAGCGGCAAGAATCTGTTTCGTTCTTTTGCTTTTCTTGTCGAACAATTCGATCATTTTTACATCACCCATTATGATCCTAAGGAATCCATCGATCATTTTATCCTTTTCGCCGGGAGCCGATTCTTTTTGATTATCCCATGTTCCGTTTTTTTTTGCAGCTTCAATTTTCTCTCTTCCGTATTTAGTCATTCTCTTTTCTGCTGCCAATTTCGCAATAAGCTCCTTGTTGACCTTCGACCATTTGCTTTTGTTGTTTCGAATGGAAAATCTTCTTAAATAAATCCGGCCGTCGATTTTTTTGATAAGGGAATCAATCCACCCGAAACAAAGAGCTTCCTCCAGGGATTCACTGTAATGAATCCCTTCCGTGCCGTCTTTATAGTATTCTATCCAGATCGGCTCCTGGCTTGAATGATTTTCAGATAACCAGTTCCTGAAATCTTTTCGTGATTTAAAAGAAAATCGTTTCATAATCATTTTCTGTCCGTCGGTACCGCCCTGAGCGGGCATCGCTTATAATTCATGCTGTTGATGATATCCATTGTTTATGATAAGATATTTCCGAATTGGCCGATAAGCCCGAATTGCTGCAAATGGTGATAACAGTGCTTGAATTGCGCCCGGTACCATTCTTCCGCGCCAAGGGGTCCGAAAATGGGATGAACATGAACCGCATCCGGCTGTTTATGGAAATGATCGATAAAGCGAAAGATCTCTCCCAGCAAAGCTGCCTTCGCATCGGTCAGTGTGGAGAACCGGCAGGGAGGCGGATCTTCGCCAAAAAGTGGATTTTTATAATCATGCGGCAGCGGCCGTGTGTCATAGAGGATTCTCTTGACCCGTTCGATGAGATTTTCCGGAGTACGGCAGGGAAGTTCGAGTCTACCGGTCGAGCATTCGAAAGTCCAGACAAGATGCTCGATCATATGCTGCGGCGTCATTTTGCCCAAGAGGGGATGAACATGCTCGGTCAGACCGGCCATGCAATCGGCAACATGCAGATCGAAGAATGTTTTTCTAAGTTTTTCGTCATTGACGTTAAAAGGAATGGCTGTCATGGCGAAATGATATCCTTTCTGAGTGCGCTCGTATTTACTATGCAGAAGCGATGTTTTCCCGGGCGGGTTTTAAAATTCATTTTGAAATCTCTTCCTGCCGGGAAGGTCATGAATTTCTGCGATTTAAATAATCTTAATAACTGCGATGGGTTATTTGATTCTTTCTTTTAACTCTATTAATGCTTTCAAAAATTTCAAATCGGATTTTTTCCGAACAACTATGGTAATCGGCCTGAATTTAAATTTTCCACCGTAACTTAAGAATTGGGCTTTCAATTTATCATCCAGCGCACTTCTCTTTATTATCTCTTCGGCCTTATTGCCGAAATAGAAAGTAACTCTAAAAAAATTATCCCCTACAGATATCCAGCATATCGTTTTAGTTTTTTTTGACGTTTTGCACAACCATCTCTTGCCGTCGTTATAATATCTCCACTCTGTCGAAAAGAGGGAGTAATCGGTTTTCAGCAAATCCATGAATGAATCCCACGTGCTTTTTGCACCGCGGAGATACCGGGTTAACACTTTGTCGTCCGGATATATATTCTTATCGTTCAAACATGGAATTTCCATAAGATCTCCTTTCATGGAAACAATAAGAGGTCAATTATATCTGCTGTTCTTCTTCTCTTGTATGCCTGAAGCGTCCACTTTGCAGTCCGCAAAAGTTCAGATCCGGGTTCGGAGGATCTGCAAATTGAAAAAACACTCCGTACCCGGGAAATGAACTTGTAAGATAAGAAAAAGAAGTCAATAAAATAATTCGACCCGGTGATGCTATTTCAGCAGCAATAATCTTTTCGTTTCAATAAACGTGCTCGCCTGCCCTTTTTCCATTTGAACGGCATTCGCTGTAAGCCGGCAAAAATATGCGCCGCTCGGCAAATTGACTGCGTTGAATGTCGCCGTGTAAGCTCCGGCAGGTTTCATTCCATTGACCAGCGTCGTTACTTCTCTTCCCAGCAGATCGAACACCCTCAAGGTGACCATACTGTTCTTTACAATCTGATATTTGATGACTGTCGAGGGATTGAAAGGATTCGGATAATTCTGAGAGAGTCCGAATTGCTTCGGTGTTTCTGCCGTTGCTCCGATGCCGGTTACACTGCTGCTAAATACCAGCACGCGATTGCCGTCAAAATCGGCAACAAAGAGTTGATTCAGTGAATTGCTATAGACAACGTCGCGCATATCTCCGGGAAAACTGTTTTGTGCTGTTGCTTTATTGAGTGTATTCAAGTCGGGTTGTCCGAGTACGTTATCGGCCGGGCTGAAGTTTGCGATGGAAACTGCATTTTCAAAAATGGAAATGCGCGGAAGATTCTGGCCTACCAGTAGCTCGCCGTTTCCCGTTGCTGCGACGCCTACCGGATACCCCGTTGCTTTCGCTGCATTGTTGATGAGCCAAGTCACGTCGGTCCCGCTCCACGCAGATGTAAAATCCGCAGCGCCAAACACGCCGTCTGCGGCAGCCCCGTTTGCAGCCGCTGCAGCATTATTAAATTTAAGTACGCGATGATTGCCGTAATCCGCTACAAACAGCGTTGTACCGATAAACGCGCCGTCGTATGGATTGTTCAGCTTCGATGCAGTTGTCCCCGGCGACGTTGTCGTATAATCCGGCTGCCCAAGCACCCCGTCGGCATTCGCATTGCTTGCTTTCGCCGATGGATTGTTAAATCGCAAAATGCGATGCGCATTGACATCGATCACATAGAGGTTGCCGTTGTTGTCCACAAAGAGGCCGCCCGGATAAAAACCGGATTGGCCGGTGCCCGCACCGTATCCGGTCAATGCAGAAGCGCCTCCCAGCGCAGCATTGGCGCCGGCTCCATTCGTTGTAATTGCGTGTGCGTTATCAAACCGGAGCACGCGTTCACTGCTGTAATCGGCTACCCAGAGCGTATCATGGTATACTGCAATGCCCTTGGGATAGTTCAAAGTATTTGCGGTCACTCCGCCGGCGCCGCGGTTGCCGCTGCCGTGCGTAAAATCCGCCTGGCCGAGCACCAATTCAGCCGCCGGATGGTTTTGTGTGATGGGAAGCGCATAACGCAGCACGCGGTGATTTCCCCAATCTACGACATAGAGTTTTTGATTGGCATCATCGACAGCAAGACCCCATGGCTTATTCAAGCCGGCTGCAGTTGTTGCCGCCGCATTAGCTGTAAAATTTGCTTGTCCGATAACATAGGATGCATTCTGTCCATTCGTCCATTGAGCGTTTAGCTGTAAGGACAGAATGCAAAGGAGAACAACAGGAAAGAGTGGTTTCATGATAGATCCCTTTGTATGATTGGTGGATAATAATAGGCGGACCGAATTCATCGATTCGCCCGGTGGTTGTGTAGTTATGTCATTCTGATTTTTTCATTCGCCTTCCTTGATAACTCTTTGTCTATCGCGGTTGCATCGGTGGAGTCGAAGAAAAGAGACGGTGTTCCATTCTATAAAAATGACCATAGTCCAAGGGGATTTACCCTGTTGAATGGTTTATTCTTTTAAACGTTAAAATGTATTGGAAATACAAAATGAAATTCGGCGTGAATCCCGCAACATTTCCTGCCGAACAAGAATTACAACGTAACTGAATATTATAGTACGACTATTCTTTAATTTTTTCAAGATTGAGGTGCGGACAAAATCCATTTTTCCCCGTGCAGATGTTTTTCCGGTCTGGATTTTTCGCAGTTTCCAGATACTCTTGGAAATGAGAACGCGTCAGGAACAATTTTTACGCGTCAGACATCACCACCGCTTTTTTTGCAATCTGAATGAACTCGATGGGAGCGCCGTTTTCTTCTATAAATGCCACAAGAGTTCCTTCGGAAGGACTATTGGGTTCTATTATTACTTTTTTACCCTGAATGGCTTCATACACATTATCGACTTCAAAAGCGACATGCGGTATCGTTTTTACAATCTCGGGCAATGGGCAATTCTCTTCGTACCTCATCCATTCGATTCCGTATTCACTGTTCTTATAGCCATAATGGAAAAACTTTAGATCTTTTAAATAAACTTCGCCGTCTATCGGGTTAGTTACAGGTATGCCGATATGGTGATATTTTAATTTCATATTCATACTTATTGTCTCCTTGAAACAAACGGTTGATGCCGCCGGGATCCTCAGCTGCCCGGTGTATGCTGGATATCTGCATATCGCGGGATTACGATAAAGAAGCGTTGTGAGATACAGGGTATTTCAAAATATCATCGGAATCAATCTTTTTGTACGTTTTTTATATTTCAAATAATTTTCTCCCATTTGTTCGGTCATAAATCTTTCCTCAACCTTTATTCGATAACCGTACCCGACAGCAATCGGAATCATCATAAATAGTATCGACAACCAATTCGACATGGAAGCCGAAATCCCGATAAAAACAATGATCTGTCCTAAATATCCCGGATGTCTGATTCTCTTATATAGTCCTTTTTCAATTAATTTGTGATTTTCAATTTTTGCTACCGAATATGTAAAGTACTGCCGGAGAGTCAATATCGATAGTATCCTGATCGTTAATCCGAGGACAATCAATATGCCTCCAATTGCAAAAAAAGTGTCCCACTGATAAATCCTGCCTATTTTTGTTGAGCCTATTGAAAATGACAATAAATATCCAACGGCAATGAGAATGGTTAATAATCTTAAACTGCCTTTATCTCCTTGATTGGCAACATTGCTTTTTCTTCGTAGTTTGATATTCATAAAATATTCGAAGAATCCGTAGAGATATGAGAATCCTATGATGATGATCAATTTTATGTTCATATATGATCCCTTTTCCTTTTGTCGTCTTGCGGCTTTCCAATCCCTCTATTGATTTTATTCGTCATGTCATTCTTTTTTACCCTGCGATTATCCGGGAAGTGTCCTGTAATGCGGTTCTTGGAAAATTATTGCATGAAGAGTTGTATTGTATACGGGATTCCTCGCTTGCATGAAATTCGCCGAAAAAACATCGAATGAACTTACAATCGGTTTATAATTACGATTATTATCGTAGAGAATCAAGGGTGGTAAATGGTAAACTGAAAACAGTAAACGATAAATACAATAATCGGCAACTATCGGACTAAGCAGTCAAATAATTTTTTAACCGCGGCACATTGAACGATGCGCCAAGTACTTGGAACTATTCTTGTGCTTGGATAAACTTCTTGTTCTGTTCTATGGGTTGATTCTCGAATGTTTATACGCTATTTTGCTTAAAATTAAACCATACAGAATTTTTATATTGTGCTTCGGGACAGCGATTCTTGTAAAGAAGATATGCAGAGAGCCAATGAAACTTTACGCTTACGCGAAAATTAATCTCGGTTTGTACATACTCGGCAAGCGTCCGGACGAATACCACGATATAGAAACGGTGTTTCATGAGGTCGATCTTTACGACGAAATAACTGTAACACATGCGGAAACCGACCGGTTTGAATGCAGCATGGAAAACATTCCAACGGGTGAAGGAAATCTTTGCATCCAGGCATTACGGCTCCTGCGAGCAGAACAAAAAATAGAGAGGGGCGTGCATATTGCTCTTGCAAAAAATATTCCAATCGGGGCCGGTCTCGGCGGCGGGAGCAGCGATGCTGCAGCGACGCTGGTCGCTCTGGATAAGCTCTGGAATTTGAATTTAAGCCGCGATGTTCTGTGTGGGTATGCAGCGAAGATCGGTTCCGACGTCCCGTTTTTTATCCGGGGCGGGAGCGCGTATGCGCGTGGACGCGGAGAAATACTGGAATCGCTGCGGCTTGAAATTCCATTCTGGATCGTTCTTGTGACTCCGCCGGTACATGTATCCACAGCATGGGCGTACCGTCATTTGAAAGTTCGCCGAAACGGTATCCCAACGGGAATTAGAACGGAATTGCCTCATGCCCTGAAAAATCCGGTTCTTCTTTCACAGGCTGTTCAGAACGATTTTGAAGAGATTGTCTTCGCGCAATATCCGGTTATCCATGATATTAAATTTGCATTGCTGCATGCCGGGGCATCGTTCGCTCTTATGAGCGGCAGCGGTTCATCCATTTTTGGACTCTATGATAACGAAGCAGCAGCCCGGCTGGCCGTCAGTAATTTTCCAGGAGACCATACTGTTTCAATCACAACGCCATTTTTCAATGCACGAAATGACTAAATATTCCTTTTTCCTCTATGCACTCCTCTACTGTATGCTGTCCAGTCCGATGCAG
Source organism: Ignavibacteriota bacterium (assembly GCA_003162695.1). Classification (GTDB taxonomy): domain Bacteria; phylum Bacteroidota; class Ignavibacteria; order UBA10030; family UBA10030; genus Fen-1254. The sequence continues at coordinate 48,579 of PMML01000029.1, read as the reverse complement.
GCGCAGCATGAGCAGCATACTCTTCTGCCCAATAGTTCTGCTGCCGACACCGCGCATTTTATAAAAACTGATTCGACGCGATCTTCAATACATCCGTTTGTTCCTGATTCACTGCGGAAAGGACGCATTGCCGGTTCTGATTCGCTTCGAAAAACGCATCTGGATACCGTGCACATAAAAGATGTGACGGTTGTCAGATTTATTCAGGGCATCGGCAAACTAACAGCCGCAACTGATACCGAAAACGCTTTATATCGGGATCAGCTTCTCTGGACAGATTCCAAAACTCTTGGAGATGTGTTTTGGAAGCTTCCCGGATTTTTTTATCGCGGACTTGGGGAAGCAGGCAAATACGGACAGTTGAATGCATACGGTACCGACGACCGGCGCATCAGCGTGCTTCTGGACGGCCGTCCGATGAACGATCCTATCACTGGAAGATATAACTTCAACGATATGCCGCTCGAGTTTTTAGACGAAGTGGAAATTCTTTCCGGTTCCGAGAACGGAGCATCGCCGAACGACGTTGCCGTCAACTTTGTCTCCCGGTCGTATAATTCCGTACGGCCGGTTACCAAAGTTCGGTTCGTTCAGGATCCGGAGGAAGATCTTCTGACAGATTTTCTTTACACGCAAAATATTGCACGGGGATTGAACCTCATGGCGGCATTCGACCGGACAGTGACCAACGGGAACTATCCCAACGCCGCACTCGATGCATGGAACATTCGAACTCGCTTGCGGTATAATATTTCCGACCGTGTAAATATTTCGCTCAGCGATTTCTACACAAAAGCGACGAACGGCTTGAATTATGGTATCCTCCTCGATCAATATGCGTACCTTCCAAGTAATGCGCTTCCGAACAATTCTTCCGCTTACGATATCTACTCACGGCAGGACCTGACTTTTGCAGCCGTTGCACGTCTTCTGCCCGATTCTACATCGACGACAAAGCTGAATGTCTTTTATACGAACACGAACCGGGAATATGATAATCCGTTTTCGGCGGTCACTATTCGGCAAGAAAATTCAGCCGTTATGCAAGGATTTGATTTTCGCCAGGATTTATGCCTGCCTTTTATACGGGGGAGATTTGGGTATCAATGGCAAAAAACAGCCGTGGATCCATCCGCTCAATTGTATTATGTTCCGGACCAGGTTCAATCCGCAGTGTATATTCAGGGCTCAGTAGATTCTGTTTCCATGCTGCAGCCGGAAATCGTTTTACGCCGGGAATGGGTTGGAGGTCAAGATGGTTCTTTGCTGGGACTCGGCGTGACCGCCGTGCCTTCAGATTATTTTTCTGTGTATGCAAAGAGTTCCTGGTACGATCGTTTCCCGAGCATTCAGGAACAATACTGGACGGATTCCCTGCTCATCCGCGGCCCGGATGCCTTGAAAAAAGAACAGCATATTTTTCTACGGGGCGGATTTCTTTTCCATCCATCCAATGATATTTCAATCAATCTCGAAGTTTTTCAACGAACCATAAACAATGCTATTCTGTACCAACCTTGGCAGACAAACAACGGTACCGCGGCACTCGAAGTGCGCAATGTCGGTAAGATCGATGTGCAGGGGATAACCGGAAGCTTCCGATGGAAGCTGGGAGCGTTTGAAGCGTACGGCGTGATGACGCTGTCAAAGTACAAAGAAGATGATACTTTGAAAACGCTCATGCCGGATGTTATTCTTTCCGGGGAATTTTCGTACCGCGATCTCTTTTTTAAAAAAGCGCTCGATGCAAAATTTGGCCTTCGATCTACGTTCTACAACCGGGAAAACGGCGAGCAGCCGGATCCGGAGACGATGGTGTTTTCGGAATCTCATTCGTTCATACTCGGACGATGCTCAACGGTCGATCTTTTTGCAATTCTAAAGGTAGGCGATGCACACCTTTCCGTAACATGGGCAAACATTTTCGGGATTAATTATATTCTCGCGCCGATCTATCCGATGCCCGGCAGGCATTTCCGACTCGGCGTCCACTGGGATTTTTTGGACTGAGTAAAAGCAGTGAACTGTGAACGGAACCATAGAACAGAAGAATTGCTTATAACTCCTACCAACTAAGAACTATTAAACAGCTTCACGGCAGCGCATTGAACTAAATCACTATTTTCAAATGGCAAAAATCATTACAGTTTTCGGAAGCGCTCGACAGGAAAAAGACTCCCCGGAGTACATGATTGCATATAATCTTGGCAGGGAACTTGCCTCCGCTGGTTTTATTCTTTGCAACGGCGGATTCGGCGGAATGATGGAAGCTTCGGCACGCGGTGCGAAAGAAGCCGGCGGAAAAACCATCGGCGTGACGTTCGATAGAAACGGACGTAAACCGAATCAATGGATCGATGAGGTTGTTCACATTCCTCAATTAATTGACCGGATGCTGAAGCTTGTCGAGCTGGGAGATGCATATGTTGTTCTGAAAGGCGGAACCGGCACGCTTCTTGAACTTGCCGCGGTATGGGAGTATGTCAATAAGGGAATAATGCGGGAAAAGCCGATTGTCTTGATCGGTGATTTCTGGCAGCGTGTCGTAACGACGCTGCAGGAAGAACTGCTGTGGGAGGGAATCGGCGATTGCACGAAAATTATCCATCGTGTTTCTTCACCGCGAGAATGTGCGGATTTTTTACAATCAGCAATGAACAATGAACGGTAAATTGTAAACACTAAACGGAAACCGCCAAACAGTAAAACTGAATTACTGAAAAACCAATCAATGTTGAACCTTGGATGTTGAACGATAAGAAGAGATCACCATGAAAAAGCTTATCCTGACTGCATACATATTTATCTTCTCTGTTCATGCATACGCGCAATACGATAAAGATGTTATCATAGAGCCATTATTGAAAACCGACACAACTTCGATCGGTCAGAAAATCAGTTATCCCCAAAGTCAAGATGCCGAAGTAACGATATTGAAAGTGACTATCCCGCCAGGCAGATCGACGGGCTGGCACAAACATGAAGTTCCCGTCTTTGCATATGTATTAAAGGGAACATTAACGGTTGAAATGGAAAACGGAAAAGTCTTCCAATTTCCGGAAAATTCGTCTTTTTCGGAGGTGCAAAATACATTTCATAACGGTATCAACAAGGGAAGCGAGAATGTTGTCCTCATAGCTTTTTATATGGGGGAGAAGGGCAAACCGCTGTCGATTCAAAAAGAAAAATGAACAATTTATAAGAATGAAGGACTAAAAACCAAGTACCAAGAACCAAGAACTACGAACTACGAACTAAGCCCATACCTTCCTTCAGCATCTTTTCTATCGCCGCTTTCACTTCGTCCACTTCGATATGAGTTATACATCGAAATCGATCTTCCTTCCACCGGCAATTTGCATGACGCGGAGAATAATAAAAGCAAGGGCTGCATTCTAATTCATGTCGTACCATCGTATAGCGCGATTTCCACGGATACACGTATGCCGGGTTCGTAAATGCGAAAATGGTAACGACCGGTACCTGTAATCCAGCAGCCACATGCATAAGTCCCGTATCGTTGCAGAGAAAAAAAGTGCATCGCTCCATCAATGCCGCCGTCGTCATAAAAGATGTCTGAACAATATGCCCGCTGTTGTTCATGCCGGCATTGATCTTTTGATTGAGCGCCAGTTCATCGGTTCCGCCGAAGAGAAGTATTGAAGCGTTGTGTTGTTCCTTAAGCCAGAGGCCGATTGACGAATATTTTTCCGGAGCCCACCGCCGCCGAAGTTGATTCTTAAATTCAGCGGATCCTGCATGAAATCCGACGAGAAACGAATTTTCGGAGATGCCCTTTTGCTGAAGCCACTCTTGCGCTGACTTTCGATCCTCTTGCGTGCATTGGATGTTCAGCGGAGAAACTTCTTCAGCCGGGGCAACGGGAAGCAGTTTGACAAGTTCGACGTTCTCGATGACGTTGTGCAAAGAGTCGTTTTCTTTGACTCGTTTGTTGTTGAGGAAATACAGCGATGCAAAATTGTAATGGTTGTATTCATGTCCCAGGCGCAGTTTCGCACCGATTAAGAAATTGATGATATTATATTCCCACCGATTGGCCGGATAAACGCTGATGCTTACATCATACCGTTTCCGAAGAGAGAGGATAAAGCGGAGAGAGGACAGGATCGGTGCATGGAGAAAGTCCCGCCGGTAAATAGTCTGAATTTCCTTGTTGCGCTGGTAAATTTCTTCGACCCCTTTGAACATGCATAACAAATCGATGCGTGCTTCGGGAAATGATGTCCGTAGAAGATGCAAAGCAGGGGTAAACATGACGGCATCGCCGATGCCCGAAAATGAAACAATTAAAATATTTTTTATCTTTTGAATGCCGGCCAACGCTTCCTCCGGAATTTTATGGCTTTGCTGGTATTTGTCTGCGCATTTGAGCTATCACCTCTTCGACTCCCGAATCCGTCCCGTAAACGGACTGAAGAAGCGCCAGGACTGCTTCGGCCTCCTTCGGCTGCTGCAATTCCCTGTAACATGTAAAAAGAACGATATATGAATTATAACCGGAAAACGCTTCCTGAACACGCCGGGCTGTCGTTACTTTTAGCTCGTCTACAAGTTCATGAAGCAGCTCATCTGTGCGTTCACGATTGTGAAGAGAATGATAGAATGATGCAATGTCGTATTTTATCTTATAATTCATTCCTACCGACCGGCGCGGCATAATCTCTTCCATGCGATCGAGGATGCGAGATGCTTTTTCCGGTTGGTGCTGAACATTCATCGCTTGCACAGCATAGCGAAAAAACATATTTCGATAATTCGCAACAGCCATCTGCACGGTTCCTTCATACGGTGAGTTCGTTTTGGATTGAAATCCTCTCCAGGAAAATCCATGCTGAGGAATTTTGGACAATTTATATGCTGTATTGAAAAGATTCGCTGAAACGATCCGTTCGGCCGTGTCCGGCCACGAATAAACGGTGGAGTACGGAACCAGCTTGTAGGCAAGTCCGAGCATCTGCAAATGATTGCGCAGTCCGAGCGTTCCGTTCGGCGGCACGCTTGACGCGAAGTAAATCGGCCGGTGGAAGCCGGCGGTTTTCACAATATCGAATAGCAGAACATCCTGAGGACGAAGCCCTTTGAGCTGTCCTTGCAAAATTGTATTCGGCATGAAAAACCTGAATATTCCCCGTTTTAATACCGAAGAATCGGCTGATGTAAAAGGATAGCCGCTGCGATAGCTTTGAACCGTCACGCTGTCGATCGGGATTTCTATCATTTGCGGTTCGAATTTCACGGGCTGCAGGTCTTCCAATTCCGCATCTGTTGATAAGAAAGGAACAGGCTTTGCTCCGTACGGTGAATTGTGTTTTAACTGCAGGGCATACCACGAATTATTGAGTAAGGTCAAATTGACGACCCGGATGTCCCGCCGGATACCGCCGACGTTTTGGAGATACCAGAGAGGAAATGTATCATTGTCGCCGTTTGTGATGAGAACAGCATCGTTCTCGCAGCTCTGCAGGAGGTTGTAAGCGTAATCATAAGCGACGTAGTTGTCTTTTTGATTCGAGGAAGCATAGTTGACTGCGAACATATTTACAGGCACGAAGAAAAATGCGAGAGAAAGCGCTCCGTAGACGGATCTCTGCTGTTTCCGTGGATCGGCAAATGCATTTTTTATAAATATCGCCGCTGTGCTAATTCCAATTCCAATCCATAGAGAAAAAATCAAAAATGACCCGCCGTATAAAATATCATATTCATGCGGCTGCGGGCCCTGTTGATTTTGAGCCCAGGCAAGACAAACTCCGGATAACAGAAAAAGAAGTGTCAGAGCGGAGGCCAGAGGAATATGCGCCCGCCATAATTTATAAATGCCGAGCAGACCGAACAGCGCCGGGATAAAAAAGAACTGACGCCATCGTATTCCGGCATCGCTGAAATTTCCCTCGCTGCCGATGAAATTCCATCCCAGGTATCGAAGATACATATGAACGGTCTGGTACGAGAGGAAATAATCGAAGTCGCTCGTATATTGTTTATAAAACGTTTGCTTCTCAGGTTCGGTGTCCCATCGGCGATTCAGGACAGGTGTCGTGATCCATTCTTCCCGGTTGGAATATAACGCCCAGCGCGAGAGCGAACTGGGATTTGTTTCATTGATCGGAGGGTTCGCCTGTGCACGGATCAAGATGAGGGCGGAAGTCGACGATCCGAGGACGACGAAAAGAAAACAAAGAATGATCATGCGGAGTCCCTCATACCGGCGCCGGTAACACTCATAAATTCCGAAAAGAGCGGAAAGAAGAATGATCGGTGGTAAGAACGAGAAGAATGAACTCTTGATTCCAAAGCACTCACCGCCGAGAAGCGACGGAAGGATAGATACAACTCCGGCGCCGGTGAGAAAAAAAAGAACAAAGGCATATGCTGCGAACCGCATGAAATGTTCCCTCGAAAATGCATGGTATCTATCGTACCACAGCAGAAACAACGGAAGGACGGCCAACGCGGAAAGCAAATGTACGCCTGCGGACAATCCGGCTACATAGGCGATGAGGAGAATTTGTTTCGGACTTTGCTCCGATTCTTCGCTCAAATACCATCGGAGTCCCAGCCAGAGAAGGACGGCGAAAAAGAACAGGCTGACGGCCGGGATGTTCGTTTGAACGGCATTCTGCCAGAAAGTTTTTGAAAAGGCCAGTGAAAGGGCTCCAATACATCCGGAACCGTAAAGAATAAAATTATCGGCCGGCAATGCGTGATCTTCCATCAGGCGCCGAAGAATTTTTACGATGATATCGTACAGGATCGCACAGGTCAGGCCGCTCGCTGCAGCGCAAAGGAGATGCATGCGGGCGGCGGGATCGTAAAAAAATGGAATCATCGCCGCAATGCGCGCTAAAAGCAGAAAAAGCGGCGCTCCGGGTGCATGCGGTACCTGTAGAGAAAAGGCGGCAGCGCAAATTTCACCGACATCCCAGAAGAGAACGGTCGGAGCAAGCGTTAACAGGTACGTCGCAAATGAAATTGCAAACACACCGGCTGCAATCCATCGGTTGATTTTTTCTTCCATTATATTTTCTGGGAGTCTCATAATTAAAGCAGGTTTAATGTAGGATGAAAAGGCTTGAACTTCAAGAATATTCAATGGGCATAACGCAATGATCATTGCGGCTAATAATAATAAACACCGGAGGATTGCTTATAGTGTACCGGCACAGGCCATTCCAGGGATTTTGTGCACGGCTGCCGCGGTTTGCGGACTCCTCGGCCCGGGGAGAACGCTATCGGAAGAGCAGGCAAATCTCATCGCAGAGAGCATAGCCGCGTGCCGTCAGCGAAAAGCAGTTTCCCTGAAGAAAAGCCAATCCGTCCCGTATGCATGAATCGGCTGATTTTTTGTATGTTTCCAGCAGATCGTATCCGAATTGCTCCCGGTATTTTTCAAGGTCGATTCCGCCGCTTCGGAGTCCGAGAAAAATTGTTTCCTCCTGTAATTGACGGCCGGTGAGATCCTCGCTTCCAGCCAGCGGAAGCTGTCCGCGTTCGAGCATCTCGCTATACAATCCAAGATCGGAAATATTCCACCACCGTTTCCGGTCTTTGTATGAATGCGCCGAAGGACCGAATCCGAGGTAAGGAGTATGGTTCCAGTAATTCTTATTGTGACGAGATTCGAATCCGGGCTTCGCAAAATTCGATACTTCATACTGTCTGTAGCCGTGCTCGGAGAGAAATTCGATCGTTGATAGGTACAGTCCGGCATCGGCTTCGGGTTCCAGGGGAGTGATCAGCTTATTGCGTACCATCGAAAACAGAGGCGTACCGGGTTCCACAATTAAGCTATAACACGAAAGATGCGTCGGCCGGAGAGCGACCGCCTGTTCAAGATTGAAGCGCCATCGTTCGGGTGTTTGCCGGGGAAGTGAAAAAATAAGATCGATGCTCACATCTTCGAAACCCGCCTCGAATGCATCACGAATGCAGGAGCGTGCTGTTTCGGATGAATGGATGCGCGTCAAAAAGCGAAGATCGCCGTCGTGAAATGATTGTATGCCGACACTTAAACGATTAATGCCAGCATCACGAAAATTTTTCAGCTTCTGCACATCGACAGTGCCGGGATTCGTTTCCAGCGTGATTTCTGCGTCCGGATGGATGGAAAATTTCGCAGAAAGTTTTTTGAGAATTTTTCCGACAGCGGCCGGTGTCAGGAGAGAAGGTGTTCCCCCGCCGAAGAAGACGGTTTGATATGCATCATCAGACTTAAATTTCTCTCCCTGAAGATCGATTTCATGATCGAGGCAGGCCAAAAAACGGGCGATCATCGTGGTTTGCGATTGATCTTGATCCGACGGAACCGCAGGCGCCAATGAATAAAAGTCGCAGTAAATGCACTTATGCTCGCAAAAAGGAATATGAATGTATAAACCGGACATTTTTCAGAATGAAGAATTCAGAATGAAGTATTCAGAATAACCAAAGGATAAAAGAAAAAACAAGAAGAAAGTTATTGTATAAATGTAATATTCTTTATTCTTCATTCTCAGTTCTTATTCTGACTTAGTTTATTATCGTGCCTACCCTGTTCCATCTGATTGTTGCAAATTTATCAGAGAGGGAGCGGACAGGGGCATCCTGATCCCACGACCAATAGATGATAAGTGCTTCGCCGATGATGTTGTCTTCCGGGACAAATCCCCAAAAACGGCTGTCCAGGCTGTTATCCCGGTTGTCGCCGAGGACAAAATAATAATTCCGTTCGACTTTATACGAACAGGCAGGCCTGCCGTCAATGGTCACGACTGAATCGTTTGCCATTGCAGGAATGTGTCCTTCGCGGCGTATGAAAACATTCCATACATCGATCGCCGATGCACTCAGCAGGATGACATCGCCGCGCCGCGGAATGCGGATTGGTCCGTAATTGACATCGGTAAAACCGCTGTTGACGGGAAACATATCGCCGGATCTTTGCCATGAAGCATTTTTAGTATGAAGAGTAGGAATCGCTTTGAGAGGAAGCGGAAGGGGTGTGCCGTTGACAAAGACATCTCCGTTCAAAAGAAGAAGCGAATCGCCCGGCAGGGCGACGCATCGTTTGACATAATTTTCGTATTCCCCCGGCGTCACTTCGCCGCATGCGCCCGGATATTCGAATACGATAACGTCGTTCCGGTGAATATGCCGCCAGAATGGGAGAGCAAAGGAAGGAAGCGCCTTATTAATAAACTCGAAATGACGCGGTGTGTGAATGCCGTATGCCAGCTTATCTACAAGGAGATAATCCCCCACAGAGAGAGTGTTTTCCATCGAGCGGGATGGAATGCTGTACGCGTCGATGACGAACGCTTTGAGAGCGAGAGCAACGAGAAGCGTGAGAGCTATGACTTTACCGTATTCGATAAGGGAGCCGTAAATTTTTTCTGCCGGCTGTGCCCCGGATTTTATCGACGGTCGGTCTGCCATTATTGAATGAGCGAACCGATTCTGCCCCAGCGCACCGACGCAAGCCGTCCGAAGATGTCGTAGATCGGAATATCGGAGTTCCACGACCAGTAGACGAGCATCGGAGTGCCGACAAGATTCTCTTTCGGAATAAATCCCCAGTACCGTCCATCCAGACTGTTATCCCGGTGGTCTCCCATGCCGAAGATATAATCACGCTGAACGGTGTATGATGCGGCAGGTTTCCCGTCCACCATTACCGATCCGCCTGCGATTCCAGCCGAATGCCCTTCCCGCTCTATAAATATTTCCCATGCCGGAAAATTTTGAACACTCAAAGGAATTTCCATTCCTTTTTTTGGAATTACAAGAGGACCGTAATTGTCTTCATTCCACGGCGCTCCTTTTGGAAAAATCCGATCATCGGGATCATTCGACGGGACTTCCCAGCCCCGGTCATAGCGAACATTCCGCGGCAGCGGAACAACCTGTCCGTTGACGGACACAACTCGATTGCGAATCCGGAGAGTATCGCCCGATACTGCGATGCAGCGTTTTAGGTAATATGTGAACTGGTCCGATTGCAATTCATCCCGCATACCGGGGAAAACAAAAACAATCACATCGCCCCGGTGCACATCACGGACGGCCGGCAAACGAAACCATGGGAAAGGAACGTTCGGCAGGCGGATAGCTCCGAGTGTGAGCATCTGCAGGAAATCGAATTGCTGCAGGTTCATCGGACTTGTCCCGCCGTAGATGAATTTGTTGACAAAAAGCAATTCGCCGGTGAGTACCTCGTTTTCCATAGATCCCGTCGGTACCATAAATGATGCGATAACAAAATTGTTGATGAGGAGAAACAAACCGAATACGATGCCGAATTCTTTAAGGAACGCAACGGTTTTTTGTTTCCAGTTCAGCCGGGGTTCTTCCTGTTGTTTCTTGTGAGTGTTCAAGGGTTTCCCTTTCTTGAAATAAAAGTCTCTTCTACTCTTCCATAGAGAGGACGGCGAGAAATGCTTCCTGAGGAATCTCAACACGGCCTACCTGTTTCATACGTTTCTTACCCTCTTTTTGTTTCTCCAGGAGCTTGCGCTTGCGCGATATATCGCCGCCGTAGCATTTAGCCAGGACGTTTTTCCTCATCGCACTGAGCGTTTCCCGTGCGATAACCTTGCTGCCGATCGCTGCCTGTATGGCCACTTCGAACATTTGACGATGGATCAGCTTCCGAAGTTTCTGGCACATCTTTCGTCCCCACTCATACGATTTTTCGCGGTGAACGATGGTGGACAGCGCATCGACCGGCTCTCCGTTGAGGAGAATATCCAGCTTCACTAATTCGGATTCCCTGTAATCCAGCAGGTCGTAATCGAATGAAGCATACCCGCGCGAAATGGATTTCAATTTATCGTAAAAATCGAAAATAATTTCGGAAAGCGGGAGCTCATAATGAATATCGGCGCGTTCGGGACTCAGGTATGTCGTGTTCTTATGTATGCCGCGCCGGTCCATGCAGAGTTTCATGATATTTCCGATGTATTCGACCGGAACGATAATTTGCGCCTTGACGAACGGCTCTTCTACTTTTTCGATCTGCCCGGCGTCCGGCATGAACGCAGGATTGTCTACGAATAAAACATCGTGATTTGTTTTTGTTACTCGGTATTCGACGTTGGGAACCGTATTAATGAGCGATTGATTATATTCCCGTTCGAGCCGTTCGCGGACGATTTCCATATGCAGAAGTCCGAGGAAACCGGCGCGGAATCCGAAACCGAGAGCCACGGACGTTTCCGGTTCGAAGATTAAAGAAGCGTCGTTGAGTTTTAATTTCTCCAGCGCTTCACGCAATTCGGAAAATTCGTCGCTGTTGGTCGGATAAATTCCGCTGAAGACCATCGGCTTCGCTTCCTTATATCCGGGAAGCGGCTCCGATGCAGGATTGCCTGCAAGTGTAATCGTATCTCCGACCTTAGTGTCGTGGACATCCCGCAGATTGGCAATAAGGTAACCGACATCCCCTGCGGAAAGGGATCCGGTCCGCTTGCGCTGCATTTCCAATATGCCGATGTCTTCCGCCTGAAAATCTCTTCCGTTTGAAAAAAAGCGTATCTGGTCTTTTTCTTTGATAGATCCGTCCATAACGCGAATGTAGGCAATAGCCCCGCGGAATTCGTCGAATACGGAATCGAAAATGAGCGCCTTCAGAGGCGCCTGCGGATCTCCCTGCGGCGGCGGAACGCGCTTGACGATCGCTTCCAGAACCTCCTCGGTTCCGATTCCCGATTTAGCGCTGCCCGTGAGAATCTCTTCTTCCGTGCAGCCGATCAGGTCGATGATCTGCTTCTTAACCGTATCGATCATGGTCTTTGCACTTGGCAGATCGATTTTATTGATAAAGGGTATGATCTCGAGTCCGGCATCGATAGCGAGGTAGAGGTTGGAAATTGTCTGAGCCTCGACGCCTTGAGTAGCGTCGACGACAAGAATCGCTCCTTCGCACGCGGCGAGGGAGCGGGAAACCTCATACGTAAAATCGACGTGACCCGGCGTGTCGATAAGGTTGAGAGTATAATTTTTTTTATCGTGCGATGTATACTGGAGCTGAATTGCATGCAGCTTGATCGTAATGCCCCGCTCCTGTTCCAGATCCATATCGTCGAGAACCTGTTTTGTCATATCCCGCGAGGCGATCGTGCCGGTATATTCCAGCAGCCGGTCGGCAAGAGTCGATTTGCCGTGATCGATGTGTGCTACGATGCAAAAATTACGAATATGATCCATTTTCAAAGCTCAATCCATTAAAACAATAAAGAGTAAAGAGGGGTCAGCCGCTCTTTACTCCTTTCTTCTTAAAGATATTCAAAAATGCGGAGAAGAGCAATGAGCAGCAGCGCCAATTGCGAATTGTGAATCGTGGGAAAGCTTAATGAAGTGCTTAGCTCGCAGTACGTAGTGCTGAAGTTAAAAGAAATAAACCTGAATCCTGCGTGAAAAAGTGTTTAGAAATTCTTTTTCTTAAAGAAAAGTAGAAATTTTTGGGTCCTTTGCGTATCAAGAATGAACCTAACTAAAAGGCAGGTTGAATCTTTTTGATATTTATGAAAAATTATACTGTTTTCACAATACATAATCAACTTTTGTGTCTTTATTCATGCAGGTTTCAGGATAAATAGAAATCAGGAATTTCTTCTTCTTGGCCTTCCTCAAATTTATATCCCGCTAATATTTGATGACATTATCAGGCCTCCAGCCGAACAACGAACTAAGACCTATGAACCGATGGAGGAATTTCAGTCGTTTTATTGTTTTGCTTTTTTGCTCATTTAACTGCTATTTACTCTTTACTTTTCACTGTTTTCAGTCTGCCGTCTGGAATGTATAATCATGAATGGAAAAAAATGAAAATCGTCGTTGCCGGTGGAACGGGATTTATCGGCGGCAAAGTGACACAGCGGCTTCTTGAATTGAATCATCAGGTCGTTGTTCTTTCGCGCCGTGAGGGGCCTGCATCCATATCCTATTTTTTAAAGAATGCAAAATTAACACGACTTGCATGGGACGGCCGCACTCCGGAGGTTCTCCTGCCGGCAATCGATGGAGCTGCCGCCGTTATCAATCTTGCCGGCGAAACTCTTGCGGGCAGGCGATGGACAAATACGCAAAAAATAAAAATACTCAACAGCAGGATCGAAACGACCAGGGCGTTGGTGTCGGCCATCGGACGCGGCGGCCATTCGCCGAAAGTGTTGTTGAATGCATCTGCCGTAGGTTTTTACGGCAATGTTCCGGAAGGAGATGTAACGGAATCATTTTCAAAAGGACAAGGTTTTTTAGCGGATGTATGCGTCCAATGGGAGATTGAGGCACAGTGCGCAGAAAAATTCGGAGTGCGTGTCGTTCTGCTGAGGACCGGTATTGTCCTGGACACACACGCCGGAATTTTCCCCGGATTACTGAGAGCGTTTCGATTTTTTCTGGGCGGACATTTCGCCGGCGGAAACCAATGGTTCCCGTGGATCCATGTACTGGACGAAGTGAATGCAATCCTTTTTGCGCTGGAGAATGAAAATATTTCCGGCGCAGTGAATCTCTGCGCACCCGGCATACTCCGTCAGAAAGATTTTTGCAGCTTGCTCGGCAGAGTTCTCAATCGCCCGTCGGCAATTCCCGTCCCCGGAATGATTTTAAAAATTCTTCTGGGCGAAATGGCGGAACAACTGCTTCTGCAGGGACAAAAAGCCGTACCGAAAAAACTGGCAGACTCCGGATTTAGATTTTCTTTTCCGGAATGTGAAGATGCATTGAAAAATCTTGCGGGCTAATGAATGGGAATCTTAACCTGGACGGTAGTTGTTCCTTCCAGATTATCCGTGACGTCGAAACTATACAACGTTGCTCCTACATAGGCATCTAAAAGATTGACAACATATGTCAATGCGAGATAGATCGCATATTTATCACGCGTATCATGCCAATGGTCGCGGTTCCTTTGGAGTTCTGCGAGCTTGTTCTGGGCATAGTCGGTTGTCAGGGGCGCGAGTAAAAGCTGTTTCATTGTTGTCGATGCAAGCGAATCTGAATAATTATTCAGGGCATAATGATAATAATGGTTGCATGTAATCCATTCTGCGACAAAAAAAGTGCCGAGTCCCCAATACAGCGGGATCGTATAATATCGATGCGCATAAATCTGACCCGCTCCGGGAAGAATCGCTGAAAGAAGCAAAGCGGTATTTCCGGACTTTTTCTCAAGGGGCGGGGGAGTCAATTTATTTGCGGGTGATGCAAGCGTATCGGTCTGTGCTTTGGCGGAATCCTGACGTACGAATGCGGCGGAAAGAACTTGCTGGGCATGAATAAACTGCGGGCAGACAAGAAAACATAAAAGAATGCCGAAGAGCCGTATGAATCTCCAATGTTTCATAAAAGGTATGTGCTCAGCATATTTTGAAACAATTGTTTTTTACTCGGTTTTCAATCCCCCTTTATCCACCTTTTGAATAAAAGGGGGAATCTCTTTCCTAAAGAGGGGGATTTTGATCTTTCAATATCTCGCTGAGTACTTACCATAAAAGATTCAGTCGATAAGTGCAACGGCTTCAATTTCTACTTTCACATCTTTCGGAAGCCGGGAGACTTCAACCGCGCTTCGCGCCGGCGCATTCGAAGCAAAAAATTCGCCGTATACTTCATTCATCGCTGCGAAGTCGCTCATGTTTTTCAAAAAGACAGTGGTTTTAACGACCTGCTGGAGCGACGAACCTCCAGCAACGAGAACCGCTTCCAGGTTTTGCAGTACCTGACGGGTTTGTGATTTGATGTCCGGGCTTGTTACGGTCCCTGAGGCGGGATCGATCGGGATCTGTCCTGCCGTGAAAAGAAGTTTTCCTTCAACTGCAATCGCCTGACTGTAGGGGCCGATCGGCGCCGGAGCTTTTTCCGTTAAAATTTTTGTTTTAGACATTTTTTAAAAACAGTAAATAGTGAATAGTGAACCGTTATGAGAACTGAATTATCAAATTATTTTTTCCCATCCGTAAACAGGTCCAACAGCCGGTCAAAATCGTCCAGTGAATAAAATTCTATGACTATTTCACCCTTGCTGTTTCCTTTCGTATGCACTTTCACTTTGGTTCCAAGCGCCTGCTGAAGCCGTTCTTCGAGGCTGTGCAGGTTTGCAGCGGCGCCGCTGCCTGCGGACTTTGCCGGTTTTGCGGAATTTTTTCCCGCAGATCGGACGATATCTTCCACCTTGCGGACGGACAGCCCTGCGTCGACGATTTTATCGTACGTCCGCAGCTGGGTCTTTTCACTTGGCAAATTGATCAGCGCGCGGGCATGTCCCATCGAAATTTTATTTTTTCGAAGCCCGTCCTGTATTTTAAGGGGAAGTTTTAAAAGCCGGATAAAATTTGTCACTGTACTGCGGTCTTTTCCCACTTTCTGGGCGATATCATCCTGCGTCAAACGGCAATCGTCGATGAGCCGCTGGTATGCGGCGGCTACTTCGATCGGATTCAAATACTCGCGCTGTATATTCTCGATCAGCGCGAGTTCCAGCATTTCTTCGTCGTTCTCGATGGAGATGATATACGCCGGAATGTACTTGAGCCGTGCAAGCTGCGCTGCACGCAGCCGGCGTTCTCCGGAAATGAGCTGGTATCCGTTTTCGGCCCGGCGTATCGTGATAGGCTGAATGATCCCTTTTTCCCGGATCGACCGCGTGAGTTCTTCCAGAGCGCCCGGATCGAAATCGGTTCTCGGCTGAAAAGGATTCGGATGTATTTTCCCGATCTCGACATTGGCAATAATGCCGGTCTCTCCCGTATCTGTCCCGATGGACGTATCGCGGATATTGATCTCCATGTGCGGAGTTTTGGGAATAAGTGCGTTGAGCCCTCGTCCGAGAACGGGTTTTTTATTCATACTCATTGGCTATTCTGCTCCGGGTGTGGTGTGCTGCAGGATGGGTTCGTAGGCAAAAAATTTATTATTCTGCAAAATTTCTTTCGCCAGATCCATATAATGCCGTGTGCCGGAGCAAATAGCGTCGTACAGAATAATCGGTTTCCCGAAGCTCGGGGCTTCGCTGAGCCGGATGTTGCGGGAGACGACCGTGGTAAAGACTTTGCCGCCGAAATATCGTTTGACTTCGTCCACGATTTGATTGGAAAGACGAAGCCGCGAATCGAACATAGTCAGGAGTACGCCTTCGATATCGAGTCCCGGGTTCAAATTCTTTTTAACCATATTGATGGTGCTGAACAATTGACCGAGCCCTTCGAGAGCGAAATATTCGCACTGGACGGGAATAAGGACGGAATCGGCCGCAGTGAGTGCGTTTAATGTCAGGAGCCCGAGTGAAGGGGGGCAGTCGATAATAATAAAATCGAACCTGTCGCGTACCGGTTTGAGAGCTGTTTGCAGCAATCGCTCCCGGTTTTCCATTTCCACCATTTCGATTTCCGCACCGACAAGATTGATGTGGGAAGGAATAATGGAAAGAAACGGCATTTGCGTCGGCTGGATGGTCGAAGCGGCATCGATTGTCTGGACAAGAACTTCGTAAATCGACTTGCCTTCCACGCTTGCGGAGCCGACGCCGCTCGTTGCATTTGCCTGCGGATCGTTATCCACAAGCAGAATGCGCTTTTCGGCCGCTGCAAGCGAAGCTGCAAGATTGATGGCGGTGGTCGTTTTACCGACCCCGCCTTTCTGATTTGCTACAACGATAATTTTTGCCACGTAGCTTCGCTAAGAATGAATAATAAAAAAATATACTTCTTTTTGTCTGGTTCTGCAATGGATGATTGACTGATAGGCGGACGAATTAATTTTTGAGCAATATATGCAGATGCCGGTTCCGGCGAAGTCCTGGATGCAACAAATGCGTATCTTCTTCGTAAAAGAAGAAAAGGAGGTGCTTTATGCTTACATTCATTCTTTGGCTGGTTCTTTTTTTCCTCTGCTGGCCTTTAGCGCTTGCAGCGTTTGTGCTTTATCCGCTGGTCTGGATTCTTCTTCTGCCTTTTCGGCTTATCGGATTGACGGTTGAAGGCATATTTGCGTTCCTCAAGGCAGTGATTATGCTTCCGGCACGAATTGCCGGTGTAAAATAAAAAGGCATCCCGGAAACCGGAATGCCTTTCTCTTTCGATAACCTTTCGATCAGGTTCCTGCCGAATAGTCGTCGATATATTTTGCCTGTTCCTTTGTCAGCTTATCGATGGCATATCCCATGGTTCTCAGCTTGACGCCTGCAATTTCCTGGTCCTGCTCGGTCGATATATCATGAACGGTATTTGCCAGCCGGTTTCCTTTTTTATGTTCTTCCACCAATCGCAGCTGCGACATAAACTGGTTGGCAAACGACATATCCATAACTTCGGAAGGATGTCCCTCGGCAGCTGCCAGGTTGACTAACCGTCCCTGCGCCAGCAGGTAGATATGCCGGCCGTTTTTTAATGTATATTCTTCGTTGTCTTTGCGGACTTCGCGAACTCTTTTAGTGAGCTTCTGCAATTGCGGAATGTTGATCTCGCAGTCGTAATGTCCCGTATTGCAGATGATCGCGCCGTCTTTGATCGCTTTGAAATGGCGTTCGACGAGTATGTCTTTGACGCCGGTTGCGGTAATAAAAATATCGCCGATTGCAGCGGCTTCGTCCATCGTCATGACCCGGAAACCTTCCAGCGTCGCTTTGAGTGCGGCAGTCGCTTTTACTTCCGTGACGATGACATTTGCGCCGAGCCCTTTTGCGCGGAGCGCTACGCCGCGTCCGCAGTGCCCGAATCCGGCAACGACAATATTTTTACCTGCAAGCAGAACGCTGGTTGCGCGTAAAATTCCGTCGAGCGTCGATTGACCCGTGCCGTACACGTTGTCGAAGTCCCACTTTGTTTCCGCATCGTTGACGGCGATGACCGGATATTTCAAAGCGCCGGCATGTGCCATCGCACGGAGGCGGTGGACGCCGGTTGTGGTTTCTTCCGTTCCGCCAATGACGGTCGGAATCAATTCCTGGTGTTTGTTGTGAACGGTAAAGATCAGATCGGCGCCGTCATCGAGCGTGAGGTTCGGTTTGAACCGCAGCGTTTCTTCGATGCACCAGTAGAAATCATCCACGTTCATGCCGTGCCACGCAAAAATACTGATGCCATCCGATGCGAGTGCTGCAGCGACATCGTCCTGTGTCGAGAGAGGGTTGCATCCGCTCCAGCTCACATCTGCGCCGGCGTCAGCAAATGTTCTGACAAGCACGGCTGTTTCCTTGGTTACGTGAAGGCATCCGGCGATTCTATATCCTTTGAACGGTTTTAACTTCTTATATTTTGCACGCAGCGCGGCCAGGACCGGCATGCGCGATTCCGCCCATTCGATCCGGAGCTTGCCCGCATCTGCCAGAGCCAGGTCTTTAACTTTATATTGTCCCTTTTTTTCGTCCATGAAAAAAATTCCCTTTACTTGAGAGTGAATGAATTATCGATCTGCTTTTTGAAGGATTTTTACAAGGTCGAGTTTTTCCCATGTAAAATCTTTTTCCGAGCGGCCAAAATGCCCGTAAGCCGCCGTCTTCCCGTAAATCGGACGGCGAAGATTGAGGCGTTTGATAATGCCGCGCGGCGTCAGGTCGATTTCTTTGGATATGAACTCCGCCAGAGCCGAATCGGACAGTATGCCGGTACCGAATGTTTTGACCTGAATGGAAACCGGTTCTGCTACGCCGATCGCATAAGCAACCTGAATCTGGCATTCAGCGGCAAGTTTTGCGGCAACGATATTCTTGGCCACGTGACGGGCGGCATACGCTGCGCTGCGGTCGACTTTCGTCGGATCTTTTCCTGAGAATGCTCCGCCTCCGTGGGGCGCTCGTCCGCCGTATGTATCGACAACGATCTTGCGCCCGGTCAAACCGCTGTCGCCATGAGGACCTCCGACTTCAAACCGTCCGGTAGGATTGACAAAATAATGCGTTTGTTTATCCAGGAGCGCTGCGGGAATGATAACCTTGATGACGTACTCGATAACATCTTCTTTAATTTGTTTTTGCGACACATTCGGATCGTGTTGTGTGGAAACGACGACCGTATCGATGCGGATCGGTTTGCCGCTCGCGTCATATTCGACGGTGACCTGCGATTTTGCATCCGGACGAAGATACGGCATAAGCGCATTTTCCTTTTTCCGTATTTCGGAAAGCCGGTGAACCAATTTATGCGCGTACATAATCGGAGCCGGCATCAATTCCGGCGTTTCGGTACAGGCGTAGCCGAACATCATTCCCTGGTCGCCTGCACCGCCGGTGTCGACACCCTGCGCGATATCGGGGGATTGAGAATGTAAAGCGGATATGACAGCGCACGAATCCGCATCGAAACCGATTCCTGCTTTTGTATAACCGATTTCGCGAATGACCTTGCGGACGATGTCCTGGATGTTGACGTAGTTTGCTTTGGATGTAATTTCACCGCCGACGAGAGCGAGACCCGTGGTGACGAACGATTCACATGCTACGCGTGACAACGGATCCTGTAACAGGAACGCATCGAGGACGGCGTCTGAAATTTGATCGCATACTTTATCCGGATGTCCTTCTGATACGGATTCAGAAGTGAAAAGATTTCGCATTCTTGACCCTTTCTATTATAACGATGATTATGAGAATTCCAATTCCGAGGAATCCCCGATATTGATTTTTTTATAATTTCCACGAACGACTGCATTGCTTCCAATAATGGAATCTTCGATGAGTGCATTCTCGACGGTCGCTCCTTCGCTGACGATGGAATTGCGTATGATGGCGTTGCATACGCTCGCACCGTCTGCAATGGTAGCGAACGGTCCGATAATGGCGTTCGTAATCTTGGCTTTCGAGGAGATAAATGCCGGCGCTTTAACCACGATACCGTCTGCCTGTTCCGGCTGGGGCTGTTTTGATAATAAATAGCGGTTGGTTGAAAGGAGTGTTTCCGGTTTGCCGCAGTCGTACCACCCGTCGATGGGGAATGCGCGCATTTTTTCATTCCGGTCGATCATCATCTGCAGTGCGTCGGTCAGCTGGTATTCGCCTTTCGTTCGTACACCGTTTTCGATCATGTCTCTTAAACATTCGACAAGTAATTGCGGATGCTTAATATAGTAGAGTCCGACGATCGCCTGGTTGCTCCTGGGCGTTTCCGGTTTTTCCACCATGCGCGCGATGAATCCATTGACAGTTTCCGCGACGCCGAAACGCCGGGGGTCTTCGACTGATTTCACTCCGATTTCAGAAAAATTACTTTGAATCATGCCCTTCAGATCGACATCGAAGACGGTGTCTCCGAGGATGATCAGGATCGGGTCGCTGGAGAATGTATGACGTGAAATATATATCGCATGGCCGAGTCCAAGCCGTTCTTCCTGTTCTACAAAATCGATCTTAATTTTGTATGTATCGAGAACGTACTCTTTGATCATTTCCCCGAGATATCCGATGATAATCGTTGCTTCGTCAAAACCCGCATCTATAATAGTATCGAGAATATGACTGATGATCGGTTTACCTGCGACATTCAGCAGGACTTTGGGAATCGTATATGTGTGCGGGCGCAGACGGCTCCCCACGCCAGCAACGGGGATAATGGCTCTCATTTTATCGTTTCTCTGTTTTAGTACCCCATTTTTCTTTGAAAGATACATAACAATCTCAAGACAAACAATGCAGAAATCCTTTCCATGCATTAATCCTCCGATAGAGCACGGTGTAATCTTGCTTCTCCAAAGTCATTTGTTTATTATATTTGTGATACCATTTATGAAAACTACGCGAACATCATCCCGCAAGAAAGAGCACGTAGCTCTGGCGATTAAAAAAAACGTTGCTTTCAAGGGCAAGACAACAGGATTCGAACGGTGGGATTTTCAGCATAACGCCCTGCCGGAGTGCAACGAGAGCGATATCGATACCGAAACGATTTTTCTCGGCAAGAAAACAGCTCTTCCATTTATAATCGCCAGCATGACGGGAGGTTACGGGGAAGCGTTGACGATCAATCGTCATCTGGCAGAATTTTGTGCGGAGAAACGATTAGCGATGGGTGTAGGGAGTCAACGCCAGGTATTAGACAATGAGATGTTCGCGCGTTCTTTTTCCGTTGTACGCGAAATCTCGAAAGATATTCCTCTTTTCGGCAATATCGGCGCAGCAGAAGTTGCCCGTATGAAGGAACTTGCTCCATTCCAGCGTCTTGCGGACTTGATCGGCGCCGACGGGTTTGCCGTGCACTTGAATCCTTTGCAGGAATTTCTTCAACCGGAAGGGAACACAAATTTTGCCGGTGTTTTAAAAGGCATCGAACGGCTTGTCAAAGGTTTGCCGATTCCGATTCTTGTCAAAGAAATCGGCGCCGGAATTTCCGGCGCAGTTGCACGCCGCCTGCTGGAAACCGGCGTCTCCATCATTGATGTTGCCGGCGCAGGGGGGACGAGTTGGGCAGGAATTGAAATTATGCGCAGGAAATCCGCATCCGCGGCTGAAAGTGAATCGCTGTCGCGGGCTTTTTGGGATTGGGGAATTCCGACAGCCGAGGCATTGCACGATGCTGCACAATTGCGAAGCGAGTATCCTTTGATGAAAATTATTTCTTCCGGCGGAATTTCATCCGGTCTCGATGCCGCCAAGTCTATCGCATTCGGCGCCGACTATGCCGGCATTGCGCGTCCGGTTTTGAAAGCCTGGGCCGTCGGAGGGAAGAGGGGATTGGATCAATTCATAAAACAATGGGAACGGGAATTCCGGGGGGCGATGTTCTTAACCGGGTCTCAAACGATTTTTCAACTTCAACAACAATTGCTGGTTTCTCGATAAAAATGACTATGTCCTTGACTCCGGAATATCGGTACGAATATCATAAAAAATCAGTTGAACGCTATCTCCGCAATCATGTGGCGATTGCTCATCCCCGTTCACTCTATATGCCGTGCAAGTATATTCTTTCCGCCGGCGGAAAGCGTATTCGTCCCGTTCTTGCCCTCTTGGCCTGCGAGGCAGTCGGCGGTGCGATGGAAGATGCGCTGCCGGCAAGTGCGGCGATAGAAATACTGCATACGTTTACCCTGGTTCATGACGATATCATGGATCATGCTCCTGCACGACGGGGGCGTTCGACTGTTCATACAAAATGGGATGAAAGCGTTGCTCTTCTGACCGGCGATATACTGCTGGGGATTGCCTACCGGGAACTGCTGGCCACGAAATCGTCCCGGATACAGGAGATTCTCAAGGTGTTTACCGACGGGATGATCACCGTTTGCGAAGGTCAGGCCATGGATAAAGAATTTGAAACGCGGAACCGCGTTCACGTAAACGATTACCTCTGCATGATTGAAAAGAAAACTGGTAGGCTGGTTTCAGTCTCTACGGAAATCGGCGCTATGATCGGCAGCGGAACGGCGGTGCAGGTTCAAGCGATGCGGCGGTATGGGTTCTATGTAGGCCGGGCTTTTCAGGTTCAGGACGATTTGCTGGACATTATTGCCGATGAGAAGGAGTTCGGAAAAGTGATCGGCGGCGATTTGCAGGAGGGTAAGAAAACATACTTGCTGCTGGAAGCGCTTCGCCGCGCAAAGGGAAAGCAAAAGAAGGCTCTTGAAGATGTTTTTCATAAGCGAAAAGTTGCCCGGAGCCGGGTGGCTGAATTTCGGCGTATCTATGAGGAAACCGGCGCAATTTCTTCTGCCCGCGCACAAATTGAAAACGATCTTCATGCGGCAAAGGAAGAGCTTGCTGGTTTGCCGTCCAACCAAGCCCAGAAAACTCTGCTCTGGTTTGCCGATAAAATGTTGAACCGGAAGTATTGAGGATCAACAGAATGGTTCAACAGGAAGTAATAATTCTTAATCGGGCAGGTATGCATACCCGCCCTGCAGCGGCAATCGTAAAGCTTGCGGCAAAGTTTAAATCCGAATTCTATATTGAAAAAGAAAACATGGAGATAAACGGAAAAAGTATTATCGGCGTTATGACATTGGCGGCCGAACAAGGAGCAAAGCTTCTTCTCAAATTCGACGGTCCGGATGAGACCGAATCATGCCGTGCAATGGTAGAACTCTTTCAGAGCGGTTTCGGGGAGCCGGTGGAATAATGGAAGCGAGGCGGAACCGGAGGTAGGACATGGAGCAAGAACTGACAAAAAAAGAAATACGATTTAAAGGCATACCGGCGTCTCCGGGGATTGTCATCGGTCCCGTGTATCATTTCCGGAAACATGAGCCGCTGATCTTTGTACGTGCTATTGCGGACGATGAAGTAGAAAAGGAGATCGAACGCCTTTCGACTGCCCGTGCCCGCTCGCAAAAAGAACTGCAAAAAGTATTCGAGTTTGCAGAACAGAAGCTCGGTGAGGAACAATGTAAAATTTTTGAAGCGCAAAAAATGATCCTCGAAGATAACGTCCTTTTCGATGCTGTCTTCAGCCGAATCCGCACGGAAAAGAAAAATGCGGAACATCTCATGAAAGACGAGATCGAAAAATACAGCCGGTTGATGGCGGCATCCACAGATGAATATGCGCGAGAACGTGTCAACGATGTTCAGGATGTATGCAACCGCGTGCTGCGCAACCTGGAAGAACAAAAATTAATTTCAAAGATCGACGGTTCCAATGTGATCGTTTCTCATAATCTTGCCGCTGCCGACGCCCTCATTTTCAGCCGGAATGATGTGCTGGGGTATGTAACGGAACTCGGCGGGGCAACATCGCATATGGCTCTTCTTGCCCGTGCGTTGAAAATTCCCGCAGTCGTCGGCGTACACCAGATCGATGCCATGGTGCAGGCGGAAGATATTATTATTGTCGACGGCTTTAACGGCATTGTTGTGCTGAACCCGTCGAAAGAGACACTCAAACATTTCGAAAAGAAACGGCTGGAATATGAACGGTTCGAAGAGACACTGGCGCCGCTGCGGGATCAGCCTGCCGAAACCCTCGACGGACATCGTGTCCAGCTTGCGGCGAATGTCGAGCTCGAACAGGAGCTTGAATTCATAAAAATGCAGGGAGCGGATGGAATAGGTTTGTATCGAACGGAAAGTCTTCTGCTGGGCAAAGAAGTCTTTCCTTCCGAACAGGAACAGTACGAACAGTACCGGAGGATTGCGGAATCGCTGTATCCAAAGCAGGCGGTTATCCGGACATTCGACATCGGAGGCGACAAGTTTATGGCGCAAAGCGTCCGGGAAAACAATCCGTTTCTCGGCTGGCGCGGCATTCGCATTATGCTCGATAAGCCGCAGATTTTTTTAGATCAACTTCGTGCAATCCTGCGTGCGAGCAGTTTGAAAAATCTTCTGGTTATGTTTCCTATGATCTCGAGCATTAAAGAAGTTAAACTCGCAAAACAGCTCGTCGACCAGGCAAAAGACGATTTACGCGCCCAAAAAATACCCTTTGACGAGCATTTGCGTCTTGGCGCGATGATCGAGGTTCCGGCCGCTGCAATAATTGCGGATCATCTTGCGCGGGAAGTGAGCTTCCTCAGTATCGGGACGAACGATTTGATTCAATATTTGCTGGCAGTCGACCGCGGCAACGATATCGTCTCAGATCTGTTTCAGGAATTCCATCCTGCTGTCATCCGTTTTCTCCGCCGCATTATCGAAAGGGGATCGCAGGGGCATGTCTGGGTGGGGATGTGCGGCCAGATGGCGAGCGATCCCCTGGCAACGATCCTCCTGGTCGGACTCGGACTCGACGAGTTCAGTGTCGCACCGGCCGTTCTGCCGGAGATCAAGAAAATTATTCGATCCATTCACTTTACGGAAGCAAAGCATGTAGCCGAGAGTGTGTTGGAAATGAAGTCCGAAGATGAGATCAAAGGATTTCTTAAACGTCTCATGAAAAATAAATTCCCCGATATTCCTATCGGGTAAGAGAATATTCTTATGCTGTATTCCCGTTTTTTTGCGAAAGATATGCGCAAGGACATCCTTACCGGTTTTGGCGGGCCGGCTAGCGGCGGCGGTCTGCTCCGCTCATATCCTTCGGAAGAACCTACACTGATGTTCTTTTTTAACAACCGCAGATAAACGAGCCCGGGTTGCCTGAAAAATCATTTTGCGAGAAGCTTGAAGGCCGGCCGGAATCGAAAGTGATGGAAAACCCCTGTTAACACACCTGTTTTTGGCCGCTTTTTTCGGAGATTTGCTTCTTTTTCTCTTGGCAATTTTAAGCAAGGAAGACCGGATCAGGCTGCAGTGATTGACGAGATGAAGACGAAACCTGCAAAAGGAAAAGGAGTCTGAACAATCTCCTTGATTCTCAATACATGAGCCGATATATTTGAATGATCGGTCGGTAAAGGTGAATTTAAATACAAAAAGACGGCACACATTATATTATGGACAAAGAAGAAATAAATGTTTTGCGCAATGTTCCGATTTTTGCCGAACTCGAGGAACGAGAATTGGAGAAAATCGCTAAGTTAGGCGTTCGACAGAAATATAAAAAAGGGAATGTTGTCGTCATCGAGCAGGAAAGCGGAGCGGCTCTTTTTATCATCGTCTCCGGGAAGGTGAAGATCGTTCGCATGGATGAAGACGGCCGCGAAGTCATACTTTCGATCTTTGGACCGGGAGAATTCTTCGGCGAAATGTCTCTCCTGGACGGAATGGCGCGATCGGCAAGCGTCATTGCCACGGAAAAATCGGAACTGCTTATGATTCACCGAAGAGATTTTTTAGAACTGCTTCATGAATTCCCATCTGTTGCCATATCATTGCTGGCTGAATTAGCTATGCGCTTGCGCAAAGCGGATATGCAGATTAAAAGTCTTTCGTTAAAAGATGCTGCGGGACGCGTTGCAAATGTCGTCCTTATGCTTGCGGACGATATCGGTATCTTCCGCAAAGGAAAAGTGGAAATAGAAGATTTGCCGCTGCAGCAGGATATTGCCAACATGGCTGGAACATCCAGGGAAACGGTTTCCCGCATGCTGAATATGTTCGTGGAAAAGGGACAGATTCAACTTGACGGAAGCAAGATTACGATCAATGATTATGATGCGTTTCGCAAGGAACACGTTTGATGTTTCTGAAGCGGTTTTTTTGTGTGATGTATAGTTGAAGTGAAGAACCAAAACGTGTACTATGAAATGCAGAGCATAGAGAATGGGAGGGAAAGCCTCTCACCCGTCGATACAGCTGCAAGAGCAGATCTTCATCTCCATTCTTATTATTCCGACGGAGTGCACAGCCCCCGTATTGTTGTCGACAAATGTCATGCGAAAGGGATAACCACGATCGCCCTTGCCGACCATGATCATGTCGGCGGTATTGAAGAAGCAGCCGATTATGCCCGCGGAATCGGAATGGAAGTCGTTCCCGCTGTAGAATTAAGTTCGATGTTGAATGGTCATGAAATTCACGTTCTCGGCTATTTTATAGATACTTCCAGCCGTGTACTAAGAGAACATCTTGAAGTGTTTCGGGATGCCAGACTCCGGCGGGCAGAGGGTATTGTGAAAAAATTGAATATACTCAATGTACCGCTGACCATGGAAGCCGTTTTAAAACAAACCGGCAGCGGTGCAGTCGGCCGTCCGCATATTGCCAATGCAATGGTGGATGAAGGGCTGGTCGGTTCGTATCAAGCTGCTTTTGCGCGATATCTCGGAAGCCATGCTCCTGCATACGCTGAAAAATATTACCTTTCCCCGTCCGCCGCAATTGAATTGATTTCCTCTGCCGGCGGTCTATCGTTTATTGCTCATCCGGGAAAATATGCCACGGATGAAGTTGTGAGAGAATTGATGGGATACGGGCTCGATGGAATAGAGGTTGTCCATCCTTCGCATTCAGAAGCACAGACCATTGCTTACAGGAACTTAAGCAGTCAATATTTTCTGCTGGAAAGCGGCGGATCGGATTATCATGGAGGGAAGAAGAACGATGACGAACAGCTTGGACTTTTTACCGTTTCATCGCGCATTGTGGAAGAGATGCGCAAAAGACTTTTTGAGCGGTAAGTTATGAATTCTAAAAAACGAAAAAAAGAAATATACTCATGCGACGCTTCCAAATTTCGGTTTATAATTGTTGTCAGCAGGTTTCATGAAAATCTCACGGCAAAACTGCTCGAAGGGGCGGAAGATTGTCTCCGGTCTCACAGCGTTCCGCGAGATCATTGGGAAGTTGTCTCTTGTCCCGGCGCGTTTGAATTGCCGCAGGTCGCGAACCGGCTCGCAGCACAAAAGAAACCGGATGCTATCGTCTGTCTTGGCGCAGTCGTACGGGGAGAAACGCCGCATTTTGAATATGTTTCTTCTGCAACGGCCATGGGCATTCAACAAGTTTCTCTCCGCCGGTCATTACCTGTGGTTTTCGGTGTTTTAACTACGGATACTATAAAACAGGCGCTGGACCGGCTGGGAGGGAAGCATGGCCATAAGGGGTGGGATGCAGCCTTGACTGCATTAAAAATGGCAGACCTGTTTCGATCATCTGTAATCAAGAGGTGAACGTGAAGAAAATAAAGAACTTCCAGACTATTCTTCTTTGCCTTTTTCTGCCGGGCGCATCCCTCTCTCTTCATGCACAAACGTGGAAAAATTATACTTGTATGAAATCGGTCCAGGCATTGACGGTTTCCAATTCCACGATCTGGGCGGCAACGGGCGGCGGTGTCTTCAGCTATACGCCTTCAAGCGGAACGATAATGCAATATAATAATTCCGAGGGAGTCCCTTCCAACACTCTTACTGCAATTGTCGTCGACACCGCGCAGCGTATCTGGGTCGGCGGTTCGGACGGGTCAATCGGCGTGTATGCCCAGAACGGCGTTTCGTGGACGACAATCAGCGATATTAAAAATATCGACCCGACGATAAGACCTCAAAAGAGTATTCAGGATTTTTTTGTGAGCGGCGATACTATGTTCGTTGCTACACAGTTCGGTGTTTCGGTGTTTCGGATTTCTGAATGGGGTTTTCGCGATACATATGCGAATTTCGGATTTTCCTCTTCACCGACAGTAACGAGAGTTGCAGTTCAGGGAGGGCGTATCTGGGTCGGGACGACTTCGGGCATTGCATCGGCTTCGCTGACTTTCCCGTATCTTACCGCGTCCGATCAATGGACGACGTACAGCCTCTCCCATTTATTTTCTTCGCCGTCGGTTACTGCTCTGGCTGTCTATGATAATACAGTGATCGTCGGAACTTCATCCGGCGCCGCGGCATTTATCTATAATGTATTTCAACCCATAAGAAATCTGAACGGCAAGAACATCGTTAAATTCCGGGTGTCCGAAGATAAACGAAGTCTGTATGTGCTCTGCGCCGTCTCCTCCGGTTTTGAGATCGATTCTCTCGCGTCGCTTCAATCTTCGGTGCAAACTATTGCCTCGAATTCTTCTCTTCCTGTAAACGATTTCGTCGTTTCACCTGGTGTTTATGTCGGAACGTCGGCTTCGGGTATTTCAAAGAAAAACGGAGTGGTATGGGATACAATAGTACCCAACGGTCCGAATTCCAATACCATGACAAGCCTTGCAGTTGATCCGAGCGGTGTGCTCTGGGTTGGCACTCTGCCGAACGGAGGCGGAACAGGATTTTATCGCTTCGACCTTTCCCGCAGCGAAACGGACAGGTGGAAAATTTTTACAAGCTCGATGTACCCCATCATGCGGTTAATGCATTATAATTCGATTTTCAACGACTATTATTGGATTTCCATAGGGGCAAACGGAACGGTATGGGTGAGTTCATGGGGAGATGGAGTTGTGGAAGTTGTATCTGACACAATCAAGCGGAAATACAACTATTACTCAAAGCCGAGCTTGCCGGGCGCAAAAGCGGATAACCCGACCTATGTCGTAACAGGCGGAGTTGCCGTGGACAACGAGGGAAACACTTGGATCGCGAACCGGGATGAATATTCGTCACAGAGCATTGTCAAACTTACCGGCGACTCAACGGCTCTGTATTTTCCTAATGCTTTAAATCCCTCGGCAGCTTGGTTTCACGATCTTGTTATCGATCAATACGATACAAAATGGATGGCAAATTCTGTTCCATCCGATATCAAGGAAAAAAACCTGTATTATCTGAACGAAAAAGATTCGCTTCCCGGTACATTCCATGGCTGGGGGGTTCTCACTAATTCCGACGGGCTTCCCGGCAATGCTGTTCTTTCACTTGCTATGGATCTTGATGGAAGTCTCTGGGTGGGGACGAGTTTGGGTGCGGCTATTATCTCCGATCCTTCTAATCCGAGCGGCAGTATTTCAACTGCATACGCTCTTACCGGCCAGATGGTGCAGTCGATTGCAGTGGATGCAATGAATAGAAAATGGGTCGGAACAAAGGAAGGGGCATTTTTGGTGAGCGCCGACGGGACTGAGCTCTTACAACAGTATTCAGTCGAAAATACGGGCGGGATGCTGGCAAATGACGATGTTCGATCGATTGCTCTGGATCCGTCAAGAGGCATAGCATATTTTGGGACAGAGAACGGCCTTTCCTCGCTCACGATCGGAGTTGTGCAGACACAAACGAGCTATACAAAGCTTAAAATTTTTCCGAATCCTTATTTAATACCGAACGGTAATCTGCTCACGATTCATAATCTTACTCCCAATAGTACAATTAAAATATTGACGGTAAGCGGTATTCTCGTAACACAGTTTGATGCTCAGGGCGGAGGTCAGGCTGTATGGGATGGAAAAAATTTCCGCGGAGCTTATGTTCCAAGCGGTATTTATATTATTGTTGCCTTTACGCAGGATAATAAAGCTGTTGCAGGAAAAGTTGCGGTTATCCGGCATTAAAAATGCTGATGCGGCATCTCTTTTCTGCTTTTCCTGAGTCTGATATATCTCTCTTTCCGCATGTTTTTTTTCTGAGGAAATTTTTCCTTGATTTCCGGGAATATTCTGGATATATTACTATCCTTGTATGATGTTTGGACTTAAAAGTTCTTTGAACGTTCTCGGAAAAGCATAGAAATACGAAGCATCGAGTTCAATGGCGGAATTCAGAATCAATATTTCAAACCTTTCGGAAGGCATTCACGATTATATCTTTGAATCGGAGGCTCAAACGATCGGTTTGGGGCCTGAATATACGGGGCCTATTCGGGTTCAAGCGTCGCTTGAAAAAGGAAGACGGCAGATGCTGCTTCGAGTATCGGCGTCCGCCAAGGCCGGATTTATCTGCGATCGATGTCTGGATCCTTTTACGAAAGATCTTAAAGCGAATTATATTATTGTCTATGCTCCCGGAGATCGATCGATGACCGGTGTGCAAAATGAGAGCCGTGAGATTCAGATTCTCACTCCGGATATGAATTTTATTGATCTGGACGAAGATGTCCGCCAATATCTTGTGCTGGATGTGCCGCAGAAATTATTATGCAGCGACGAGTGCAATGGTATATGTCCCCAATGCGGGACACGGAAGATTACGGCACATTGTCACTGTACAACGGAAGAAATAGGTACGCGCTGGGAGTCGCTCAAAAAGCTTTCCGGCAATTAAGATTTATTTATAGAAGGAAATACTCATGCCAAATCCAAAACGACGACATTCCAAAGCGCGGGGACGCAAGCGCCGTACACATTATAAAGCAACAGCTCCCGCTTTGCATGAATGCCCGAATTGTCATGAACCGAAACTGCAGCATCGCGCCTGTCCGCACTGCGGATATTATAACGGCCGTTCTGTAGTCACACCCAAAGAAGCATAAGTAGAAAGCCGTTCCGCATATCGATGAAAAGGTATGCGGAGCGAGTCCCATGGAATCCCCACAGAAATTTCGTATAGCACTCGATGCCATGGGTGGAGACTATGCACCCCGGCATGAAGTCGAGGGTGCTGTTCAAGCACTTCGAAGTCATGGCTCGACAATCGGTCTGACTCTCATTGGAGATGAAAGAGCGATTCGCGCGGAACTCGCCCGTCTGGGTGCGGAAAATCTGCCGCTGGAAATTATCCATGCTTCTCAAACCATTACAATGGAAGATGCTCCGACTGCGGCGTTAAAACAAAAAAGAGATTCATCTTTGTCGGTAGGAATGCATCTCCATAAGGAAAAAAAGACGGATGCTTTTGTAAGTGCCGGAAACACGGGTGCGGTTTTTTCCGCCGCCACTTTGATTCTGGGGCGAATCAAGGGAATCAGCCGTCCCACGATCGGCGCCTTTATTCCCTCTGAAATCGGAGTTTGCTTTCTTGTCGATGCAGGAGCGAACATCGATTGCCGCGCACAGCACCTGTATGAGTTTGCTCTCATGGGAAGCATCTATTCGAAGTATATTCTCAAAAAAGAAAATCCTCGCATCGGTTTGCTCAATGTCGGGGAAGAAAAAACGAAAGGAACTTCCGTTGCCCTGGAGGCGTATAGGATGCTCTCTTCCGGTTCATTGAATTTTATTGGAAATGTCGAAGGAGGAGATATCCTCAAGACGAAAGCCGATGTTGTTGTCTGTGACGGTTTTGTCGGCAATATTGTTCTGAAATTCGGTGAAAGTGTTCCCGGTTTTTTAAAAAATCGCCTCAAACAATTTTCCCAAAAAGGACTCCTTGAAAAAATTTCAATAGCCGTCTCGCTCTGGCCGCTTAAATCCTCTTTACGGGATCTCGATCCGAATGAATCCGGCGGAGTGCCTGTGCTTGGAGTCAACGGTGTTGCCGTTATCGGCCACGGCAGTGCATCGCCAAAGGGCATTAAAAATATGATTTTATGCGCGGCAGAAGTTGCACGATTGGAAGTAAATCGCCATATTGAATCTTCGCTGTCCGACGTTCATTTAATATCATCGCAATCCTGAAGTATAAACTAAATGAGTGAATTAAAAGCAACAATAACAGCAGTTGGTCATTATGTACCGGAAAACGTTCTGACGAACGCCGAACTTGAAAAAATGGTTATGACAACCGACGAGTGGATCGTGACACGAACGGGCATTCGTGAGCGCCGGATTCAGAAGGAAGGTGCAACGTCCGATCTCGCCTGCCGGGCGGCTCAGGCAGCGCTGCATGATCGCGGGATCGGTGCAGATGAAGTCGATTTGATTATTGTGGCCACTGTTACTCCGGATATGATTTTTCCGGCGACCGCATGTCTTGTGCAGACAAAATTAGGCGCGACAAAAGCTTGGGGATTCGACCTTTCGGCAGCATGTTCGGGTTTTTTGTATGCCTTGAATGCCGGAAGCCGTTTCATTGAATCGGGTGCGCACAAAAAGGTTCTCGTAATAGGCGCGGATAAGATGAGTGCAATTACGGATTATACCGATCGGAATACATGTATTTTATTCGGAGATGCTGCTGCCGCAGTTCTTCTCGAGCCGTCTCAAGAAAAAGAGTTCGGCATTCTCGATCAAGTTATGTATTGCGACGGCAGCGGTGCGGAGGCTCTCAATATGAAAGGCGGCGGAAGCCTTCACCCTCCGACGCACGAGACCATCGATAAACACATGCATTATGTATATCAGGATGGAAAAACCGTTTTTAAAAAGGCAGTTGTATCTATGGCGGATGTCGCTGCCGAAATTATGGAACGAAATCATCTTTCGGGCAGCGATGTCGGATGGCTTGTTCCGCATCAGGCGAATCTGCGGATTATCGATGCGACTGCGAAACGTATGGGTATCGACCGCAGCAAAATAATGATCAATATCGAAAAATACGGCAATACGACAGCAGCGACTATTCCTTTGTGCCTTTCGGAATGGTGGCGGAACGGTTCGCTCAAGCGCGGTCAAAACGTAGTGCTTGCCACATTCGGCGCCGGATACACATGGGGCGCAACATTTATCCGGTGGTCTTTAGCAAATCCGGCGGAACGTGCATGAGTGTTGCCTATGTCTTTCCCGGTCAGGGTTCGCAGTATGTCGGTATGGGAAAAGATCTGTATGAAAGCAGCGCTCTGGCAAAATCGATGTACGACCGGGCAGACGACCTTTTCCAGGTTCCGTTCAGCCGAATTTGTTTTGAAGGCCCTGAAGAAGAGTTAAAACAAACACGGAACACGCAGCCGGCTATTTTCATACAGAGTGTCGTGCTCGTCCGTTTGATGCGGAATACCTTACCGGCCATGGCCGCGGGACATTCCCTCGGCGAGTATTCGGCGCTCACTGCCGCCGGAGCATTGACATTTGAAGACGGTTTGAAACTTGTCCGTCTCCGCGGTGAATTGATGCAGCAGGCAGGAGCGGAACATCCCGGAACGATGGCTGCCGTTATCGGACTGGATGGAAAAACGATTACGGAAATTTGTGCAGAAGCTTCTGCCGCAGGAATTGTTCAGCCGGCGAATTTTAATTCACCGGGACAGGTGGTGCTTTCGGGATCGGTCTCCGGTGTAAGGCGCGCGATGGAGCTTTCGAAGACGCGCGGTGCGAAGTTTGTAAAAGAATTGATCGTCAGCGGCGCTTTCCATTCACCGCTGATGGAGTCTGCGGCTGCCGGATTGAGAGCCGGATTGGAAAAAACGGATTTTCGCGATGCATCGTTTCCGGTCTATGCAAATGTTACGGCGCGGCCGGAACAGAAGGCAGGAAATATACGATCGCTGCTGCTCGAACAATTGACCTGCCCGGTTCGCTGGGAAGAAAGCATTCAGGCGATGGCTGCCGCGGGTGCAGCATCGTTCATTGAAATAGGTCCTGGAAAAATTTTACAGGGTCTTGTCAAGCGAATCGCTCCCGCGGTTAAAACTGCGGGACGGGATAAATTTGCAGACATCGGCGGAGAGGAAGAAGGAAAATGACATCCTTAGAAAATAAAAATATATTGATTACCGGAGGATCGCGCGGCATAGGTAAAGCGATTGCTCTTGCATTTGCCGCTGAAAAAGCAAATGTGGCTTTTACGTACAGAAGCGCTGTTGCGTCTG
Source organism: Ignavibacteriota bacterium (assembly GCA_003162695.1). Classification (GTDB taxonomy): domain Bacteria; phylum Bacteroidota; class Ignavibacteria; order UBA10030; family UBA10030; genus Fen-1254. Next base: position 14,783 of record PMML01000029.1, on the reverse strand, counting down.
CGGAAGAAGTCAAGAAAGAAATTGAAACTTTTGGTGTAAAAGCTCTTGCGCTTCAATCCGATGCAAAAGATTTTGCCGCCGCGCAGGCAGCCGTCGATGCTGTCATTAAGGAATTTCAACGCATCGATGTTCTTGTCAATAACGCCGGTATTACAAAGGATGGACTTCTCATGCGTATGGCGGAGCAGGATTGGGACGATGTGATCGATACGAATTTAAAGAGCGCTTTTAATTTTTCAAAAGCTGTCTGCCGCCCGATGATGGCTCAGCGCCAGGGTGTAATCGTGAATATTTCGTCAATTTCGGGGGTTATCGGGAACGCCGGCCAGGTAAATTATTCTGCGGCGAAAGCCGGAATGATCGGACTGACAAAAACACTTGCAAAAGAGCTTGCTTCTCGCAATATTCAAGTAAACGCGGTTGCACCCGGTTTTGTCGATACCGATATGACGGAAAAATTATCGGTGCAGCAAAAGGAGGCTTTGCTGAGCGTCATTCCGATGAAACGTACTGCAAAGCCCGAAGAGATTGCGCATGTAGTTGTATTCCTTGCTTCGCCCGCAGCTTCATACATGACAGGTCAGGTACTGTGTGTCGACGGCGGATTAGTTATGTAAATGATGTTCCATTTTTCAATCAATACTATACATATAAGGAGAAAAACAATGGCAGATACTGCAGAGAAAGTGAAAGAAATTATCGTCTCCAAGCTTGGAGTCGATGCAGCACAGGTTACACCTGAAGCTTCTTTCACAAACGATCTTGGGGCGGATTCGCTTGATACCGTCGAACTGGTAATGGAATTTGAGAAAGCTTTCAACATCCAGATTCCGGATGAAGATGCCGAGAAGATCGCATCCGTTGGCGACGTGATCAATTACCTGAAAGCCAAAGGAATATAATCGGATATTTCTCAGCAGGAGGCTGTCGGAAAAACCTTCAGCCTCTGCAAGGCTTTTATTAATACACTTTAAAGGAAACTGAAATATGGGATTCGGTGGAACACAGCGGAGAGTCGTGGTAACAGGAATGGGCGTTCTTACGCCTATCGGCAATTCCGTCCAGGAGTATTGGCAGGCATTGCTCGCAGGCAAGAGCGGGGCGGCTCCCATTACGTATTTCGACACCGAAAAATATGAAACGAAGTTTGCCTGTGAATTGAAGGGGTTCGATCCGCTGAAATTTTTAGACAGGAAGACGGCACAGCGAGTCGATCAATTCACGCAGTATGGACTTGTGGCATGTCAGGAAGCTGTGAAGGATTCCGGGATAGATTTTACGAAGGAAGACTGCGAACGCATCGGAGTTATTTATGGTTCGGGCATCGGAGGCATGTGGACGTACCATAGACAATTCATGAATCTTGTGGAAGCCAACGGGCCGGCGCATATCAGCCCGTTCTTCATTCCTATGCTTATACCGGATATTGCTGCAGGGAGAATTTCAATGATTTACGGTCTTAAAGGACCGAATTATGCAGTCGTTTCTGCATGTGCGACTTCGTCACATTCCATCGGCAATGCTGCTATTTTGATTCAGCGCGGCGATGCGGACGTGATGGTCTCCGGCGGTGGTGAAGCGGCCATTTGCCCAATGGGTATAGGCGGTTTCAACGCTCTCAAAGCTCTTTCGACGCGTAATGATGCGCCGCAGAAAGCGAGCCGGCCGTTTGATAAAGATCGGGACGGTTTTGTAATGGGCGAAGGAGCCGGTATTCTTATCCTTGAAGAATTGGGCCATGCTGTTCGGCGCGGAGCAAAAATTTATGCGGAACTTGCAGGTATCGGTTTTACAGCCGACGCGCATCATATTACGGAACCTGCCCCCGGCGGCGAAGGCGCTGTGCGGTCGATGCGCACTGCTTTGCGCGACGGCGGGTTGACGCCGGAAGAAGTCGATCATGTCAATACACACGGGACATCGACGCTGGTCGGCGACAGGTCGGAAACGGCTGCGCTGAAAACGGTGTTCGGTAATCATGCAAAAGCACTGGCGCTCAATTCAACAAAGTCGATGACTGGCCACCTCCTTGGTGCGGCGGGTGCCGTCGAGGCGGTTGCCACCATCATGGCAATTCAAACAAACAAGGTGCACCCGACAATCAATCTGGAAACGCCCGATCCGGAATGCGATTTGAATTATATTCCGAACAAGGCGCAAGACTGGAAGATCGACGTGGCCGTCAGCAACACATTTGGATTCGGCGGCCATAACGCGAGCCTTCTCTTCCGCAGATACGAGCAATAACCCTTTCCCGCAGAACGTGAAAGGGCGGAGAATGTTCACTTGACGCAAGCAGTGAATCAGATTCGCAGCCGATTTCAATTATTTCGATTAACGATTCTTTCCCGTGATGCTCATCTCAAGGAATTGATCCGGCATTTCCGGGAAAAAGGTTTCGACTTCGCGAAATTTCAAACGACACTCGGATATCATCCGAGGGACTGGCGGCATATGCTTCAAGCCCTCGTCCATCGCTCCTACCTTCAATTTCTTTCTTTTCAATGGGAATCCAACGAGCGCCTGGAGTTTTTGGGGGATTCGATTCTAAATTTTGTGGTCGCCGAAAAATTGTATCTCCTCTATCCCAATAAAGAAGAAGGATACCTGACAAAAGTACGTTCCCGGCTGGTCAACCGAAAAATACTTGCATTGCATGCACGCGATCTTCAGCTTGCCGATTATCTTCTGTTGAGCCACAGCGCTGCTCAATCGATCGGCAACGGTTCGGAATCCATTCTGGCCGATGCATTCGAAGCGGTCATTGGCGCGCTTTATCTTGACGGCGGGCTGGAGGTAGCGGGTCAGTTCGTGCGGGATAAGCTCTTGAACGATCTGGACAGCGTTATGTTCGACGACAATTATAAAAGCACTCTGCTGGAATATGCACAGGCGCACGGTCTGGATATTCCCCGCTACGGTGTTGTCAAAGAGGAAGGTCCCGAACATGACAGGCGGTTTACCTGCGAAGTCTGTCTCGGCCGTCAAACGTACGGCTCCGGAACAGGCCGGAGTAAAAAAGAGGCGGAACAATTAGCAGCAGCCGAGGCATTAAAATCTATCGAGAGCGCTCACATTCCGGGAAAGATATAGAAAATAAATCCTATGAACACAAGAACGCAGAGCAACGAATTTTTAAAACGTCATATCGGACCGCAGGAAAGCGACCTTGCTGAAATGTTTACAGCTGTCGGAATCGATTCGCTGGATCGCTTGATAGACGAGACCGTACCGCAGAATATTTTGAATTCTGCAAGTCCGGAGAACGAAGCGCCGAAAACGGAATTCGAAAATTTGAATGATCTTCGCGTTCTTGCCGGCAAGAACACCGTTCTTAAATCATATCTCGGTCAGGGTTATTACCGCTGCATCGTGCCGGGCGCGATTCAGAGAAATGTCTTTGAAAATCCGGGATGGTACACGCAGTATACGCCGTACCAGCCGGAGATTTCGCAGGGGCGGCTGGAAGCGCTTCTGAATTTCCAGACCATGGTAGCGGATATGACCGGAATGCCGGTCGCCAACGCATCTCTGCTCGATGAAGGAACTGCTGCGGCGGAGGCAATGAGCATGGCATACGGCCTGGTCAACAAATCTCCGAACTCATCTGCCGGCAAGTTTTTTATTTCTTCACGCTGCTTGCGTCAAACTATCGATGTCATCCTTTCGCGGGCGGTCCCGCACGGGATTGAAATTGTCGTCGGCAATCCCGACACGGTGAAATTAGACGGGTCTTTTTTTGGCGCGCTGATACAATATCCGGCGGAAGACGGTTCTGTTTCCGATCACCGGAAGTTTATCGAAAAAGTCCATCAAGCAGGTGCGATTGCAGTTGTTGCAGCCGATCTGCTCGCACTTGCGCTTCTTGTTCCTCCAGGCGAGATGGGTGCGGATATCGTAGTCGGCAGTACGCAGCGGTTCGGTTTGCCTCTCGGCTACGGCGGGCCGCATGCCGGGTATTTTGCCGTCAAAAACGAATATATACGGAGCATGCCGGGACGTATCATCGGCGTGTCGATCGATACGCAAAACAACCGTGCGTACAGAATGGCGCTTCAAACGCGAGAGCAGCACATCCGGCGCGAGAAAGCGACGTCGAATATATGCACGGCTCAGGCGCTTTTGGCGATTATGTCCGGCTTCTATGCGGTGTATCACGGTCCCGAAGGAATCCGGGAAATTGCTTCCCGTGTTCACCGGCTTGCAAAAGTATTGGACGGGGAGCTGCTCAAATGCGGCTATGCGCAGTTGAACGATATGTATTTTGACACGCTGCGCATAGAAACGGAAAACAAAAAACAGGCAGTGACGATCCTTGAGCTTGCGCGCGCGGAGGGGTACAATCTCCGGTTTGTGGAAGATAAATATATCGGCATCTCGCTCGATGAAACCGCGACGCTTGAAGATATCGAAGCGCTTGTCCGCATATTTGGAAAAGTAAAAAACAATCCGCTCCGAAACGTTTCCTATATCAATCAATACCGCCTGGCGGTCGTCTCGTTCCCGCATTCGCTGGAGCGGACTTCATCTTACTTGCAGCACCCTGTGTTCCATTCGTACCGTTCGGAAACGGCTCTCATGCGGTATATAAAAAGCCTGGAGAATAAAGATCTCTCTCTTACCGCATCCATGATTCCGCTCGGATCGTGCACGATGAAGCTCAATGCAGCCGCGGAGCTGTTTCCTCTCGGCTGGAGGGAATTCTCCGACCTGCATCCGTTTGTTCCCCAGGAACAGGCCGCCGGGTACAGAGAAATCTTTGCGGAACTGGAAAGAATACTTTGCAAAGCGACAGGTTTTTCTGCAGCTTCCCTGCAGCCGAATTCCGGCGCGCAGGGAGAATTTGCGGGACTGATGGTCATACGCGCCTATCACCGCGATCACGGTCAGGAACAGCGCACGGTTGTTCTTATTCCTGCATCCGCACACGGCACGAATCCTGCCAGCGCGGTTATGGCCGGAATGCAGGTGGTCGTCGTCGCATGCGATGCGAACGGCAATATTGATGCGGACGATCTTCAGAAGAAGGCGGTACAATATAAGGACACGCTCGCCGCACTGATGGTAACGTACCCGTCGACGCACGGGGTTTTTGAAGAACGCATCAAGGAAATTTGCAGTATTATTCACAACAACGGCGGGCTCGTCTATATGGACGGCGCGAACCTGAANNCCCCGTGGGGAAGCGCAAATATTTTGCTCATTTCGTATGCATATTGCAGGATGCTCGGAACTGCAGGTCTCAAAGAAGCCACGCGGTATGCCATTCTCAACGCGAATTATCTAAAATCGAAACTGGAGAAATTTTATCCTGTGTTGTATCAAGGCGCGCACAACCGTGTCGCCCATGAGTTTATTCTCAATATGAAGCCGTTGAAAGATGCATCGGGTGTCGATGTGGAAGATATTGCAAAGCGCTTGATGGATTTTGGATTTCATGCNNATGATCGAACCGACGGAAAGCGAACCGACAGCGGAACTGGATCGTTTTATCGAAGCCATGTCGGTTATTCGAAAAGAAATTCAGGATATTGTAGATGGAATTTCAGATAAAAAGGACAATCCGCTCAAGAACGCGCCGCACACGGCTGCAGTTGTCTCCAGCGACACCTGGCCGCATCCGTATTCGCGCCGGCAAGCGGCCTATCCCGTGCCGGGATTGGAAAGACGAAAATACTGGCCGCCGGTCGGACGTCTCAATAATACGTACGGCGACAGGAATGTCATCTGCACCTGCCCTCCGATAGAAGAATATGCAAAATCGTAGAGTCCTCCGAAGGAGTCACTTCGCGACGACTCGCAGCCGGACACCGGTGCGAAATCAGAATCCGTCATACAGCCGGATTAAAGGTCGAACATGCCGATTGAAGACGACGCAGTGATCCGTAAAATATTGACCGAAGCGAAAGTCGTCGCTCTTGTCGGTGCATCGAAGAAGCCGTACCGGGACAGTTATCGCATCGGACAATTTCTTCTTTCTAAGGGATATACCGTTATTCCGGTCAATCCGAACTATACGGAAATCGAAGGGGAAAAATGCTTTCCCGATCTTCAATCCATACGACGGCCGATCGATATCGTCGATATTTTTCGTGCATCCGATGCCATCGGGGAAATCGTCGATGATGCTGCTGCCGTTCATGCAAAAGCAGTCTGGATGCAATTGGGAGTTGTCAATGAAAAAGCCGCTCAAGAAGCGGAGTCCGCGGGCATTGCGGTCATCATGGATCGATGCATCGCAGTAGAGTTCACAAGGCTGATGAAGGCTTGAGAATATGTACCAAAATTGAAAAAGCATTCTTCAAACTGAGAAATCGAATTTGAAACTCCGAACATACGTATTTTTTCTGCTGGTCATGCCTCTTGCTTCTCTCTGCGCGCAAAGCGCGGACGATTCTCTTTTCGTCATAAAGGATATCCAAATTGCGGGCAACGACGTGACGAAAGAATATGTCATACGGCGGGAGATGAAGCTGCATACGGGGGATACGCTCCGGCTGGAAGTCATGAAGCGGGATAGGGACCGGATCTATAATCTCGGTTTGTTCAATAAGGTCGATATCGATTATACCGTCGAGGGCGGGCAGGCAACGGTCTTTGTTGTCGTTACCGAACGGTGGTATTTATTGCCGTATCCCGTGCTCGGTTTGAAGTACCACGATATTTCGAAATTGTATTACGGTATCAGCGTCCTTGATAATAATTTCAGAGGGTGCAATGAAAAAATTTCAGCTCAGATCGGTTCCGGATACGATCGTTGGGCTGCTCTTTCATATCAAAATCCAAAATTGACGGCGGACGACGATATTTATTTTTCCTCGTCCATAATCGGACAAAAGGTACATAATTTGAGTCCCACCTACGGAGAATATCTTAATAACAATTTTGACATCAACGAAACAATCGGAAAACGATTCGGGTACGATCAGAATTTCTATGTAACGGCAGAATATCAGGTCTGGCAGGTGAACGATGCATTGATCGGAAGAACGGTCTCGCATTCGGGGCGCGATGCTTTTCCCGATCTGGTCTTTGCCTACCGGTATGACACGCGAAACGACGTCGAATATACAACACGGGGGACGCTGGTAGCGCTTTCTTTTGTGAAATACGGGTACGGAGATAATGCCGTCAATACATCCGCCTCGGCATTCGACATCAAACATTTTATCGGAATCGGTGAAAATGGAGGTCTCGGCTTCCGGGCGCTCGGATCTTTCGAGTGGGGCGGGTTAATTCCTCCCTATCAGCATTTTTTCTTCGGTTACGATGATCGGATACGGGGATATTTCAATACCATTTTCGAAGGGGAGGACCGGCTTGGCGGGACAATGGAATTGCGGCTGCCGCTCCTGAGCCCGCGTTCATACGATGCCGATTATATACCTCTTCCGGGATTTCGGCGATTGCGTTACGGAATATATTTCAGCATTTTTGCAGATGCGGGAACAGTCTGGTACCGCAATCAGGTTCTCAATCAGCAGCCGGTTTATTCCGGTTATGGCGCAGGATTTCATTTCCTGTTTCCGTATGGATTCACCATCCGGACCGAAGCAGCTATCAACAATCGCGGTCAAGCGCAGGCATATATCGATTTTGATACGTCGTTTTGACCGGAAAAAAGTAGAGTCCGGCTCGCAGCCGGACAACATGCGACGTCACCCACCTGAATGACTGCATCAGGGTCGGACAGGCCGGCGTCGGCTATAAAATTATGGAATACTTCTACGCACAATCGAATGATATCGGCAGCAGCGAAATCACACTTCGCGGCGACGAGTCGAAACATCTTGCGCGCGTTCTGCGCAAAAAAGAAGGGGAAGTGGTTTTTATAACCGACGGCAAAGGCCGCATGTTCGATACTGTCATCGAGCAAATCGGTTCTGCAACGACTCTGTGCCGAATCGAAGCAGTACATCAAGAATACAATGAAATGAAAATTGCCGTTTCGCTTGCGGTCCCGCCGCTGAAAAATCCGGGGCGAATCGATTTTCTTATAGAAAAAGCGACAGAACTCGGCGTTTGCCGTATAATTCCGCTTCTGTCCGAAAGAACGATCTCCCGCCGTGACAAACAGGAACGGATGAACAAAATAGCACTGGCAGCGATGAAACAATGCGGCAGAAGCAGGCTGCCGGAAATAACGCCGGTTGTAAAATTCGACGAACTGCTGAAAACGAAAAACAATTATGAGCTTGCCTGCGTCCCGCATGAACAAACGGACGCGGCCAAAACGCTGCATTCCATTCTCAAGAATTACACTTCTTTAAAAACTGTTTTAATAACGATCGGTCCGGAAGGCGGTTTTTCAGAAACGGAAATTTATAAAGCCGAATCCGCTGGATTTATTCCTGTCTCGCTCGGTACGCGCCGTCTTCGCACGGAGACGGCTGCTATAGCGGCGTTGTGTGCACTGCAATCAATATAATTCTGCAAACGGGTCTGATTCCGGATTTTCATTCCAGGTATACTCAATTTCAATGCTTTGCTGCTTTGCAGTCTCATATCCGAGGAGATCGGAGATAAAGCCGAGAGTCATATCGATTCCTGCGCTGACTCCGGAACTTGTGTAGATGTTGCCGTCTTTAATCCATCGGGCATTCTTGACCCATTGAACCTTCGGGGATTCTTTTCCTGTCCATGCGAACACCCGCTTGTTTGACGTTGCTTTTTTCCCGTCCAATAATCCGGTCTTTGAAAAAAGAATGGAACCGGTACAGACCGTCAATATGAATTCCGCCTTCCCGGCGAATTGAGCAAGAGCGTCGATAAAGCGGGTATCCTTGATCAAATTTCTCGTTCCGATCCCGCCGGGAATAACCAGGATATATGATACGGAATGCATTTCGGAAAATGCTTTTGTTACAATCTGCACTTTTTGTGAGCTTGTGACGATGCCGCCGTCGAGTGAATAGAATTCCGGATTAAAATGCTGCGGCATCCGTCCCAATATTTCGATCGGGCCGAAAACATCCAATGTTTCGAAGTCGTTAAAGAGGATTGTAACGATGTCTCTCATGGGCGGCTCAATAAGTATCGATTATTTGCAACCGTGAATATACGAAATCTTTTATTATTATAACGTCTGGCAAGCTTTCTTTACATCTTGCAGGAGCAGATCCAGATCAGTCCGGCTAAAATAGCGGCCCCGCAGAAATACACCTTCGATTTGATCGATATTTTTGATATCCACGAGCGGATTGGACCTCAAGAGAATGAAAGAAGCCGTTTTTCCTCTGTCAACAGTGCCAAGACGATTGTTCACGCCCATGAACTTTGCGGGGACAATGGTTGCGCTCCGCAATATTTCTGCCGGAGAAATTCCGGCGTCCTGCCACAATACCATCTCCTCGTGTACAGAATATCCCGGAATAACGCCGGGTGAGAGCAGGTCTGTCCCGATCATGAGAGGTATGCCGCTCAAGTCTAACTCTTTAACGATATTCTCCAGAGGTGGAACGAGTTTTCCGACTATTTCATTTTCCGGCTGATTACCCCACAGAGCTTTCCACATTCCCTTTATCATCGGTGAAACGTATTCCAGCTTAGTATAATTGCCGGAGAATATTTCTTTAAGGTGGGCGCCGTGCTTAAACACGACAAGTGTCGGACAAACATGCATGCCGGTTGCACCGATCCTTTTTAGTGTTGTTCTGAATTCTTCCCTGTTCACCTCGTTCAGTCTTAGAAAATATGGAACATCTGTACCCATTCCTTGCGTGGTTAGATGCACCGGCTCACCGAGCAGTTTCGCTATGATCTTTCCAAAACCGAAAGGATGCTCTGAACTTTTTAACCCGGCATTCGCTGCATCTTCGATATAAATCGACTCAGGGATATGTCCGACGGGTTTGACCCCGAGTTTACCGGCTTCATCGGCAATTGCCAGGAAGACATCCTTCTTAAGACCGCTGTACACTTTAATCTGATCCACTCCGGCTTCAACCTGTTTGCGCACCGCTTTTCTTCCCTCTTCAGGTGTTCCGCACGGAATTGAAATGTGAGGTATCTGAGGCGGATTGCCGTCAAGGATAGATCCCGTTACTATCATTTCCGGACCAAGGATTTCCTTGTTCTTCAGTTTGTTGCGCAGCGCAATTACTTCATTTGTGGAATTGCCCATATCCCGGACGAAGATAACTCCATTTGCAATCATCATGGGTCCGAAAGTAGGCGGGTCGATATAATGAACATGTGCATCGAATAATCCGGGCACAAGAAATAGTCCCCTGCCGTCAATAATCTTTGTTGATGTGCCCGGCATAGAAGTGTTGAGCCGATTCGTGATTTGTTGAATGGTATCACCCGAAACGATGACAGAGCAGTTTTCCCTGAGTGTTCCGCTTTCAACATCAACGATTGCAACATTGTTTATAACGAAAACCGCCGGCACCGGGGTATCTTTCTGCCCATATGCAGAAACAGACACGATTATGGAGGCGAGTACAACAAGAGTAAAAAGCGATATGATATTTTTCATAGACTAATTTCCTTATCAGTCACCTCGAGTTCGTTCTCGGCATGCTATTTGTGAATAATTGAAATGAGATTTTTTAAAAACCTGAAAGCGATATGAATCGTAAAAATTAAGAGAAATATCATTGCAGTAAATTGTACATCAACACCATGAATTTTTGGAAAATCGACTTTCATAGGGGCATTCCATACGAACTGGAGTAAAAACAGAATGACCGAAACCCTGATAAGATCAAGCCATCGTGAGAGGTTGATAAAACGTAATGCATATCCTGCGGCTTCGCACGCCAGCATAGAAAGAAAAAGAATGGAAAAGTACGTTGAAGCATCGGGGCCGAACAGGGGTACCGGATGAGCGGGATCGTTCATTGAAACAAAAAAGATCGCACCATAGCGGATGAAGAAATACAGAAGAGTAGTAAAAGCGAGCAGAATGAAAATCAGAAAAGCGACCTTGGGTTTTTTCAATCCATTTTGACTTGTTCGGATTGAGAATAATTTCGGCCAGGGAAGACGCGTTTCATTATTACGCTGGGTTACGAAATACAGAACGATTACAACGAGCCCGAGGTCATAGACAAAAGCCATAGGCAAATAAGCAAGAAACTGCCACACATCCATACTGGGGATATACAGGAAGGGAAAACTCAGCATGCTTATCTTCAACAGGTATGCAAGGGAGGCCATGGCAGAATGACAAAAGAAAAGAATTCCGGTATAGAAAAAAAGATACCTTTTAAGAGCGGGGGAAACGATTTCAACATCGTCTAAATATTTTGCGGCAACCTGCCGGGGCAGGCCGTACGTTAAGATGACCTTGCCCACTTCTTCTTCGGTCACGCTGCCGAATTTTTCTTCTGTTTTTTCGAGGATATGGCTTCTTATTTCAGAAAGTATCTCACCGGATCCTTCCTTCACAGCCAGATAATGGCTGATTTCATTAAGGTAATCTTCAAGATTTTGATACATGAGAGTTGACCTCCATGATATTCTTAAGCATATCGTTTTGTTCCCCCCAAATCGCGAGGGCTTTTTTCCGCACCAAACGTCCCAAAGCGGTGATATGATAAAACTTCTTCGGTCTGTCACCGCTGACATCCCACTCACTCTTGATCAAGCCGTTCTTTTCAAGTCTGCGGAGGATGGGATAAAGAGTGTTTTCTTCAACCGTATAACCATGCTGCTCATAATACTTTATCATTTTATATCCGTACATCTTTTGCTCAAGAGCCAGGAGAACCAAAATTTGCAGGAACCCGCGATTCATTTCGATTTCAAGATTAGCCACATCTATTTCCATTTCGTTCTCCTCTATACTATACGACGCTAATATACTGTATGTTGCACAGTATGTCAAGTATTATTTCCTTGTGGTTAAATCTTTAATGAAGGCCTCTCACGGCGGTATCATCGTATGGGAACATACCTAAGGTGATTGTACATATTGCACTGTGATTGCACAGATTGCGTTGATTTATCGCTGGTTGCAGATAAGCAGATTATAAGGGACCTTTTCAACGTGGTCAAAAAAGTATATGAATTTCTTAAGAAATATGATGTGTTTTAAGGACACCTTTCCATGGGCACTGCCAAACAACGAAAGTTACTCTTTCTTTTCTTCAATCAATTCTTTGAAGATGAAAGTCCCCATCTTTCCAATGACCGTCTAAAGATAAACCAGCCAATAATTGCAGACGCTATAAAGCTTGCGGCATAGACAATATCTGATGCCCAGCGAGGCATGTCTGTCAGAAATATTAGCGACATTGCTAGGGACATAGAAAGGCCGGCAAAGCAGATCAGCGCAACGACAAGTGACATAAGGAATATCAAAATTTTCCCAGCTGTCATTCTCATCTCGCCATGGATGGAAGTTCCTATTGGAAATCGTCTGATTCTCCAAAAGAGCATTGATAGATAAAGAAACGCCGGTGCCCCAATAAGGGAAAGTATAAAAATCCAGAGACCCCATATCGGATGCCCGCTAAAAGAGACGAATATAATACAAAGGCAAAGCAAGCTTAGAGCGATGGAAAAGATTGCTAAGGATATAAAGGAAGCCATTCTCATTGAGAGGTTATTTTATATATTATTATGCTCGGTTTTAAATCCCACTTCAGTCCGGCAACGCGCCGGACTCTATGTAAAAAAACATGTTGTTGACGTAGAGTCCATCTCGCAGATGGACATTTTAAAACTCGATCCCAAGCTTTCAACTTTGGAACAGCAATTTGCAGCGTTATTCTTTTATGGCTATCAAGAATATCCTATTGAAAACAAGTCTTATCATTCCGTCGTCATGCGCCTGCTTTTTGAATTCACTCCGGACAGTATCCTGAAAATCGCGTATATAATCGTCCGAAATTTCGCAGTTATAATATGCTTTATTCAAATATCCGGCTATCGCACCGGAAGCGAAGATCTTAAAAACTTCCTCCGGAGTATGAACTGTTTCTATGGTTTGTATCTCACAAAACGGGACTCTGAAGCCCTGCTGCTGAAATAAACCGGCATATTCTGCAGAACTGTTTAAAAAAAGCCACGGACTTTTGAAATGTTTAAATGTCTGTCCAAATGTCTCATGATTCTTTATTGCATCAACTGCCAGAACAAAATTGGGGCAATAATCCTGCATGGCGGGCGCCTGAATTCCGATCCTTCCGTGTGATTTTAACGCCTTATAAAAATTCCGAACTGCCTTGTTTGCATCGGTGACCCATTGAAAAGTGGAATTGCAAAAAATGACGTCGAATTTATTTTCAAAGGGAATACTTTCTGCAGAACCTAATTGGAAATGCATTTCGTTCCCGTAATGCTTCCATGATTCGTTTATCATCCCTTCCGAGGGATCGACTCCGGCGATATATCCGTGCGATTTGTCATAAATCTTCTTTGTCAGATTCCCGGTCCCGCAGCCCACATCCAGAACACTCTCTTTATCTTTGATATCCAGGAGCGCGAACAGAATATCTGCCGCGGAGTTTTGAATAATGGAAGTTTCCCGGTAACGTTTTGAGATTTCGGTAAAGTTTTGGTCGGTCATTGGATTCTCTTTTTTTGTGTATTCGGATTTAGGAATGAAATTTCATTTTTCTTTAAGAGTTCTTTCTTTACTGATTCTACGCATAAAAGAAAAAGATTGTCATTCCCACGAGTTATTAGTGGGAATCCAGAAGAACTGGATACCCTGCCTGACTGCTGACGAAGTCACGCAGGCAGGCCGATGAAGGCATTCGGGTATGACAACTTTACTTTATTGTGTGTTTTTCAGACCGCGTGTAACATCAGTTCATTACTCATTTTTTTTGCCGTAATGTCGCGTTCCAACCGGTTTCCGAATCGAGACGGATATTCCTGAATGTTGGAATATCAAACTAAAATCCGATCTTCTGTTTTGGGGGATCGGGTGGAACAAGAAGCTGATGTATCGCTTCGAATACGATCGTAAATTTCTGATCGTATTTTTTCTCCATTTCCTCTAGTTTTCGAGCAATATCTTTATGCGCTGTAAGTAATTCCCGTAATGCGGCAAATGTGCGCATAATCTGAATCTTTACCTGGACGGCTCGTTTGCTTTTCAACACGCTTGAAAGCATCGCTACGCCAAGTTCCGTAAAGGTATGCAACATTTTACGTGTGCCGCCCCATCTTGATGTTCCAATTTGGAACATCAAGTTTTCGAATTCCTCCTTGCTCAATTGAAACGAAAAATCCTGAGGGAACCTGTCAATGTTTCGACGGACTGCTTTGTTGAGATCGCGTGTTTGGACTCCGTAAAGAGAGGCGAGGTCCTTGTCAAGCAATACTCTTTGCCCGTGAATCATAAAAATTTGCCGTTCAATATGTTCAATCGGAACGATAGCATTCTGTTTCATTTGTCCCCCCCGATTATTTCAATATGTTCTTCCCCAAAATAGCAACAAGGGCATATTTCTTTTAAGACTGTGTTACTTTTCCCGAAGTCACGTGATGAGCGTTCAATTGAACGCCACGACGGATATTACCGTCGAGTGGTGTTACACTTTGGAATAAAATGAGACGTTTTCGGACTCATGTTGTGCGACGATCCTTTTTGACACACCCCCAACCCCTCTCACCTTCGCTACAATCTCGCACACAGAGGGGAGTGGCGTGTGCGGATAAGTCCCCTCTGTGCTCAGCTCGCATGGTAGCGAGAGGGGATTTAGGGGTGTGTGGTAAAACACTTCGTTCATGAATTCTACCTGTCGCAAGGCAAAATGTAACACTGCCAAGAAGTGCCATTTATAGAGATAAATATAACTACTCAGCGTAACAAATATTTGTGA
>PMML01000058.1 GCA_003162695.1 Ignavibacteriota bacterium | reverse complement strand
ATTAATGCACCAACTATGAAAAAAGGATCAGACTTAATGTCTTTTACTGAAGGTGTCCCCGACTCGTCAAAATATATGGATTTAGATTGTCCTGTTGATTCCTTTTTTTGTATTCCTTTTAATAAATTATGTCTTTTTGCAATAGTTTTGAGATTTCGTAAATGTTTTTGCTCTGCGCGTATTCGATTGCGATAAAAGTTTATTGCTGTTGTTGCATCTTCACCATCAATGATAAAATATACGCCATGAGAAGGATCGGTTCCGATGCAAAAATCTTGCTGTTCTTTTAGGGGGACGATAATACTCTGCTGGAAGGAGCCTCGTGAATATCGTT
The DNA here is from genome assembly GCA_003162695.1 of Ignavibacteriota bacterium. GTDB lineage: Bacteria > Bacteroidota > Ignavibacteria > UBA10030 > UBA10030 > Fen-1254. Next base: position 76,472 of record PMML01000058.1, on the reverse strand, counting down.
TTGATAACTTTCTTTTTAACAACTCCAAGATTTTTTTTATGGATAATGCGTTTTTCTTGCCAACACAGTATTTAATTAAAAAATTAAGAAACGCTTTTTTGTCTTTGCCACGTGCATCATTGATGCAAGGTTGCCAACGTCTGGCTTTCTTTAGTAGCGCCCCTGATTTCATATCAGCCCTTCCTGAATAGAATTATACGATTAGTATTAGTGCCCTCGCTATTATTATGTACGCCCCATATATGAGCAGTTTTAGTAAATTTCTGGATATTGATAAGAATACCTTCACATCTAAAACCAACTAATTCACCAATCGGTAATATAATATCTTCAAGTTTGAGAGTGCCATTTCTGACTTCACCAACTTCAAAAGCAACCCATCCACCTTTTTTAGTAATTCTAAACAATTCTCGCAGAACATCTTCCATCATCAAAGACCAGCCTTGAACATCTCTTGATTCACGAATGNNAATTTTGCTGTTTTATTAATTTTATTAAGAGTTGAAATATCTTTTATTCCTATCTTTTTTAAAAGAGCTTTTGACTTCTTTAAAATTATTGCATGTGTATCTCGATATTCTGGCCTTTGCCTTAACCGTTTATTAATTTTTTTCTGACTATCTTGACTAACTGCTTGATTTGGTGGAAGAGTATATACCGAAAAAAAACCTATTGAATGCCCTGTCAATCGATTTGTTGCAATCATCCGTATCCAACGATCTAAATCGTCTTCTTTTTTGGTAGTATGCCTTTTATGAAGATAGTTTTTTAACGAAACAATCTCTGATTCGGTTTTATTATGGAAGAACATTGATAAATCAATGCTTGCTTTTGCATTTGAATCAATTTTAATTTTTTTAAGACGTTCTTGTAATTGAGCGAAATTTGGTATCGTTAAACGAGGGTGAGAAAGAATCTCACTTAATGGATTAATATCGTTAGCGATAATTTTCCTTCCAAGCAATGCAGCTTCAATAATCGTCGTCCCCCGTCCGTTAAACGGGTCATACACCGTATCACCTACTTTAGTCAACCACTCAATAAAGAAATGCGGAACTTCAGCTTTAAAGCAAGCTCGATATGAAATTTCATGCAATGATGATGATTGTCGTTGCTTCGAAGTCCAAAATTCCGCTTCGTATTTTGGAATTTCTCGCGTGCCAATTTTAACAGTAAAAACCGAGAATTTTTTAACGAGGGAATAATTCTGGGGGAGTGTTACACCTGCAATTGTCTTTGCAGATTCCATAATTTATAGCCTTTTAGTTGTATAGGCTAAAAGATACAAAAATAATTGAATAAGTACAACTATTTTCTAAAAATGATAACAGATTCATCTATGATGTCCTGATTATTATTTCTAGTTTTGATATTTTCCTTGGTGAACCGCTGCTCGTTGAGAACGATGCCTATACATTTGAATCCAGCCTTCATACCGAGCGGTGCAACGATCTCATCGAGCATGATTTTCTTTTTCACCTCGCCGACTTCAAAAGCGACAAATCCGCGTGGCTTTGTCACGCGGAATAATTCACGAAAAACCCCGAACATGACTGCAGACCACTCTTCAGGCGTCCGTGAAGACGTAATCTTCTTTTCGATTTCTTCCGCATCGATGCCGTTGAACCAGCACCGGAGCCAGTTGTCCTGCGTATAATCGACCACATCGAGAAACGGAGGCGAGGTTACGGTCAGTTGAACGGATTGATCCCCTATCGCTTTCGTTGCCCTTGCATCGCAGCTCAGAAAGCGCGCAGACTCTCCCGCCTTTAACAATCTCTGGCGATCATCCGGTGTCAGGTCGCCGAGAAGGGCTCTTGATTTTTTAAGAATAAGCGCTCGCACATCCCGGTACTCCGGCCGTTGTTTAAGACGCTCGTTGATTTTTCTCTGACTTGCCGGACTTACCGCCTGATTCGGCGGCAATGTGTACACGGAAAAGAATCCGGGAGAATGACCGGTCAGGCGGTTGGTCGCCGCCATGCGGATCCATCTATCCGCGTCATCTTCCTGCCCCGCATCTTTTCGGCTTTGCAAAAAGTCTTTCAGCGATACGATCTCTGCCTCCGTGGCAGAGTGATAGAACATCGAGAGATCGATATCGGCTTCGGCATGTTCGTCGATAGGGACAGAAGCAAGACGCTCTTCGATTTTTTCAATTGTTGGAGGTTCGAATCGCGGACGGCTGAACAGAGCGCTCAACGGATTCGCATCGTTTGCTGCGATGCGGCGACCCAGAAGTCCTGCTTCAAGCACGGTCGTGCCGCGCCCGCTGAACGGATCGTACACCGTATCGCCGGTATTGCTTAAGAGTTCTATAAAAAACTTCGGCAACTGCGGTTTAAAGCACGCACGATACGAGATTTCATGGAGTGAATGAGCCTGCCTTTGTTTGGAAGTCCAGAATTCTCCCGCATAGCGTGGAATCGATTTGCCGCCGACATCGATTTCCTCGACATGCGACATGCGATAATTGATTTCGTCCATCAACCTGTCATTAAACGGACGTTCGTTTATGGGGATTTTCGATTTAATCGGAGACATAATGTATAAGATACAAAGAAATCGCCTCTCATTCCTGCCATGCTTATAGGAAAACAGGTAAAAACCAGCCTGAATAAAGACAACTGCCTTTCTTTGGCGGTTTGCTGAAAAAATGAATCGTTGGGCAGGTCATCAAAGATCTTAGTGCCAGTCCTAAAAAATGATATTGTATTCCATNNGCCGCGAAAATAACGCACTTCTGCAAAGCAAAACACAATACTGCATATTTGAAGCGGCACTATTTGGCAAACGACGATACCGCGGACATAAAATTACATATACCGGCATATTAAAGACAAAATAATTGGATCAAATACACGAGCATTCTGCCGGAGGATTCTAACGGCTCAAAAAATGATGATTGTATTTCGTAATCAAAAAAACCTTTTTTAACATACTTTCAGAGCCGAAATATCAGTCCTTCTCCCGCAATGCATGACCTCTATCACACGGTAATTCTTTCTCATTTGCTTTTGCTCTTAATTTTTATTAAGTATTCTATGAAAGTGTTCCGGCAGAGAAAAAACGAAGGTAAGGACTGACTATTTTTTCTCCGCTTAAAATTTTTTAAACGTTGCGTCGTTTACCCTCTGGCTTTATATTTGGAATCAAGCAGCTCAAGAAAATATTTTGAAAAGTGTATAACCCTGCGCGAAAAAGGTTGCCGCGCGGAGTGCCAGATGCCTTACATACATTTATTTATTCAATTACATATCAAAGGCTGCGATCTTTAATCAAAACGATCTTTAATAAAAGGAGTTCTTCATGAAAACAAGTTACCGTTTTGTCATAGTGGGAATCGTCATTATATTTTGCGTCACCAGCCTCTTTGCACAGACAGCAACACGCGATGTCGTCTATCTGAAAAACGGCAGCGTTATACATGGAATGATCATTGAAACCATACCGAATGTTTCCATTAAAATTCAAACGGCAGACGGCAATATTTTTGTCTATAACTTTTCTGACATTGACAAGTACGGCAAAGAACTGGTGCCCGAAACCGAACCGTCGATTTCTTCCAAGGAATCTGCGGAACATGCCTCCGGCCCATCCCCATCCTTCAGTATCTTCGGGGGAGCGGCGTTTCCCATGGGCGATTTCGCCAGTTCAGACTTTACTAATGGAAATGCCGGCTACGCAAAAACCGGTTTTGCAGCCGGTCTGCAATTCGTTACAAGCGGAGAGGTAGGTTTATTAATCAGCGGGTTGTATGCCTTAAATTCAACCGATGAATCATCAGGAAATTCTGAAAAATATCAATCTATAATGGCACTTCTGGGATTGAAAATCGGAACTGCAAATGTTTCAGGCTTTAATTTTTTTATTGCGCCTCTTATCGGCGCTGATTTCGGTAAATTGTCGGCAACAAGTACGGATTATTATAATAATTCCACGACACAATCAATGTCAGCTACTGCATTAGCGTATGGCGGAATGATTGAGTTCGATCTGGGACATCTTGCCCTTGGTGCCAGGTTCTTAATAAGCAAACCGAATTACAGCAATTCCGAAACCTCCACAATAAACGGAATTGGGTATCCTACTCCGATATCCGATACAAGAGAACAGCCGACCCAGCTGCTCTTTACTTATCTGGGTATTGTGTTTTAACACCCTGTGAAATGTAACGATAAAGGCCGGATTATTCGAAATCCGGCCTTTAATTCTGTGCTTTAGAATCTTTCCATTTCGGTTATAAATTGTTCTTTCCTGTACGAATGCTTAGAGCATTCCGGACGGCAGGCGCGGTGATGAAATAAGTTTCGCGAATTCCTCCCAGCGTTTTGCCGGATCCGCCTCAGTCCCTCCGCGCGCTTCGATATACCGCTTGACCAGATCCTGGCCGAGATTATAGTTGATAACGTAACTTCTGTACTGATCAAAAAAACGCGTGCGCTGTTCTGCACGTTCCGGAGACATCAGTGCATAAGCAACAAGCCACTCGACCGCCTGGCTCCGGCTCATGACTCCGTTTAAATAATTCCGCGCCGCTTCGTTCCCGGCATATCCCAGACGGGCGGACAGCGCCTGAACTTCGGAATACTGTTCCGCCTGTGAGGCATCCAAATGCGCAGCGGGAAAAAGAACGTCCCGTTCATACTCCATCCGTTCGTTTCCCGGAAAAGCGACTTCAATTCCGAAATTCGCCGTACCCTCCGCAATAAGGGACTGCGGGCTGAACAATGCATAAACCGTAAATTCCTTCCATCCGCGGCGGCGGGCGAATTCATTTTCTAAAAGCGAATTGTACACATGATGACCCGGATATCCTTCGTGAGCCGCAAGGTCGACAGCCCGTTCTAAAAAAATAGGAAGGTCGGTATTGATCTGAATCAGACTTTCGCCGTTTCCCTTAAACCAGTTGTAGCCGCTCCACGATTTGTTCCGGACATATTCGATATGGAACGAATCGTGTTCCGGCAGCGGTATATATTTTTTTGTCCGCGACCGGCATTCTGCAATGGCGGTCTGAAATACTTTATCGAGATCGTTCATTTCTATGACGAACTGCTGACGGTACTTCTCTGCCCGTTCCGGAATCGGACCGCTGCCGGGAAGGAGCGCATCCAGGTGCGCAACGATCTCCTGAAAAGATTTTTCCGTAAAAACCGGGGGAACTGCATCGTATAATGCACGTGCTTCTTCATCGAACGATAGATTGCGTCCGGAGAGTATGGACGATCGAGAACCAACTGCGGAAACCTGCTTGGACAAATACAGGCGCCGCAGTTGAGTAAGTTCATTTTCCTTTGAATCGGCCTTTTCGGACACAGCAAGCTGCGAATACAGAAGAGTTGCCTCATAGGAAATTTGATCAAGCGTTCGTTTCCGCGCTTTTTCCATTTCCAGCCATTCGGGCGGACCGAAATACGCATCGACCTCATCGGCATCGTGCAGACCGAGCGCAAGAACGAGTTTGACATACTGTTCCGCAGCATCGTCAAAGGAAATCGGCATAAACGCCTCGTGTTGAATTATTTCCGTCTCCGGTCAATGAATATCGGAGACATAGCATCCGGCAATAACCCGGTACGCCGGTTTATATGTTTCTTCAAAAATTTTCGAATGATGCATCGCAGGAAATTGTTTTTCCTCAAGCTGCTTAAAATACGTCCTTATCGATTCCGCTTTAAAAGGAATAAGGCCGTCCTCTGCAAGTTTTTCGATACCGGCCAGATAGATCCGGAGTTTCTCGCGTGAAGGCTTAAAAACACGCGTGCTTTTGATCATCAACGAAACAAGCTTCACTGCGTTTCCATTTAATTTCTTAAACGGCCGCAGGTTGACGCGCACGGCTGAACTGTCCGGCGTCAGATATTCCACCAAATCTTCCGGACCGCCGGGAGTTATGCCGGCAAGCTCTTGACATAAATATTTTTCCATTTCCGCGGAATCGGCCATGATATGTTCGTTGCCCATCGCTGCCTGAAATGCAAATTTATAAAGATCCTGCATTTGTAACTGCGGATGGCGCCGCACTTCATCCAGCAGCGTTCTTCGTAGAGCCGGCGGATCCCCCGCAAAGGCGGCTGAAATAAAAATGGTAATGCAGACGGGGATAAACGAATATCTGATTTTCATATTTTTCAGGACATTGAAAATTCTTGGTATTGCGCTTTTAAAACTTTCAGCAGAAGATTATCATTTTTTCTCTTTTGTGTCTTTTTCCTGATCTTGATGCCGGGGAATCATCGGTGAACTGACTTCCAGTACCGGACGCAAATCCCTCAACCGGTGATCACCCCGGTAATAGACTCTTTCCAAAAACAATCCGGACGGCGGAGCCGTAAATTTAGCCGGTTCGTCGGAAGCATTATGCAGAAAACTTTTCAGGTCGTTCATTGCCAGATTCCCGCGTCCGACTTCAACGATGGTTCCGATGATCTGCCTTACCATTTTCCATATAAAATGCGAACCGACAATGCGGATGAGAATCAAATCTCCCGCTTCTTTCATATCCACGGAATCGATCTGAACGCGGGTCGATTTTTCTTCCGGATCGTCCGCGCTGAACGATTGAAAATCGTTAAAGCCGGTAAAACATTGCAGCGCCTGCCACATCTTCTCCCCGTCGAGCGTATCTTTAATCCACCAGACAGAGCGTTTTCCGAATGCTGTTCGCCGCCTGGAAATTTGATACAGGTAGCTGCGCGCAACCGCATCGTGTCTTGCATGAAAATCCGGCGTTGCTTTTTCCACTTCGATAATATTGATATCCGCCGGAAGAAGATCGTTTACTTTCATGCGGATCACCGGCGGTGCAAGCACTGTTTTGACATCAAGATGCGCCACCTGACAGAGCGCATGAACGCCGCCGTCCGTCCGGCCGGAGCCGTACAACTCGAAGTCGCCGGTTCCGAAAACCGATTTCATAGCGCCGATCAATTCCCCCTGTACCGTTCGTGCATTTTTTTGCACCTGCCATCCGCTGAACCGCGTTCCTTCGTATTCGATATAAAGTTTAAAACGTGCCATACTCTCGTGTAAGAAACCGAACGCCGAAATTTGCGAACGGCTTTTCTACTCCTGCTGAAAAGTTTTTACGAACCTGTAACCATTGACCGTAAATCCCTGCTGCTTATAAAATTCATGCGCATACTCTTCCCGCCCGAATCCGCTTACCAGCCGGAGCCCGATACATCCTTTTTCCCGTGCACTCTTATCCCTGCAGGAATAAAAGTAAAAGCGCACCAAGAACGATTCGGTAAACTGCAAAAACCGTAAAGCGGTGAGTCTGGATATAGCGGAGAAGCCATTTGACGGCCACAAATGCAACAATGGTTGCCACAACGAACGCGATGACAAGATCCGTCCAGTTTTCTCCGGTTCCTCCCTGCTTATATGCATCCCAGAACAATTTTGCACTTGCCGCATACATTGTCGGAATTCCGACGAGGAATGTAAATTCTGTTGCAGCGGCGCGGTTGTTTGCGCCGACAAGCATCGCAGCAAAAATTGTCACGCCGGAGCGTGATGCGCCCGGAAAGACCGCTGCAACAACCTGCGCAAGACCGACGACAACGGCAACCTGCCATGTAATCAATGCGCTTTCGGGTTTTCTCGCCGCCAGCCATTCCGCGGCAAGCATATACACGCCTCCTATTAGCAGCGCCCATGCAACCGGTGTAATCGATTCCGGCAGTCGAAAACCGAGATGCTTGGCAAGAAGTCCGAGCGCTCCGGTAATTCCAAACGCCGTGAGAAGTTTGAGTGCATAATCGCGATTCTCCGGTTTCTGAAAATCGGCGAGAAGCGACCAGAGCCGTTTCCAGTAAATAATTGTGACCGCAAGAATAGCTCCCGCTTGAATAACGACGTTGAATAAATCCGAGCGATGCCCCAGACCAAGCTTTTCAGCAATGAGTAAATGTCCTGTACTGGAGACGGGTAAAAATTCCGTTATTCCCTCGATAATGCCCAATAAGATTGTATGCAGTAGATCGATCATTTGCATTTCCAATTTTCTAGTGCAGCAAGTGAATTGTAAATAGTAAATTGTTCATGGTGATAAAATTTTTCGGTATTCTTAATTCCGACTTCTTAATTTCCCCTGATCATTCCCGTCATACCGACGCGAATCATCATAATAGCTATGGCCGCCATCAAGAGCGCTGCTACCTTGGCAAATGCTTTGGATCCACCCTCTCCCATAAGGCGCATAAGAAGGGATGAGTTTCTCAAGACCGCCCACACGATGATTAAGTTTACAAGAATTGAAGTAATCGCCATGAAGTAGCCGTACTGATCGACAATAATTAAAATTGTCGTAAGCGCTGCTGGACCGATAATCAGCGGAATTCCCAGCGGTACGACTCCGATGGTCGTATCCGGCTTTTTTGGTTTATCCGACGAAAATACCAGGTCGACGACCGAAAGAATAAGAAGAAGAATACCGCCTCCCACGCGAAAATCGTTTTCCGTAATGCCGAGATAGTTGAAAATCATTTTGCCGCCGAGTAAAAAAATCACGGCGATAATCAGCGCCGTCAGCGTCGAATCTGTAATTAAGCGTTTGCGCTTCGGCATTTCTATATCGTTCGTCAGAGAAATGAAAAGCGGAACAGCGCCGATAACGTCGATAGCGACAAAGAGCGGAATAAAAGAAAGAAGGAACGTTTTAAAATCGATCATAGGAATGCCTCTTTTGAAAAAGCAGCCGGCTTATCTTCATGAACGTTTGATGCCTTTTTCTTCCAATTGCCGGCCAATTTTTTCCACCATCTGCTCCACTGAAACGGAAGTACGCACGCCAGCCGCACGCACTGCCTGATCCAATGATCCGCGGCGTTCATTCAGCCATGCCCAGAGGCAATACGCAAGACGAACTTGATCGTTCGGCTCTTGAGCCGGTATGGTCGATGCAATCGCAGAGGCCAGCCGTTCCAGCGAATCCGCAGGATGTTCCCGGAACTGTAAAGGAGGTTTTGTAGACATCAAAAAAGTCCAAAAATTATTATCGCTTCATCCGTTAAGAAAATATAGAGAGTTTTTCAAGAAAAGACAAAGAAAAGCTGTCATGCAGGATTTAGAATGTTCCGGATGCTCCTGATTTAACGATAATCATCGTGATATCGTCATGCTGCTCTGCCGCACTGCGGTGATGCGCAACGGCATCAAGTTGCACGGCAGCACTTATTCAATGCACGCCAAGAATCGAATACCCGATACTGAACGAGAACATGACGGGTCCCCAGCAAACCAGGTGATTAAGTTCCGGACGAGAATAAAAAGCTTCCCCCACCGAGAACTCCACCGGACCGGCCGGCGTATCAAGCGCAAGGGTAGCACCAAGCCCGTGTTTGAAATCCGCCAGAGCCACGTCCCCCGTTATCGACCGGATTGCTCCGAAGTCGTACCGAAACTTAAAATATGTATCAAAAAAAAGGGAAACAGGGAGTTTATAGCGATATTCCAGACTTGCTAAAAAAACCTGACGACCCAAAGAATCGTCTTCGGCATATCCCCAAAAGTTTTCAGGCCCACCGAGAGAAAATTCTTCACTGAGAGGCAGGGATTTGTCTCCGACACCGATCCATACACGCGGATGCATAACAAGAGTATTGAAAATCGCCACATACTTGTCATACGAAATCGAAAACTTCGTATATCCTACGGTGCTGCCGATATCGACAAGAGCCGATTCATAATAGAGGTTGAGAACTTCGCCGGAATTCGGGTACGGAACTTTATCCTGCGTATCGACATACGTTCCGAACCGCAGCGCAGAAAGATCGTAGGTCTGATCGTTAATCGGATTGTTTAAAATATTATATATTTTAATATGTTCCATTCTTCCCTGAATGATAAGGCTTCCGAGACGTGCAAGCTGCATTCCAAAACTCACGGTTCCGCCGTTGCGAACCTGCTCGTATTCCCCGACATTCGTCCGCTCAAAATCGTTGAGAGAGGACTGCGGGACATCCCGATAGACGTTGATATCTTTATTGAGAAAATACCCCTGAAGGCCGAAGGTCAAATAGGAATTGAAAATCCGCGTTGTTTTCAATTCTCCCATATAGCTTTGATTTCTTGAACCGCCTCCCGCCATAATCCCGAATTCGGATCCAGTTCCTAAAAAATTTTCATCCCGGAGATCGATGGAAGGCTGGATATTCCGTTCATTATCCACACGCAGACCGAAACTGATGAGGTCGGTGTTTCTCTCATGCGCTTGAAGAGTCAGAACATTTTCTTCATCCGTATTTCCCTCATGATGTGCGGATAGAATAACCTGCTCGAATAAATTGGTCGCATTCAAATTTGCGATACCCTGTTTCGCGTTTTGGATCGAAAAAACAGAACCGACGGTCATCGGCAGTTCTCGCCGAAGAACCCAATCCCGTGTTTTTCTCGTGCCGCTGATATCGATCCGGCCGATCATGCCTTCATCGAGAATTACCGTCCCGCATCGATTGGCAGCGCTATAGTGCGTTTCAAGAATTCGCGCCATTGAATAACCTGCAGCCCGGTAGAGACGCAGAACGTTTTCGAGAGCGTTCAGCAGCTCCCGTGCATTGATCGGTTTTCCCAAAATAGAACGGAATGCGTTTTGCAGCGTGTCGGAAGGAATCATCCGGTTGCCGGTAAACGTTACGCTGTCCAGTACCGGATATCGTACAAGATGCAGCGAGATATCCGTTCCACCGGTACTGCGGTCCGCTATCGCCTCAACGGTATCATAATCGCCCGCTGCAGAGAGCTCATTGAGTATATGAAGAATACCGTCGTATGAAACTTTATACTCACCGGAATATTCGCGCAGCCGCTGCTGAATGGGCCAGGGCACCGAACTCGAATCGAATGTCCAGTGCGGATTCGCAAAAGAAAAGGTGTCGCGCGGCGAATGTACCGATTTTGTTTTTATAAGCTGCCGGAGAACCGGAAGAACCGACTCCGCAGCTTCTGCACCGCAGTCAATGAGAGAATCGAGCTGTGTGAAATCCGTCGAAAGGTGATCGCCGAGTTTCGGCGTAATCATGATATCGGCTTTTTTACGCGATACTTCATTCGCTTCCTGCATCATAATAGTCGTTATCTGATCTGCTATTTCCCACGGCGTATTAAGCTGGTGGCGCGAACGAAGCGGTCCCATCATATCGACACCAATGATAATATCCGCCTTTTCTTGAAAGGCGACTTCTACGGGAAGATTGCCGATAAGGCCGCCGTCGAGAAGCTGCATAGTGTCTTTTTGTACTGTCGTAAAAAGCAGCGGGACGGACATACTGGCACGCAGCGCACTCGTTAAATCTCCCCGATCAATTACCACCCTCTTGCCCGAAACCAGATCGGTTGCAGTTGCACGGAACGGAATTCGTAGGTCATCGAACGAGGGATCCGGATGATATATGCCTTGCAAGGTTACAATGTTCAGATAATTCGTAAGGTTTAGTCCTGAGGAAAACGCGGATGGAATGACCGGCTCCAAACCGTCGAAGCGTAAGACTAAAATACTTTTGTCGCGTTCGATTTTTTTATCAAGGAACATATCTGCGCGCCGGGCCTGATCGCCGTAACTTAAAACCTCATCCCAATTGGTCGTTTCGGCCATCTTCTGAAGCTGCGCAGATGAATATCCCGATGCGTACAATCCGCCGATTATGCTTCCCATACTGTTTCCAACGAGAAGATCGATCGGAATATGAGCGCGTTCAAAAACCTTGAGAATGCCGATAGCAGCAACTCCACGTGCACCTCCGCCGCTGAGAACGAGTGCAATTTTCGGCCGCTTCGGCAGCCGTATACGAACAAAAAGGGGAATTTGAGATTTCGACTCTATCAGGTCGGGAACAAGAACAATTCGGCCATCGCCATTTTGTTGTGCTTGCAGAGAAAGTGGAAACGAGAATAGAAAGGCCAAACCTACTGTTGTTAAAAATATTCTTGTCTTCATTACACCGATAATTCATTTAAAGTGTGTATAAACGGTACCGAAAAAAGGTCCGAATTGCAATGCCGGGAAAAAGCTTATTCGGCGCCCAGCTTTTTGACGGGATGCTCCGTACATTTCAAGATTGCCTGCACGCCGCGGAAGTGCACAAAAAATATATCGACGAAAAGAATTTTATGTCTGCGCAGGAAAATAGCCGGCGCTCTTTCATTCCCGTCCGATCGTTTTGCGGACAGAGTTTTTTTTTCATGGGTTCGCAAATATCGCAGTAAAAATGCGATATTTGATCTATATTCCGTGATTTACGGGCGTTTTAACAGCCGGTTTACTTTTATCATCTAAATATATATATTCGATCGAATTTGGAGTTGCCTTTTTATATATACAACTGCGTCTGTATGGAAAGTTTTGGGAACACAGTACGTTTTCAAAAAAAATTTCATCGCAGTCATCCGCCATGTCATATATATAGGAGGTAAATTATGAAATATTTTATTCTTCTTCTGTCCACCGCCTGGCTTTTTTCGTGTTCTGGCGTAAAAGAAGCTCAGCAGGCGCCAACGCCGAAGTTGATCAGTCAAAACCAGCTCCCTCCCGTTCCAACGGGTATAAACCCCGGTCCCATAAACCTGGACGCTATGCTTCATATCATGGAAAACGGGACCGTCGACGAAGTACAGATTTCAAAAGGAACCGAGGACACGAACTGGAATACTCAAGCCGCAGCGACCATGAAACAATGGCGATTCCTGCCGGCTGTGATCAATGATAAGCCGGTTTCAACATGGTATCATCTGCAGACCATCGTCCGTTTTGCTGCTCCGGTCGATTATTTCCTTGCAGAGATCCTCTGCCGTTCAGCAGCGGACGCCGACTCAGCGTATGCCGCCCTCAAACGCGGCACCGGTATTAAAGAACTGGCAAAAATATTTTCGATTGATTCTCCTTCGCGTGAACATGACGGAAAAATCGGAAGGACGAACATTTATTCTTTCCCGGAAGATCTGCGCCTTCCCATTCAAGATCTGGGTGTGAACGATTTCACGAAACCGATCAGCTACGGCGATCGTTTCTTTATCTTCCAGCGCTTAAAGGAATAATCCGCGGTTCGATACCTCTGCAGAAAACATCTTATCAAAAGCCGATCCGCTGCAACGGGCCGGCTTTTGTTTTACGGTGGAGCGTTTCATTCCCACCCTTCGTTTCCCAGTTTCACATGCAGCTCGTCGGTATGATGCCGGCAATACGATTCCAGCACGCTTGCATCTTGATGCGCTCGTGAATATTCCCATCCCTCCATCATGAGATTGCGTTCATGGAGTTCATGAACCAGGACAAACGGCCTCTCTGATTCCTGAAGATCGTTATCGATCCAGACTTCGTTGTGGGGGACGAATTCGTAGACAAACTCATGACCTCCTTCGGTAAAATCCACGTCGAACGCACTTCGCACCAAACGGCCGTCTACAATCCATACGCTGAGTCCCGATTCAAGCTTTTTCCAGAGCCGGAGATGCACTTTTGCAGGATCCGGTAAACCGTTTTTCTGCAAAACTTTCCGCACGTCGCCTGACTGTTTTCGTTCGACCATTTCCTGCCGGTCTGCAGCTTCCAGCGCCGAATCGTACGAAACGCCTTTTTCCATGAGCCGGGACTCGACGATAAGATGATCGATAAAAAAAGTCTGCTCGTCTTCCTGTTCTTCACGATCGAGCCAAAATTCGTTTTTTGGGATAAAGGAAAAATTATCGTGCTGTCCAAAATTTGTAAATTCCTCGTCGATAAATGTCCGTATATATGCGCCATCCACTATCCATACAACGATCGGTCCCTGCATTCCGGCTTTTTTCAGATACGGCAGTTTTAAACACGAGTCAGTCCGTACTATCGAACGGGAAGCAGTCGATGCGGTATCGGCGGCATTGCGGGGAAAAATCGGCGCGGATGCGCAGATGCACCAGATGAGAACGATAATTTTTCTATGGAGAAAAGGCATATTCATTTTTCAATGTTTCAAAAGAGCGGCATGACTTCCGCGGATATCGGGCGAAGCGGTATTCCGGAACCCATGTGTTTCCGCCCGGCGAATCAATTCGGCAAAACCTGTTTCGTCTACATGCCCGCGCGGTTCTGCAATAAGGAGGATTCCCCCAGGCCGTAAAGACACAGCAATCTCATCCAGGAGAAAATCCGGATCGGGAACTTCATGAACAACGGCGAATGCAAGCGCAAAATCGATCGTTCCGTTCAAATCGTGAACTTCAAGAGATGCCTCCGAACAGCGACGGAGTTCAACTCTATAATCGAGCTTTCTTTGTAAAACCTTCCGGCGGAGAGTCCGCAGCATTTTTTCCTGCACATCGACACAGTATATTTTTCCACTGCTGCCGATTTTTTCCGCCATCGGCAGACTGAAAAATCCCATGCCGGGACCGATTTCCAGAACGCGCATTCCCGGCTTGCAGTATGGAAAGACAATCGTTTCCGGATTCTGGTACAGCCGTCTGAGCGGGCTTGCCAGAATATATCCCATGTACCATGGGCATATATGATGTTTCATCGTTCTCTTCACCTTTCATTATGCGGGCATCAACACACACTACAAAACAATCGGCTTCCTATCTTTCCATTTTCGGCAAAGAGATCGCTTCCGATCTATTGCAGTTTAAACCGCACCCTTAAAACTCCATCATTCCAATCGGTCGATATAATTTTCAACATCCCGATTTCTTTTGTTGAAGGCACATGGATGCCGCTGCAGGGACACGCATCGTAATCTCCGATGGTAATGACCCGTATCGAATCCCCCGATTCTTCCGGCAGGCGCGTCAGGTTGAAGCGCTGACCCGCCTCGCTCCGGGTAAGGAACGATTCTGTTACGGGGACATTGGATTGAATGACCCCGTTGACTTTTTTTTCAACCTGCAAAATCTCTTCCGGCGTCAGGTTCCTTCCGAAACGGTAATCGCACTTCGATTTCCTCTTTTCGATATGCGCGCTGAATGCCCGGCCGCAGCCGAACATGCGCACCATCGTTTGGTTGAGTATATGCTCGGCCGAATGCATCGGTGCATTATAGTCTTTTGGATTTTTATTGTAATCTTCCATGAATTTCCGTTTTAAAATAGTACTTTATAAAAAGATAATCAAACCCCGGTTTGGATGCAACGCATGCGGCGGTTCATGTGCAGACCCGGGATTCCGCGGACTACAATACCGTTTCAGATATTAATTTTGAATTTGTATTATCGGAACTTCTTGCAGCAGAGATCTGTTTTACTATAAACGAAGGAAGGAGTGAAAGAACAATGGATGTCATCGGGATATCGGGAAGTTTAAGAAAAGAATCGACGAACACCAAGGCATTGAATATCGCTTTGCGGTTTGCACGGGAAGCCGGAGCAGCGGTGCGCGCTGTGGATCTCGGACAGATGGCAATACCAATATACTCGGAAGATATTCCGGCTCCTCCGCCGGACCTGCTGATTCTGCAGTCGGTTTTGCTCGAAACCGACGTTATATTAATCGCTTCCCCGGAATATAATCATTCGATTCCCGGAGGTTTAAAAAACGTCCTCGATTGGCTCTCGGTAATGGATAATCCTTTCGACGGAAAAGTCACAGCAATATTCGGTGTTTCGAACGGGCCGTTCGGTACTGTCCGGATGCAGCCGCAGCTAAGGCAGGTGCTGGCGAATCTGGGAAGCATAGTTCTCCCGAAACCGCAGATATGCATACGGAATGGGAATGAAGCGTTTACGCCATCGGAAGAATTGACCGATAAAAACACTGAAAACCACTTGAAAACGCTCGTTCTCAAATCATTGAAATTGGCGGAAGCGCTTAAAATGCCGGGAATACAAATCTGAGTCTTAGGTATCAGCTGAAGAATTATTTTTCAGTCCGTCGATACAGAGACGCTGTATATTTATTTCATACTGAAAACAAAATCAGTTATATTTTAGCTGTCCCCTAAAAAATTACAGTTCGTTCACATTCGAACAGACGAGGCTATGAAAAACATTCTTTCGGCAATTCGTTCCCTTTATATATGGAGCATTATTGCCCTTCTCATTCTTATCTGGCTGCCACTTCTGGCGCTTCAAAGGATTTTCGATCGCGATCCTGCACACTATGCAACCGGATACCTGTTCCGGAAGGTCGGCAAAGCAATGACGGCTCTGAACCCGGCATGGAAAATTCATATTTCCGGAGAAACCGTCCTGAACCCCCGAAACCCCTACGTCGTTGTTTCCAATCATCAATCGATGGCGGACATTCCGATTATCAGCAATCTGCCGTGGGAAATGAAATGGATGGCAAAAAAGGAATTATTTTCTCTTCCTATCATCGGCTGGATGATGCGGCTTGCCGGCGATATTGAGGTCGACCGCCGGAATGCGCGCAGCGGAGCAAAGGCATTGATCAAAGCACAGCATATTCTCGCACTGCGCTGTTCCGTCATGATTTTTCCGGAAGGAACGCGTACTACGGACGGTCGGCTTCGTCCATTTAGCGACGGTGCGTTTCATCTTGCCGTAAAAACAAAAACTCCGATACTCCCGATCGCTCTGGACGGCACCATGCATTGTATTCCGAAACACGGATGGAAATTCGGCGAACCTTCCGAAATTGCACTCATCGTCCTTCCGCCGGTCGATACTTCATCAATGACGCTTGATCAAGTTCCGGCCCTGCGGGAAAGAATCCGCACGCAGATTATGCAGGCCGTCGCCGCCCGGCGCAAGGTTCCTGTCGATCAGCTGGACGGGAATTAACCTGTATATTTTGAGAAACAAATTTAGTCAGCTGTCGTTTTATAGATATGATTGAACAAAAAAACAGTTTTCAGGATTCGAGGTTTAGAATGAAACAAAAAATAATACTCTGGTCTTCCATTTCGGGGGCAGTTCTTCTTTTGCTTGTTTGCTATTTCCTCTTTATTCGTAACGGCAAAATAAAATATGATTTTCGTCTGGATACGGTTTCGCAGGGAGATATAACCGTCTATGTCACGGCTACGGGAACAATCAATCCGGTCACTACGATCGACGTCGGAACTCAAGTTTCGGGAATTATCACAAAACTATATGCCGATTTCAATTCGGTCGTAAAAAAAGGACAGGTCATTGCCCGTATCGATACGACATTTCTCGTGCAGGCGGTCATCGATGCCCAGGCGACGCTGGATAAATCAAAGGCCCAGCTCACCTACAGCAAAGTCAGCCTCGACCGTGATAAGGATTTACTCGCCCGGCAGCTTATGTCCCAGTCTGATTACGACACAGCAGAATTGACATATCAACAGAATATTGCAGCGTTGAAATCGGCACAGTCCGCGCTCGACCGCGCCGTTATCAATTTACGATATGCAACCATTTACGCGCCTATCGACGGTGTCGTGGTCAATCGTGCGGTTAATATCGGTCAGACGGTTGCAGCAAGTCTATCCTCTCCGACTCTCTATACCATCGCAAACGATTTGCGGAAAATGCAGGTGGAAACCACAGTCGACGAATCCGATATAGGCAGAGTCTCCATTGGACAGGAAGGATACTTTACCGTCGATGCCTATCCGGACAATAAATTTTCCGGCCAGATCTCACAGATCAGACTCAATCCGACAAGTGTTTCCAATGTGGTAAATTATATCGTCATCATCGACGTTAATAACAGCGATCTCAAACTTATGCCTGGAATGACAGCAAATGTCAAGATCATGATAGGATCGAGTCAAAACGCCATGCGTGTAACAAACCTCGCTTTGCGCTTGCAGCCCCCCGCGGAACTTATCGACTCGACAAAAATACAGCGCAGATCCGCAGGCGGAATATCCTCTCAAGGCCAGACAGGTCAGGATAAATCTGCAGCACAGCCTTCATCCGGAGGAATTTCGGGCAGTCAAAACGGCAGCGGCATGTTTCCACTTTCCGATGCCGACCGCGCACTTTTCCGGGCCGTCCGCGATTCGATCAAAAAAGTTCACAGCGATATGAGCCGTGAAGATCTGATGGCAGAAACACAAAAATACTTTGCAAAAAAGGGACAGCACGGACGCGCATCCACAAAGGGACAACCGATAGCCACTCGTGTACGAACCACAACGACATTCGGGATTACTCAGACATTTCCTGAGTACGAAAAAAGCCCGTACATAGCCGAACATCAAAGCGGATTCGGCAGAGTGTGGATTCTCAGTGCCGATAAAAAATTGGAGCCTGTGTATGTACGAACCGGATTAAGCGACGGGAAATTTACAGAGATTACGACGGATAAGCTTAAATCCGGCGATCAAATCGTCATTGCTGTCACCAGCGGCGGAGACGATGCCGCAACTCAACAAATGCGCAGCCCGCTCTCAGGTCAGCAGCAGGGTCCGGGCGGCCGGGGTATGCGATGAGTACCGGGAGCGAACCTCGCACTCCGCAAACGACCGATGCGGTTATCCGCGTCGAACACTTGACCAAGACGTATCAATTGGGTGAGATTGAAGTGCACGCCCTCCGCGGTGTAACTCTCGAAATTCATTCCGGCGAATTTGTCGCCATTATGGGAGCATCGGGATCCGGAAAATCGACGTTTATGAATATCCTCGGCTGCCTCGATAAGCCGACAAAAGGTATATACAGTCTGGACGGTATCGACGTCAGCGGATTAACGCGGGACAACCTTGCACAAATCCGTAATCATAAAATCGGTTTTGTCTTCCAGGGCTTTAACCTGCTTTCCAGAACAAGCGCCATTGAAAATGTCGAGCTCCCTCTGCTCTACGGATCCACGCCGGGAAAAATCCGCAAAGAAAAAGCAATCAGCGCACTTGAACGCGTCGGACTCGGAGACCGCATTCATCATTATCCCAACCAGCTTTCCGGCGGGCAGCAGCAGCGTGTTGCCATTGCGCGCGCATTGGTGAACGATCCGAGCATCGTACTGGCCGACGAACCGACCGGAAATCTGGACAGCCGGACAAGCGTCGAAGTGATGGAAATTTTCCAGCAATTGAACGACCACGGCATTACGGTTCTCATTGTTACACACGAACCGGACATAGCACAATTTTCCCGGCGCCAGATTATTTTTCGCGACGGAAGGGTGAGGACAGACAAACTCAACACCTCACGCAAAATCGCATCTGAAGTTCTGAAAGATATGCCTGCCATCGACGAGGAGGATGCAGTATGAAGATGTTAAATATATTCCTCTCGGCATTTCGCGCTCTTCAGCGCAACAAAATGCGTTCATTTCTTACCATGCTGGGGATCATTATCGGTGTCGGAGCGGTCATCGTTATGCTTGCCATCGGACAGGGAGCCGAAATATCAGTGAAACAGCAAATTGCCGCACTTGGAACGAATGTGCTGATCGTTTTCCCCGGTTCACAGCAGCAAGGAGGAATCCGGACCGGTGCAGGAACCATGACTACGCTGACTGAAGACGACGCTTTTGCTATTACAAAAGAATGTCCGGCTGTTGCGTTCGTCTCTCCGGGCACACGTACCAGTGCACAGGTTATTGCCGGTGATATGAACTGGTCGACCGGCATCGAAGGTGGAAGCGCGGATTATATGTCCATACGGTTATGGACTATTGCCGACGGCGACTTTTTTACCGATGCGGACGTCAAAACGGCCGGGAAAGTATGCGTGCTCGGACAAACGGTAGTCGACAATCTTTTCCCGGACACATCTCCCATCGATCAGACGGTCCGTATTCGCAACGTACCGTTCAAAGTTATAGGCGTTCTCGGGAAAAAGGGCCAAAATGCGATGGGACAGGATCAGGATGATATTGTCATAGTTCCATATTCGACTATATTGAAACGCCTGCAACACACTACTTTTTTACGATACATATTGACTTCGGCGACATCTCCAACGACGATGACGCTTGCGCAATCTCAAATATCGGAATTGATGCGCATTCGTCACAAGCTTGCCGTAGGCGACGCGGATGATTTCACCATTCGTAATCAGACGGACATTGCCAATACGGCGACAGCGACCACCGAAATTCTTACGATACTGCTCGCCAGTATTGCTTCGGTTTCGCTTTTAGTCGGCGGCATCGGCATTATGAATATTATGCTCGTTTCCGTGACTGAACGGACGCGTGAAATCGGCATACGGATGTCGATCGGTGCACGCGGCAGAGATATTTTAACTCAGTTTCTTATCGAAGCGCTCGTATTAAGCATACTTGGAGGCGTCATCGGCATCATTATAGGAATTGTCGGCTCGACCGTCATTTCTTCACTCGCAAAATGGCCGACGATCATAACTGCGTTCTCTATCATTCTTTCGTTTGGGTTTTCTTTTATCATCGGAATTTTCTTTGGATATTATCCTGCACGCAAAGCTGCGATGCTGAATCCGATCGATGCATTAAGATATGAATGAGATATGAATAAATGAGTTCGTAGTTCTTAGTGCTTGGTTCTTAGTTCAGTTATCATTCACCGTTACGTCGAACTGCAGCACTGCAGCACCGCAACACCGCAGCACCGAAGCACCTTTAGCGTTTTTCAGAACCAATAAATCTGCGATTTGAAATTTGACATTTGCAATTTTAAAGGAGAGAGAAGCCAGATTTTTTACAATCTGGCTTCCTTATTTTTAGGGAGGAGGTAAGGTTTTTCTTTTTGTGTGTCATTATATTAAACGCAAGGCGGGGTTATTTTGTTCCCTAAAAAGCGATTTATTTAATCCCTATTCCATTAAAAAACCACAAAAAAGCCTCCATAAAAATCGAATTTGGAGGCTTTGAATGTTCATTAAAACTGATTAAAACCCGGACTATACTGCTTGCGCGCCCTTGAGCAGTGCTTCCACTTTCTCCGGCGCATCCGCTTCCGCATAAAAGCGGATGAGGGGTTCGGTTCCGGATGCGCGGACAAGCACCCAGCCTTTTTCCACGAAGAGCTTGAAACCGTCTTTCGTTTCCACGCGAAGCACCGGAACGCCTGCGATTGATTTGACCCCTTTTTTGTATGTTTTTAAAATCCGCTGTTTCTCTTTTTCCGTCAGATGCGCATCGTAACGGTTGTAATAATGCCAGCCGAATTCGTTCATCAGTTCTTCCACCAATTCGCTGAGTTTTTTCCTGCGCACCGCAAGAATTTCACAGAGGATCAACCCTATATAAATACCGTCCCGTTCCGGCAAATGCCCTTTAACGCCAAGCCCGCCGCTTTCTTCCCCTGCAATCAGAATATCCCGTTCGATCATCAATTGGCAAAGGTACTTAAAGCCGACCGGTGTCTCGTTCAGCTTCACTCCGAACTTATTGCACAATTGATCGATCAACTGGCTGACGGAAAACGACTTTGCCACTTCGCCGGTCAGATGCTTTTCTTCCACAAAGTATTTCAGCAAAAGAGCAAAGATGCGGTGCGAATCTACAAAATTTCCCTTTTCATCGTAGGCGCCGATCCTGTCCGCGTCGCCGTCGGTCGCAATGCCGATATCGCATCCTTCTTTCACCACCGCTTCACCGAGTCCCCTGGTATGCTGCGGCAGCGGTTCGGGATGCGCACCTCCGAAGGACGGGTTAAAATCCCCGCGCAATGAGACCTTCAGAGGCACGATCTGCCCCATCACACCCTGTCCGGCTCCGTGCATGGCATCGTACGCAATCTTGATTCCGGCAGATGTAATAACGTCGATATTTAATTTCTTCTTCACATCGGCTACATACGCTGCAGTAAAATCGATTTTTTGAATAACTCCTTTTTCCACTAATTCGTCGAACGATTTTTTCGATACGACATTGGTCTTGATGACTTTTTTCAGTTCCTTTTCTACTTTTGCAATCGTTTCCGGAAATGCCGGCCCGCCGAAATCGCCCTTAATCTTATAGCCGTTATAGCGCGCCGGGTTATGGCTGGCTGTAATGATAATTCCTGCCGCAGCATTCAGTTTTTTTGTCAATAGCGAAACCATCGGGGTGGAAGAAATCTTATCCGATAAAATGACCTTGATTCCCCGATTGCCTATGACTTCGGAAACTTTTTCTGCAAACTCCTGTGAAAGGAAGCGTGAATCATATCCGACCACGATGCCGTTTTTGATTTTTTTATGCTTCTTGTAAAAATTCGCCGTTGCCAGGGCAACTTTTGCAACGTTATCGAATGTAAAATCGGCCGCAATAACGCCCCGCCAGCCGTCCGTTCCGAATTTTATTTTTGGTATCATGATGTTATCCCTTTTCCTTTAATGCCATGCTTAGTAATTTTTCCAAAAGAAAAAGGTTGGCAGAAAAGGAATCCATTTCTGCCAACCCTTGCAGGAACTGCTGTTTATTACAGCTTTGCGTTCACGGCCGATTTACCGGCATAGATCGCATTCGTATCGAGTTCTTCCTCGATACGGAGCAATTGATTGTATTTCGCAATGCGGTCGGTGCGGCTTGCAGAGCCGGTCTTGATCATTCCACAATTCGTCGCAACCGCGATATCCGCAATCGTTGTGTCTTCCGTTTCGCCGGAGCGATGACTGATGACAGATGTGTAGTGCGCTTTCTTTGCCATCTCGACCGCATCCAGCGTTTCAGTCAGCGTGCCGATCTGGTTCACTTTTATAAGTATCGAATTCGCAACTCCTTTGGCAATGCCTTTTGCCAGATACTCGACATTCGTCACAAAAATATCGTCGCCGACCAGTTGAATCCTGCTGCCCACAGCATCGGTCAGCAGCTTCCATCCGTCCCAGTCTCCTTCCGCCATACCGTCTTCCAATGACGCGATCGGATACTGCTTTACCCAGTTCTCCCAGAATTTCACCATTTCTTCTGCGGATTTTTCCGACTTATCCGATTTATGGAAAACATATTTTTTCTTCTCGGTATCGTAAAATTCGCTGGCCGCCGGATCGAGCGCGATGTAGACCTGTTCGCCCGGCTTGTAACCGGCTTTTGTAATGGCTTCAAGTATCACTTCAATCGCTTCGACATTCGATTTTAAATTCGGAGCAAAGCCGCCTTCGTCGCCGACCGCTGTGCTGTATCCCTTTTTCTTCAGTACACCCTTGAGTGTATGAAATACTTCCGAGCCTGTCCGCAGAGCTTCTGCGAATGTCGGCAGGCCGATCGGGAAAATCATAAATTCCTGAAAATCGACGTTGTTATCCGCGTGTGAACCGCCGTTGATGATGTTCATCATCGGAGCAGGCAAAACTTTCGCGTTCGTGCCGCCGATATAATGATACAGCGGAACATTGAGCGATGCCGCCGATGCTTTTGCAACCGCGAGCGAAACGCCCAGGATTGCATTCGCGCCGAGCTTGCCTTTTGTCGGCGTGCCGTCGAGCGCTATCATCATCTTGTCGATACCCACCTGATCGGTCGCATCGAACCCGACCACTTCCTCGCCGATAATGGTATTTACATTTTCAACGGCCTTCAAAACGCCTTTGCCGAGGTAACGCGACTTATCGCCGTCGCGCAATTCGACCGCTTCGTTCTCGCCTGTGGAAGCACCGCTCGGAATTCCGGCGCGGCCGATGGTACCATCTTCCAGTTCGACATCTACTTCAATCGTCGGATTGCCGCGCGAGTCAAGTATCTCGCGTGCCCATACATCTGTAATCACTTGTGACATGTTCATCTCCAAAATAGGGTTATAAAAAAGAATTATCTATTTATAAAAATCCGGATTTCCCGTTATGTGCAAAGGGAACGGCATCGCCAAAACTATTTAATCATATTAATTAAGCCAAAAATTGCAGGAAAAGCAACGGCGAGAAAGAATACAGAATTCAGAATGAAGAATGAAGAATATAGAATGACGGAAAACAAATGTAAAAAATGGCATAACTGCTCTTCACTACTGGCTTCTACCTCCTGACTCCTGACTCCTGCCTCCTAAATTCTGACTCCTGACTTCTAACTCCTAACTCCTGACTCCTGTCTTCCTTAAGAAATAAACACTTTTGCAACATCAATTAAAAGAGACGGCTTGTTCCACAACGCTGCGCGGAAAATTCCGCCGAGCGTTCTCTTTCCTTCAGGCAGTTTCAATGCGGATTCTGCGATGGAGTTCAGCGTCTCGTTGGAAAAATCGGAGATCGCTTCTTTAATAGTATAGAACACCTCGTGGCGCCAGCCCAGCCGCCTCTGCCAGCGCTTTTGGTATTCCGGCAGAAGTGATAAATCGTTCGCTTTGATTGCTTCCGCAGCAACCTGACCTGCGATCATGCCGCCGATCATACCGCTGATAATGCCGCCGCCGGAGGTCGGGTTGACCTGATGTCCCGCATCGCCTACCAGCATGACGTTGTTCTTAACAAGCGTGTCGCACGTTGCAGCACAAGGCACGCCGCCTGCAATGCGGGTCAGCATTGCCGCGTGCGGAAAAATACGGTCGACGAATTCTTCCAGATATTTTATCGCGGATTTTTTCTTCGCCTCTTCGACGGAAATGCCGATGCCGACATTTGCGGAATTTTTCCCTTTTGGAAAAACCCATAAGTAGCCGCCGGGTGCAAGTTCCTCGCCGAAATAAAAATCCAGCCGGTCCTGTACGACATCGATTCCGCTCAGCGTCATCTGCGCGCAGCTTTCCATGTCGTGGATGGAACAAACGGAATCGATTCCGGCCCATCGTCCGACCCGGCTTTCCACACCGTCCGCACCGATCACGATACGAGAACGGATTTCGACCTGTTCATCTTTAATCAGCGCTTTAACGCCAACAGCACGCCCGGCTGAATCGGTCAGCAGATCGTAGGCATATGCTTTTGTAATAATCTCCGCTCCAGCATCTGCAGCCAGCTTCGCCACTGCATAATCGAACAAGCGGCGTTCCAGAACGTATCCATTGCCGTCCAGACGCGGAGTGACTTCTTTTCCGTTCGGAGCCACAAGCCGGAATTTTGTAACGGTCGCGGCAATCCATTTCGGATCCGGCTCGATGAACTGCGTCACGCCTTCATGACTCACAGCCTCGCCGCAGCGTACCGGATAACCGATATCGCGGTCTTTTTCCAGCATCAAGACAGAAGCGCCCCCGGAGGCCGCATAGCGCGCGGCTGTCGATCCGGCGGGACCGCCGCCGACTACAATGACGTCATATTCTTTTTTCATTCTGTTATCCTACTTGTTCGGCTCGGTTTGTGCTGTATTCAGAAACATCGGCTGCCCGGAGGGAAGCTCTGCAACGCCTTCCCGATGAAATTTTATAACCTCCCATGGACATGCCCAGACGCATTTGCTGCAATTCGTGCAGCGTTCATCGATAATGGATATCCGCGACTCCATCAGTTCAATGGCATCTTCCGGACATACGCCTACACAGCAGCCGCAAAAATCGCATTTGCCGGGCGTAATATATATCATCAATGGAGTTTTTCGAGGCATCGGATAATCCTTTATTGTGTTCTCACTTTTAAGTACTCAGGAGAATTCAGCTCTCTCTGTACTTTCTTCAACTCTTCATGCCTTTGCATATACGGCATCGTATCCCCTCTCTGCTGCATGATTTCTTTGAGGCTGCGTTCGTTTTGTTCCATTTCTTTCAAAACGTTCTTTTTCTGAATTGCGATGATGGAATCACGAGCAATTTTCCACGGATTCGGTTCATCTATCTCTTTTTCCATATCGAGCCATCCGCGGCTTAACTCGTATTTACTTACCATTGCGTCGCTGATCAAGCCTTTCATTTCCGGATCCTGCATTTCCGCCATAAGACGGTTCACATCGAACGATCCGGATTCATCCGCCATATCGAGCACATGCTGAAGAATGGCACGGACGTGCGTGTCGGTTATTTGATCGATTCCGATATGGGAGAGAACAAACTGTATAACTTCAAAATTCCCGTCCAGAAATATTTTAAGAATATCCTTTTCCTCCGGCAGAATAACCAGAGGGACGGATTTGGCCGGCAGAACGATCTCCTGCTCTCTTCGTTCCGCAGAACGTTCGGTTTCAAAGGAACGGCGCGAATCTTTTTTCTCCTGCGAAAGCGCGTGCTCAAGTTCACGAAAAAGGACGCTTTCGTATATCTGAAATTTATCCGATACGTCTTTAATAAAGAAATTACGTTTCAATTCATCGTTGATCCGGGCGATGGATTGAACGATGGAACGAAGAGCATTTGTTTTTCCTGCAGGAGTCGCCAGTACACCAGCATCCAAATATTTTTTTGTCTTAAATTCTATAAAGGAAACCGCGTTCTTCATAAGTTCTTTGAACGCGTTCCCGCCGTTTTTCTGTACAAACGAATCGGGATCTTCTTCTTCCGGCAGTTCCACGATATTAATGTCGAAATCCTGAGCCAGCGCCAGATCGATTCCCCGGAGTGTGGCATTCGAACCGGCGGAATCGCCGTCGTATATTAAAGTCAGGTTGTGCGTATAATGACCAATCAGCGTAAGCTGTTCCTCGGTCAGAGCAGTTCCGCTGGACGCCACGACGTTTTGAATTCCGGCCTGATAAAGGGAAATAAGGTCCGCATATCCTTCCACCATCAGAACGCTCTCTTCATGACGTATCGCTTCTTTTGCATGCGAAAGACCGAAGAGGACGCGGCTTTTATTGTAGATCGGCGTTTCCGGAGAATTAATGTATTTTCCTGCAACCGGATCGTCGTCGCGCATTTTCCGGGCGCCGAAACCGATCACACGGCCAACCGTGGAAAATATCGGAAACATCGCGCGTCCCCGGAAGTAATCGTACGGCGAACCGTCTTCGCGCTGACGGGCTAATCCCGCCTTGATGAGATCCTCAGTCCGGAAACCTTCCTGCTTCGCACGCAGAATAAATGCATCCCAGGAATTCAGCGAGTATCCTAATCCGAATGTACGGATTGTTTCATCCGTGAATCCACGCTTGTGAAAATATTCAAGCGCATATTTTCCTTCATCGCTCTTAACAAGATTTTCATAAAAGACGGCGCCGGCGAACCGGCAGGCGGCAAGCAATTGATCCGATTCGGTTTTCTGTTCGGAAGAGAATTGCGAATCGTCGGGAAGTTCAATGCCGGCACGGGCGGCAAGAGATCGAACCGCCTCGACAAAGGAAACTTTTTCCACTTCCATTATGAAGGTAAAGACATTCCCCCCCTTGGAACACCCGAAACAATGGTACATTTGTTTTTCCGCGCTCACGGTAAAGGAAGGGGTTTTTTCTTTATGGAAAGGGCATAGCCCGATGTAGTTCTTTCCCCGTTTTTTTAAACGGACATAAGGAGAAAGGATGTCCACGATATCGCTTGAACGGCGAATGTCTTCTATTTTTTCCTCGGGAATACGCATACTTTCTAAAATCTACCCAATAAAGAGAGAACAAACAAGAAAAAGAAAAGCCCGCCAAAGGGCGGGCTCATTCGCAGCATCGGACAGCACGGGCCTATTTCAAGAACGGCAGCGATTCCTCGACGGCGCCTACAAAATCCGGCGCTGTCGTGTCGAAAATCGCTATACTCTGCCGATTCATTTTATGAGCGTCCTCTTTGGAGGGATGCGTCGAAGAAATGGAAAGATACTTATTCTGATTTTTCGATATTCGTACATCGACGGAATAAGTGGTTTTTCCGGAATGAATCATTTTACTGAAATCCGATTCCGACTTCATCACCTTTGAAGCCTCTTTCAATGTGCTGACAAAATTATCGATGGCATTATTAAAAACAAGAACGCTTCGCGTGACCATTTGCTGCGGATCGTCCCTGGACGGCATCGTCGAAGAAATTGCGAGATACTTCGACTGGTTCTTTGCTTCCTTTACATCCAGGGAATACGTATTATTCCCCGATTTGATGATTTTGTTGAAGAGCTGATCCATAACTTTTTCCCCCTATGAGAAGTGTGATTATTTTTTGGATTAAAAGAATTTATTTTCATTTCGATCCCGATTAAACGGGAGAGAAATCATCTTGTTCGCCTGCGAAGAATTCTCGTTCAGAATGTCTTCTTCATTTTTTCTCATCCACACTTGCAACCTTTGCAAACACTCCGACCAGGAATGCGGCAAAGCTCAGACCAATGAAGAAGAGGAACGGAAAGAACAGTCCGACTGCAATCTTGTATCCGACCAGGGAATTCATGAAACGAAAGAGGATTACGTAGACGGCCACGGACACGAGGCCGGCAAGGATCTGCAGCATGATCGTTAAGTTACCATTGATAAATTGAAGAAGCGTGCCGCAATGCCGGCATTTAAAATAGCCTTTCATCGCTTTGGAAAATGTAACGCCCTGCAAGGAAAAGGCCGTCCGAAAGACGGACGAAGCCGATTGATGACACGATGGACATTCCATAGATCCTCCTGTTTTTTCATTTATTGCCCAGCCTAAAACTCACAATGCATCGAATAACTGTCTCATGGGATTTATACCCCCAAGATGGCAACAAATATTTTTTTTATATTGAAACGTAAAAGAATTGCAAAACTTCATTCGGAAGGTACCCTCTAAAAATCCCGCCGAATTATTTTATACTTCCTGTGTATGTACGGTTTTTCTCGATTATTGTCAATAACCAAAAAGAGTAAATGGAGTATAACTTATTATAGGCAGTTCGTTATTACTCAGCGAGATATTGAAAGATCAAAATCCCCCTGTAAAAGAGGAAAATTAACTATCATGCATTCGCATGATACATTTTTATGTTTCCAACTCCCTTTTGTTCAAAAGGGGGAAAAAGGGGGATTGATAACTGAGAAAAAAATAATTGTGTTAAATTATGCTGATTAATTACTCTGAATGTATGATTAAATGCATTCAAAATGCAAAAAGAAAACATGAAAATAATTTGCCCATCTGATTACCGATTATTTAAAAATCGGGTTTCCTATTTTTTCACCGGAAACGAAAACACACTGCCTTTACCGGCTTCGCTGCGGACCTCGACCTTGCTGCCGTGCGCTTCGATAATATGCTTGACAATGGCAAGACCCAGGCCGGTTCCCCCAGCTTCGCGCGAACGTTCCTTATCCACACGGTAAAATCGTTCGAAGATGCGGGACAAATGTTCCGGTAAAATTCCGATCCCCGTATCGGCAACATCGATCCAGACATTCTCACCTTCATCTCTCGTTTGCACCGTTATCGTTCCCCCATTTTGCGTATACTTGATGGCATTGTCGATCAAGTTCGTGAGCGCCTGAACCAGACGGTCCCGGTCCCCCATCACCTGCAGCGACGTTTCGGTTCCGTACTCCGCCTTCAGCGTAATTGCTTTCGACGACGCTACGGACTGCAGGTCGGCAATAACGGAGTCCACAAATTCCCTCACATCGAAATACCGGAAACTCATTTTCATTTCACCCGATTCGATGCGTGATATATCGATGAGATCGTTCAACAGTGTGTTCAGGCGCATCGCATTCGAATATGCTTTTTCTAAAAAATCCCTGCTCACATTCGGATCGTCGATTGCGCCGTCGAGCAGCGTTTCCAGAAAACCTTGCAATGCAAAAATCGGCGTACGGAGCTCATGAGAAACATTGCCCAGGAACTGGCTGCGTACCTGCTCCAGCTTTCGAAGCCGGCCTATATCCGTTTTCAAGCGATCGACCATTTCGTTCACTGCGTGAGCGACCTGCCCGATTTCATCCGTAGAATTAATTGTGATGCGTGTATCGAGATCCCCGTGCCGGATTGCGCCGGCAGCCTCCGCAATATGAACCAGCGGACCGGTGATGCGGTGGGATACGAACGAACTGACGATGACGACGAGGATAAGAACGAAGATTCCCGCAAACATAATGTTCAGCCGGATGCCGTGCGATACCGCCTGCACTTCGGTCAACGGGACACTTAACCGAATGAACGCAATTGCATGAAGCGCATTTTCAAGATATTCGATGCGTTTGGCCATATAAAAATAATCTACTCCGACTGTCACGCTCCGTCGTATATCCGTGCCGCTGCCGGCACGAAGCGCTTTCTGAATTTCAGGACGGTTCAGATGATTTTCAAGAGCGGGAATTTTTTCCACAGGAACTTCCGAATCCAGCACAACCCTGCCGTCTTCTGCAACCAGCGTGATGCGCGCTCCCGCAGAACGTGCAAGCATCTTAATACGTTCATCAGAATTTCCGGAATCCGGTTTTATAGCATCGAGAATCAAATCTGCACGGTGTTCGAGATCGTCCGCAAGCCTACTATGGAAGTAGGCATCAATTTCGATATCGATAATAAATCCGGCAACGAGCAGGACAAGAACCGTCAAACCGATATACGTCGCATTTAACTTTGTACGGATATGCTTCATTCATCTCCCTTGATCCGGTAACCGACACCTTTCACCGTTTCAATCATATCTGCATGCCGGTTAAGTTTCTCTCGAATTTTTCTTATATGAACATCGATCGTACGGTCCACGACATAGACGCCTTTTCCCCACACAGAATCGAGAAGTTCTTCACGAGTCACCACACGGCCCCGCTTCCGTGCGAGTAGAGAGAGAACTTCAAATTCTTTTTTCGGAAAAAATACTTCCTGTTTATCCACCTTGACGGAATAATTCGGAATATTGATAATGATATGCGGAAGATGTAAAATATCCTGGAGATCAGCCGGGGCTGCCGAGGCATCGTTCCGCCTCAATGTCGCTTTGATGCGTGCGACAAGCTTGCGGGGACTTATCGGTTTGATGATATAATCGTCCGCGCCCAGTTCGAGGCCGAGCACTTCGTCGATCTCCGATTCTTTTGCCGTCAGAAAAAGGACCGGGATATCCGCGGTCTCTTTTTTCTTTTTCAGCTCACGGATGACTTCCCAGCCGTCCATCTGCGGCATCATAACATCCAGGACGATTAAGTCAGGACGCGTCTGGGCTTTTTCAATCGCCGCTTTTCCATCCTGCGCAGCGATGACATCGAACCCTTCTTTTTCAAGATTGTATTTTAAAAGCCGCACGATGTCGGCTTCGTCATCGACAACTAATATTTTTTTGGACATAATTATTTTCAAATAAATGATATTGAAGCTTTTCGTTATACGAAATATAACAGAAAAGAATTATGAAATTCGAGAAGAATATTCGATTTGAAAGTTTTCGAGGAAAATCGGGCTTAAAAAAAGCCCGTGGCCAGGGGAAAACCACGGGCTTCGGGGGATTTAGCCTACCGCCACTACCAAACGGTAGGCGTGGGTACAACAAAGCTAAGAAGAGTTTCTTCATTTGTCAACAAAAAAATGTATTAATTTTTTGCAGCAAGAGACGCCCATTCTTCGCGCGCCTCTTGCTGCTGTATTTTTTCGCGAAGGTTGACCGGTGAAAATGCGAGAACGGCCGATAAATTTTGCAAGGCCAATTTTTTTTTCCCATTGATTTGTATGTCCAGTACAATTCATAATATACATAAGGACACCGCGGGTTCATTTCCTTCGCGCGAAGCAGAATATTTTCCGAATCTTGAACTGTTTTGTCGATCGATTCGCCGTAGACGATCCGGACAAACGCTTTTTCCAGCCATGAAAGCGACGCCGCCTCCCGCCAAAAAACTCCTAGAAGAACGTATGCAAGAACCATCGACGAATCCAGCCGCAGCGTTTCGTTGAGATGGTACAGAACCTCTTTGCTGTTGGATATTTTTTGCCGCACACTCTGGAACGGAATCAGGCTCCCCAGGCACAAGGCAAGACAAAAATGCGATTCGGCACGATCCGGATACCGCGCTGCGAGTTCACGCGCAAACGGGATGGCCATCCGGTATTTTACTTCAGCGCTGTCGGAAGAATGCAGAAGCACCTTTCCTTCGTCGTTATACACCGTCGCCATGCGTTTTAAAACTTCAAATGAATCGGGTGCAAGTTTGTAGGCACGTTCATATTGGACTTTTGCAGAGTCGTTCAGACATTGTGCATACGCACAATCACCGAGCCGGATAAAGTCGTCCGGCGTTTGTGAAAAGACACACGGCGCATACAACCCAAAAATAAACCAGAAAAAGTACGATCGGAAACGTTCCATGGTAAAAAAGGTATTCATTTTATTCTGCGCTTCCAATGCTTGAATATTAAGAATCGGTTAAGAAATTTATCCGCTCTTTATCGAGAGAGTTGAAAGTTATTAACTGAGTTTAGATACGATAGAACCACTTGAAGCATCAAAGCCATGAACGGTAAAATCGTGACCAGACGAGCTTTGAGGTATATGGAGTGTCAGTTGCTGAATAAACGGCTGCACTCAGCTTGCGACGAACATCTCTCACCTACGCGGTTGTATCATTGGCTGTATCTCTCTTCCCGAACTGATAGCCAAATACGGCAGATCTATAGCCCTTAAAATGGTTCTGACTATTCCACGTTTGATTTGATTGAAAGTGAAATCAGAATTCCATGCATTTGGCCGGCCGAAGTTCTGCAGAATTCCCATGTTGATGACAAAGTATCAGTCCGGTTGTATCGCTCTCATTGCGGAATTTATTTTTGCAACAATCTAACATCAGTCTCTTAACTGTACGGTAATCTCCGCATAACAATACATGAGTATATTGGTTATGCAATTTTCAGGTACATCTTCATGTGTTGATTTTTCTTATGCAAAGAAGGATATAATTTTGTTCCAAAAAATATATGCAAATAGATCCGTCCAATTCGATTGCATCCCATCTATCGGGAAAGCATCGAACCATGATGTCTGTATGGCATATCGTGCCGACTCAATCCATCCATTCATATACCCTCGACGTTCTGTTCGAACCCTTGCAATAACGTTCTTTACCGTACTCTTTATGAGCATTATGTATGCCGGCTCGATACGCGGTATCGTACATGCCAAAGGAACAAATGAAATTCTTATGGGCACAAACCTCATGCTAAAAAAAACGGAACTGGGGACAGTAAGCGATCTAAACGGATTTTTCAAGATTGAAAAGATCCCAAAAGGCGAGTACTCACTCCATGTCCGCATGATGGGCTATAAAAAAATGGAGATCGATCACATAAAGATCGATTCCGATACGTCCGTCGTTATAGAAGATGTTTTTCTGGAAGAAAAACCCGTGGATATGGCAGAAATTGTCGTTCAAGGGCGGGCAAATCAGGAACTTGAAGCTTCAGGCGTCAGAAGCGAATTCGAGGCAAATAACATTATTAATGTTGTTACCGCCCAGACCATAGAACGTTCCACAGACAAGACGGCGGCCGAAGTACTTCAGAGAATATCCGGGCTGTCCCTTATAAAGAACAACGGAGAAGGACGCTATGTTATTATGCGCGGATTGGAGCAGCAGTATAATAATACATTGATTGACGGAATAAAAATTCCAAGTCCTGAATCGAAAGACAGATTTATTCCCCTCGATATTTTTCCATCAGCATTATTCGAACGGATCGATGTAACGAAATCATTGACGCCCGATCTTCCCGGCGATGCAATCGGTGGAACCACGGATCTTATCTTTCGCAGCGCACCGGAATCTTTTGTTTTTAATATTAGCGCTGCTACGGGATACAGTTCGTCACTCATACATAAAACTATTTCTACTTTCGATCCGAGTACAGTTCCCGAATTTGATCCGGAACGTCTCCATGGCAGAGCAAGCGACGCCGATCCGACCACTTTGTTAGGACCGATTTATAAAACGAGTGCATCTGATTTCACAATCAATAATCTCAAATTTACAAATCGGACTGCGCCGCCGGACGGCTTATATTCGCTTGTCATCGGCAACAGGTTCTTTGATAAGCAATTGGGTATTATTGCTGCCGGAAGTTATCAAAATACTTATAACGTAACACAGACAGAGGTTTATACACTTGACGAAAACGTTAATAATAATTATGCACCGTATGATGCAACAAGGGATGATCGAACTTATGGATCACATAAAATGCGCAGCGGAGCTACGGTTAAAGCTGATTTTATTATGGCTATCGATCAACAATTGTCGGCGACATTCATTTACCTCAATCAAGTTGAAGATTTGACTATGCATGGCCTTTCAGCAACGGTGTTCGGCTCAAAGGGAGGATCTCCTTTTACATATACGAATGAGTCGGCACTCCGAAAACAAACCATAGCAAATTACACATTATCCGGAGAACATTTTACATCTAAACCGATCTCTCTCCGGTGGACGGCAAATTACTCGGACGCAATTCAAGATCGCCCGGATGACGCCGACTATACGTTGCTGGGGAAATATGATAAACATGGAAATCCGCCTACTACATTCGGATTTGGCAATATTTATCATTCGTGGCGAAAAAATGATGACAAGCAATATCTCGGGAAAGCGGATATTTCATGGAAACTTACGGAAAACGGGACGCATACGATTCAGTCTGGGGCAAGTTATATAGACCTTAAGCGCGTGAACTTTCAAAACGATTATCAATTGAATGCATCTATTCAGAAAAATGGGAGCACGCAAACGTTCACAGAACTCGATAGTATGCAGGTTACGCCTTTTGGATATTATGGAACTGCCGTTTTCGGTTACCAGAACTATAAAGCACATGAAGGGCTGTGGTCGGGATATGTCGAATATGTATTAAATACAAATTCAATTCAGATCCTTACCGGAGTGCGATGGGAGCAGGCAACCGATCAATATTGGACCGCAGCTCCCATAAAACAAGGACCAATTACAGGTCCGACGAGCGATACGGCGAAATTCATCGACTTGCTACCGAGCATGCACATACGTTACGCCATCGATCCTGAAAATATTTTTCGACTTTCCATTTCGGGTACCATGAGTCGTCCGAGTTATTTTGATCTTGTTCCTGCGCAAGATAGGGGAGACGTTAACACAACTCAGGGTAATCCTAATTTAAAACCTGCACATGCGACAAACGTCGACTTGCAATACGAATATGTTACTTCGACAACGAATCAAATCTCCATCGGCGCTTATGCGAAACGAATCACCGATCCGATTGAAGATGAAATTTCCGGCGCTATCACTTCGACCAGATCAAAAGGTAACGGCAATCCGGCTGATGTTTATGGTGTCGAAGAATCGAGTATCGTGCATTTCGGGAATTTTGGCATATCAGAAAATTTTACGTACGTCTATTCGCGAATCACCGATGAAGTCTATTCCGTAGCGATCGATAATCAAGGCAACAATGTCACGACCTATTTCCAACGTACACGTCCGCTTCAATCTCAATCTCCAGTGTTGGCGAATGCAACCCTTTTATACGATAATTCGCAATGGGGTACCGGCTTACGCATCTCTTACAATTATACCGGCAGACGGCTCAGTGCCGTAAATAACGAAGATGGACATGATATTTATGAAGATGCTGTCGGTGATATGGATTGTGCCGCAGATCAAGAAATTCTTCCCGGGCTTAAGGTTTCAATAAAACTTTCGAACTTATTGAATTCTAAAATTGTGGAAGAAGTACCGACAGGCAAGATGATGGTACATCCTACTCTCTTTGTTCAACAGGATACTAATAAGCTTCGCGGCACTATTGGAATCAGTTTTCGCTTATAAGTCAACATCATAACCTAACACAAATCATGAGAGGAGTATTTTTTATGCGTGCATTTTTAAACCATTTGAATCCGAAACAACGAACGACAATAGGAAGTTGTGTCAATGTACTTCTTATCGTGGTTTTAATATCATGGCATGCCGTTCTGCATGCACAAACGATCACATCGGGACCGCTTTCCGGACCTATTCATGGAACAACAGTTCCGAATACGACCTATATCGTCACAGATTCTATTGTAGTCAACCCGGGCGACTCACTTCATGTGAGCGCGGGTGATACGATCATTATGGCAAGCCCGTTTGGAGCGATGTTTGTGTATGGACATTTCTATTTTGAAGGGACTTCTTCTAATCCCATCGTCATTACCGTGCCTGATTCGCTCAGACATCTTGGACCCGGACAGTGGGGCGGCATTGTCGCAGATTCTTGCGGAATATTCAGTATGAAATTTACAAAAATATACTGTGCAGGCGGTGTCGATTTTACCGGACATGCATATAGAACAGTGGATGTGACGTCGGATTATCAAAACCTGCAGCAAATAATATTTTCGGACAATTTAATCGATGGTACCGTCGACGATGCAATCGGAATCCATGGCGGCAACTTCAGCATTCTGCGAAATGTCTGCAAATATTGCGGTGCACCCGATGGCGACAACATCAATATTAAAAGCGGCGCGTGCGGAGAAATAGCGTACAATATCGTCTGGGCAGCCGGCGGAAGCGCTATCAAAATTAATTCAAGTTCTAAAACACGATTTACGAATGTGTGTGTTCATAATAATACATGCATAGCTAGCGGATGGCGTCGAACTGGAGAGCCCGGCTATGGTATTCTCGTCGATGCAGGCGCTCGCGCAGAGATATACAATAATATTTTTGGCGACAACCTTGGTGATATGGATATCACCGCGTTAACTGATACAATGAACATACATTATAATAACAATTTCTTTTTCAGTTCCGTCGACAGCATGAACCAGATGTCTGTTTTCTATACGAACGACGGACTTGGTGATGATATCACTCGTCCACAAGCGAACGATAAATATATGACAGGACATGTTACGGGATCTCCATTTGCTCGCTATAATCCATGGTTTGGGAATGATTTCACGACTATGGACAGCAATAACGATTATCATCTCATTGCTCAGTATACCGGCTTGGGATACACGCCGCCTTTAACATGGACGAATCCGGCATTCACCGGACAGCTACCCGGCGCCTCAAACGTCGGTGCTTTAGGTGAAACGATAACTGCCGTCGACAAAGCGCATACGAACAATCCAATCGAATTTGCTTTGAAACAGAATTATCCAAATCCTTTCAACCCGACAACGACTATTCAATATATATTGCCGCATGAAGGACAGGTGACTCTGAAAGTATATAATTTACTCGGCCAGTTGGTTCAAACGCTCGTCAACAGTGTGGAAACTGCAGGTGCGCACACTGTCCAATTCGACGGATCAAAATTATCATCCGGCATGTATCTATATAGATTACAATCCGGTCCATTGAGTATTGTGAGCCGTATGTTGATGCTGAAATAAGAACAATGTACTCGATTATTTTTTGTTCAATCTCTAATCACAGCCGGCGGTGCAGAGAATTACTCACCGCCGACCAAGTATTTTTTATCCTGTCAATAAAGGAATCCGACATGAAATGTTTCCGCCTTTCATTTCTTTTCTTTTTTCTTTTGTTTCTTTCCGACAATGCTCGTACTCAGAATAAAATTACGATCGCCCTCTGGGGAGACTCACGGGAAAATCTCGACCACGCATGTGAACAAATCGCATCCGTGTTGGAGCATCAGATCACAAATTGGGATGTGCAAGTACACACGGGAGATTTTACACATCATGGTACGGAAGCAGATTGGCAAAGAACTCTTGCGTTTCCCGGAATCAAAGACCTGTATGTACCGGATAAATTTCTGCTCTGCACAAGCAATCATGATGCCGGAGGTGAAGGGGGAAACTCAATAACTGTTCGGGATATATATGACAAACATACACGCGGTATTTTGCCGATTAATGATGCCGATAGTACGACGCATTTCTATGCATGGCATAAAGGAAACGTCCATATTGTTGTACTTGATGCATACTTTTCAGATTCTGCAACAGTGCAGCACTGGCTTGATCTCTATCTCGACCATGTGAAGCAGGGTGAATGGCTGATCGGCGTATGGCACAACCCGGCATACGGCTTTACTTACAAGGAAACATATTTGGATCACTGCCGCGGATGGCTTGAGTCGCTTTCGCGCCATGGCGGAGATTTTGTTTTTAACGGACATGCACACGTTTATGTCCGTACCAAACGGCTACTTCCCGACGGAACAGTGGATGGAAAAAAAGGTCTGATCCATATCATCAACGGAACGGGCGGTGCAAGCTGGAAGGACCCCGTACCGATGAATCCGCAAATTGCCTTCACGCTGCCTGTAAAATCTTTTCCTGTTATTACATTTATCACCTTTGAAGGCGGCATTGCGAAACTTCGCACAGTTGATGCACGACCGGAAAGTCATCTTAAAATTATTGATTCATGCACAATTACAAAATAAGGAGCACTCATGTCGTACACCTTTAAGCAATTAATGATTTTTACAGCCCTCAGCTGTTGCTCAACTCAGCTATACTCTCAATCAGTTCTCCCTGTTGTCCTTGATACGATTGTTGTCGGAGGTTCCGGAAGTATGGATTATATCACGTGCGATACAATAACTCGCCGTTTGTATATTTCTCATAGTACATGCGTCGAAGTCGTTCAGTACGACACAAAGACCCGTTTAGGGAGCATTGAAAAGACAACGGGTGTTCATGGAATTGCACTCGCTTCTGAATTTTCCCGAGGCTTCACCAGCAACGGTAAAAGCAACGACGTTACTGTTTTCGATCTTAAAACACTAGCCGTCGTGAGAACTGTCGATGTAAAAGGAAAAAAGCCCGATGCTATTTTGTATGAACCGGCGACAAAACGAATCTTTACTTTCAACGGAGAAAGTGAAAATTGTACTGCCATCGATGCATCAACGATGACAGTTGTCGGCTCGCTGGACCTGGGCGGTTCGCCGGAAGGTCCTGTCGCAGACGGCAACGGAGATATTTATATAAATATAGAAAATAAAAACGAAATCGTTCGATTCGATGCAGCATCCCTCAAGATCCGGTCGCGATGGCCGCTTGCACCGGCGGAAACACCGACCGGACTTTCGATGGACCGCAAAAATCGTGTGCTTTTCGCTGGTGGAAGGAATCAGGTTTTTGTCGCTCTCAGTGCAAATGACGGTCAAATTCTGGCAAGCTTTCCAATCGGAAAAGGCGTCGACGGCACGGCGTTCGATGCAAACATGGGATTGATTTATGTTTCAAACAAAGATGGCAGTCTCGATATTATGCATGAAGAAGGACCTTTAAAATTTACAGCCGTGGGAAAAGTTTTAACTTCTCCGGGTGCAAAAACGCTTGCACTTGACCCGCAATCGCATCGTGTGTTTCTGCCTGCAGTTCGTCAAATGGACGGTCAGGGCAGACTGAAGGGAGAGATGATGATTATTGTTGTTGGAATGAAAGAATAGCTCCGTTGTTTTTCATTAAACTCTTTAATTTGGTCATATAAGCAAGCATCCTTTCTATTAGAGAGGACGCTGTATCAAGTTGGCACGAATGCATTCATGACGGCAATTGTTATCTCGCTTTTACTGATTCTGCGAGCACGGCTTTTATTTCGTGATCATAATATTTGAATAGAATATACCGGACGAATATGCCGGCAAAGGAACATTTAGAAGAAAGCAAAGTGTTCCTGCGATTATGGATGGAGAAATCCGTTCGGAGAACGTCCCCTGCCGAAAGTCGGAACCATAAAATAAAAGCATCACATGCGTGTCATATTCATAGGCAGTGCCGTGTGTGGTTCCTGTTTGGCCGCTGGAAAAAAAAGAATATTCTTTCGGAACAATGGCGACGCTGCCGCTCAATTCTTTATTAAATCCTTTTTCAATTCAGCATAAAATGGAATCTGTGGATCCACCTGAAGCCATGGATTGTTCTATTTGTGTACGCGTATAATAACGGGACGCATACGGCTCTTTTAAACCAGCCTCGCCGACTGCAACTTCAAAGGAATCAATATTGAATCCATGCTCCTTGATACCGTCATAATCAAGATATACATAATCATTGGAAAAGGCCAAAAGAAGATTGTCGGATCCTTCGTTATAATCGAATTTTTGTCCGATGC
The DNA here is from genome assembly GCA_003162695.1 of Ignavibacteriota bacterium. Taxonomy (GTDB): domain Bacteria; phylum Bacteroidota; class Ignavibacteria; order UBA10030; family UBA10030; genus Fen-1254. The sequence continues at coordinate 36,874 of PMML01000058.1, read as the reverse complement.
GAACTTTGATGTCGACCAAGACATCTTTACCGTTGATTCTGCCGGCCATGCCTGCAATCGATTTTTCAGGCAGTGAACACACGCCGTGATCTGCAGTTAATACGATGACCGTATTCTTCACGCCAATCGTGGAATCCACAAAGGAAAACAATCCGGCAAGCTGCCGATCTAACCGGATAATCATATCTTCAATTTCATAACTATCGGGGCCAAAAATATGCCCGCAATAATCGAGAGAAGAAAAGCTGATTGTGAGCACATCAGTAACCCCGCACTGTCCGAGACATTCACCGCTAATGGCTTCTTCTGCAAATTGACGGGTAAGATCATCTCCGAATGTTGTCGGAAGAAGAGCATCGAATCGCCGGAACACCGATGTTCGTATAATGTTCGGATCATTTAAATCCGCAGCTAAGTGCGGAAAAACGCGCGTTGTTTCGCCGGCAATCGTTCCCTCACCCGGAGCATCATCTATTCCTTGACGTACGTAATCGGAATCCGGCAGCAATTTGATCCATTGCTTGTTCAGGTACGACTCCGGAAGATGACGATCGTTATAGGCAGATACCCATGAAGGAAGATGTTTGAAATAATAATTGCTGGAAATCCATTTTCCCGATTGCGGGTCGAACCAAAAAGCTCCGTCAGCATGTTTTCCGGCAGGAAGTATTGCACCACGGTCGTTGATAGCGATTCCAATAACCTTAGAATCCGGAGATATTGTTTTTAACTGATCACCAACGGTCGTTCCGGAAAAATTCTTTGGCGACATTCTTCCTGCCGCTTCCCATGGATCTATTCCGATTGAAAAAACAGACGAATCTTCTACGCAATATACCTCTCTTCTCCGTACGGTGCTGTACCATTCGTTGGAAATAATGCCGCTAATACCAGGATAAATTCCGGAAAGGATAAACGAATGTCCCGGAGCCGTATTTGTGGGTGTGTATTCATACCGACAGTTGGTACATCGAGTTCCTTTTTCCATAAGGAAACGAAATCCCGTATCACACATAAGATCACGAAACCGATCAAGGTAATCAACGCGCATTTGATCGACGACGATGACAAGAATAAGCTTGGGTTTTCTCAATATTCGATCATTTTTGTGCGGCGCACCAAACAAGGTTGAAAAAAGCGATAACTGAATAATTATCAGAGCGGTTATCGTTTTTTTATACGCTGTTGAATTATTTATTAATTTCATACGTATAGATGCGCATTCCTTTTTCATTGATAAAGCTAAATTTCATTGTACTTCGAGTCACTGATACCACTCCAAATCCGAGCGAAGCTTTGCTGAACTTTGTAAACAACGATTTTCCCGCAGGCCGCGTTTCGGAACCACCGCCGCATCCAAAATATTCAACTGCTGAATTTTCCGGACGAGAGTGCTGCAAGTCGTGATCATGGCCGGAAAAACAAGCGTCAACGTGATATTTTTCAAATAAAGGGACAAATGTGTTTTGAATTTCGAGTGTGCTTCCATGCGTGGATGAGGCAGAATATGCGGGATGATGAAAAAACACGAATTTCCATTTTGCCTTTGACGTACTGAGAATACTGTCGCACCATAGTACCTGTGCAGTTGTATCCTGGTCTTTGACATGATGTTTATCCCTTTCGTCGTTTTTATAACTCTGAATAAAGGGTGAAGAATCAAGAACGAGAAAAAGTATGGATGTCGAATCCTGAGTTTTCCTTGTAAAACTAAAATATCTCCCCGGCTGAATCCATCGTTTACTGGTCTTTGCATATTCAAGTTCTGCTTCGACATTGCCCTCATAATCGTGATTGCCGAGCGTTATATACCAGGGAATCATCAACGATGTTGCGGTATAAACATTTTCATAATTCACCTTCCAAAAAGGATCCGCAAGAGCTTTAACTCCTCCATCATGAAAATTATCGCCGCAGGTTACAATGAATGAAGCATGAATCTTTTGAGATGTAACTCCGAACTGCTTCGCTACTTTGAGCTGGCCCGGAGTTTTTTTGTTCGTATCATGGATTCCGTCTCTGCCCCAGTCGCTGATGATAAGAAATTTTAACGATCCTTTTGCGAGTATCAGTTGATCGGCATTTTGTTTTACTGTTTGAGAATGCAGCATTGCTAAAGATGCTGAGACCAGTAAAATGAATACTGTCGACCGAATTATATTTTTTATAATTGACTGATTTTTCATCATCATTCTCTTCCTTTTGAATTACCTTTCAGGGATGCAATCTCCTGCCGATTTTAATGCTTTTCCTCTCAGATTATATATTCTTTGTGATAATTTCATAAACGAATTATATACCGATATTGACTTTGATAGAAAAAAAGCGACTCTATACACTCATGAATATACTCCCGCATCGTTACAGTAATGTTATGACGAGATTATTGGATTGTTAATTTCCTTTGTATAGTGGAAATAAACAACAACCCGACTGAGTAAATCATTACCTTGATATCATCTACACATTACACTCTTTTTATGAATTTTAAAAAGTAAATTTTATGGTCGTCATTAACTTCTAAAAGGTACCGCCCGAACGGCTCTTCGAAGGATCGTTTACGGCTTAACATAAAATTAACTTTTTCTTAACCTTAAGGTTCGCAATCACGGATCATTAATTTGTACTATAGAAAACAGCTTTTGAGAAAGTGTTTATGCAGATTTACTTATTACGACATGCCATAGCGGTTCCCCGCGGATCGATCAGTTTCCCGAATGATGATCGTCCGCTTACGGAAGAAGGAATTAAAAAGATGGCAAAAGCGGCAAAAGGTGCCGCACTTATCCTGCCGCCCATTGACATTATATTGGCAAGCCCGCTCAAACGTGCATATGAGACTGCCGTGATAATGGCAAAAGCAATAGGTGCAGAACATCGGCTGGAGATATGTAAATATTTGCTGCCGAACAGTTCAATGAAAAATGTAATGACCTACCTTGCGAAATACAAGGATCTGCAATCCCTCTTAATTGTCGGCCATGGACCAGATATCGGATTTATTGCATCGGCTCTGCTCGGTAATTCCGGCGACATCATAGAATTTAAAAAGGGCGCCTTGTGCTGTATTGAAACAGAAACCATTCCGTCGAGAAAACATGGCAGGCTTCTATGGCACCTGCCGCCGAGATTTTTAAGAGACATAGGATAAAGGATATACTCATGTCAAGACTGTTCGAACAAAACCATCCGTATCCCGGAAAACTGATTATCGTGGAAGGAATCGACGGTTCCGGGAAATCGACGCAGCTCCAGCTGCTTCAAAAATGGCTGCTCGACGCTCACTACCGGGTATTTTTCACGGAATGGAACTCCTCTGCTCTTGTTAACGAGACGATAAAACACGGCAAAAAGAAAAATCTATTAACGCCCACAACTTTCAGCATTTTACACGCAACAGATTTTGCCGACCGCCTTGCACATCTTATCATTGCGCCGCTCAAAGCAGGTATGATTGTGTGCGCAGATCGTTATATCTTTACGGCATTCGCCCGCGATGTCGTCCGCGGTGTACATCGCGAATGGGTGCGCAACATATACGGATTTGCAGTAAAACCCGATATCGCACTTTATTTCCGAGTACCTATCGAGATTTCATTGAAAAGAATTTTAAACGGACGCATTGATCTTAAATTTCACGAAGCTGGAATGGATCTCGGATTAAGCGACGATCCGAAAGAAAGCTACCGCATCTTTCAATCGAAAATCCTTGAAGAATATAATGCTATTTCATCTGAATACGGATTAACGGTCGTTGACGCAACACAGTCAATTCAAAAACAGCAAGCGATAATTCGCGAAATCGTGCGTCAGAAACTAAATGCCTACAAACCGGCGCCATTTCTTCAAAAGAAAGAGAATATTTATGTCGCTTAAGAAAAGGCATTTTTACGGATTTGGATTACCCTATGTTGAAACTGAAGATTTATCAGGAAAGCTTATTGTTGTTGAAGGAACAGACGGCGTCGGACGGTCTACGCAGATTGACGATCTAAAAAAATGGCTCGAAGTAAAAGGATTCGGCGTCGTTACGACGGGATGGACGCGTTCGCCTCTTATGGGCAAGGCAATCGACGAGGCAAAATCCGGACATACGCTGAATGTCAATACATTCAGCCTTTTGTATGCGGCGGATTTTGCCGACCGTCTTGAACATGAAATTATTCCGGCGCTCCGTTCCGGTTTTATTGTACTTGCCGACCGGTATATTTATACTGCATTTGCACGATCTGCTGTCCGCGGCGCAAACCGTCATTGGATACGAAAAGTGTTTGGTTTTGCACTCAATCCCGATGCTGTTTTTTATATGCGCATAGGGGTCGAAGATTTAATTCCAAGGGTTATCAACAGTCAGACTCTGCAAAAACGGTATTGGGAAGAACTTTCCGGCGAAGGAATGGACTACTGGGAATCGGGCATGGACATGAGACTGGGCGGCGATTTTTACGACAGTTTTGTTGAATATCAGAAACGCATTTTAAAAGAATTCGATAAAATGACGAAAGAGTTTGGTTTTCAAACTATCGATGCATCGAAGAACTTCGAAGAAATAAACCGTGATTTGAAGCAAGGCATCCTGGGCATACTGGAAGATGAATAGTCAACAACCGCAAACGCTCGCAGCAATCGACGTCGGAACAAATTCGTTTCATCTCATTGTTGCAAAGGTCATGTCGACCGGGCAATATCGCATACTTGACCGCGAAAAGGATATTGTGAGGCTTGGTTCCGGGTCGACCGATATGAAATACCTGACCCCTTCTGCAATGAACCGGGGCATACGTGCCCTTAAAAGAATGAAAATGATTGCAGACATCTTCAATGCGCCTGTTCGTGCCGTCGGAACAAGCGCCATCCGCGAGGCATTAAATAAAAATGAATTTATCCGCCGTGCAAAATCCGAAGCAAAAATTAAAATCGAAGTTGTAGCCGGTACCGAAGAGGCACGATTGATTTATCTCGGCATTCTCCAGGCCCTGCCGATGTTCAAGAAAAAAGCGCTGTGTATCGATATCGGCGGGGGAAGTACGGAATATATCATCGGATTAAAACAAAATGTCCTTTTCAGCAACAGCTTGAAACTCGGCGCCGTGCGGCTGACCCAGCGATTTTTCCCCGGCGGATCATTTTCGTCTCGGAATCTCAAAGAGTGCCGGAAATACGTAAAAGGAACACTGAGTCCGATTGTCCGGGACATCGATAAATATCAATACCATGCTGTCGTAGGAAGCTCGGGAACCATTAATTCACTCGCAAGAATTATACGCAGCGCCAAAGATCATGACGAAGGCAGTTCGATCAATAATTACAGCTTTACAAAAGACGAACTGTTCGCTACTGTCGATCGCATCGTTTCCGCACGGACATTGTCCGAACGTAAAAACATCGACGGTTTGGATGTCTCGCGCGCCGATATAATTGCAGCGGGGGCCATTATTCTTGAGCAGACATTTTTGGAATTATCCATTGAAGAGATGGTTGTGTCGGAATCCGCCTTAAGAGAAGGAATACTCTTCGATTCGATAGGAAAAGTATTTTCGTTGAAAACATCCAATTATCTCCATGACATTCGCATGAATAATATTATCCGTCTCGCAGAAACTTTCGATGTGGAATACGGCCATGCCAAACATGTCTCCAAACTTGCGCTCGAAATATTCGAAAAAACAAACTACCTTCACCATTTCACGGATCGTGAAAAAGAATATCTGGAAGCAGCGGCGCTCTTGCATGAAACCGGTTTGTTCATTTCTCATGCGCAGCACCACCGGCATTCGTATTATTTAATTCGCAATGCAGAACTCCCGGGTTTTACGGAAAATGAAAAAGAGATCATCGCCAACATAGCACGCTACCACAGAAAAAGCCATCCAAAGCTGAAGCATGAACAATTCCAGATGCTTTCTTCAGAAGAGCAAAATGTTGTTATAAAACTTGCCGCTATTCTTCGCATTGCAGACGGCCTGGATCGTACGCACTCTGCCGTCATCAGAGGCATCGAATGCCGTAAATACGGCGATCATTTACGGTTCCATCTCCTGCATCGTAAATCTAAAAATATTGAAATGGAAATATGGGGAGCGGAACGTAAAAAAGAATTGTTTGAGCAGGCGTTTCACAAAAAAATAAATTTTGATCAAGACTAATTTCCTTCTCTATCTTTTGGGCCAGGACTCCAATGCTCTTCTATTGTTCATCATGCAAACTTTATACATATATTTTACATTCGCATAACACTGCACGGTTATAGTTTTCGTATTTTAGATATAGACTCTTACTGCGAAAACCATTTGAATGAACGATACATCAGAATTATCCATATCAGACCTTGCTAGTCCGATTCCGGGATTGGAACCATCGACATCCTGCGACCGGTTGAGTCCGTTGTTTGCACAGCATAGATGTTCATCACTCGTTGTTGTTCAGAATCGGCGTCCAATCGGATTGCTGACCTACAGGCATGTCAAGGATGCTACATCAACGCAATATGGTTATGCCTTATATCAAAAACATCCCGTTACGGATTTGATGGTTGCCGACTTCCTGTATGTCGAGGCATCTGTTACATTTTCCGAAATCGTCAATCAGGCTCTGGAACGCGAACAGGAATCGCTGTATGAAGATATTGTCGTTGTCTCTGACGGCAGTTATATCGGGCTGCTCTCCATCGCACGTGTGCTTTCGGAACAGCGGCAGCGTATTGTATTTCAGATGAATCGATTGCAAGAACAACAAGCTCTTCTGGAAGAAACGAATGGAATTCTCAATCAGGCATTTGAGGACTTAAAGACGAAAGAGAATCAAATTATTCAATCTGAAAAACTGGCAGGTATCGGCACTCTCGCATCCGGTATAGCCCATGATTTCAATAATATGCTCACAGCGATTATTTCGAGCAATTATATGCTGAAAAATAAAATTGAAAAGGATTCCCCAATACAAAAATACTGCACAATGATCGAAAGCGCTGCGAATCGTTCGGCAAGTTTAACACGGCAGCTGCTGGATTTTTCACAAAAGTCCCCTGTGATATTCATGAGCGTGAATATGAACCGCATTATTGAAGAAACGGTGCATCTTCTGGAACGCTCAATCGGTATGAATATCGCCATCAAAACCGATATCGATGATTCTATTACCATGATTTTAGGAGACGAAACACAATTGCAGCAGATTCTGATGAATCTGTCGCTGAACGCGCGTGATGCTATGCCGGACGGTGGAATATTAAAGCTCGGCACACATCTGCAGGCTGCCGACGAGGAATACTGCGAAGCCCATCCTTTCATTAAGCAGGGTGTCTATGTACGGTTTTTTGTTGAGGACACCGGAACAGGAATTTCTCCGGATGCTTTGCCGAAAATATTCGATCCTTTTTTCACAACAAAAGATATCGGAAAAGGAACCGGTCTCGGGTTGTCGGTTGTCTACGGCATTGTACAGAGGCATCATGGCTTTATCGACGTAACAAGCAATTTCGGTCAAGGTACCCGATTCGATGTTTACATCCCGGCAATTTCACTGCGCAATCCAATAAACTCAAGCCATGAACAACTAAACAAATCCCAGACCTATGGGCAAGGGACGATTCTTCTTGTCGATGACGAAAAAGCCGTCCTCGATATCAACTGTGAATATCTTGAATCTCTAGGATACTCAGTACTGAAGGCATATTCCGGTGACGAAGCCATAGATCAGGTACAGCACTATGGCAGCGCAATTCAATTGATCGTTCTCGATATGCTTATGCCGGGAAAAGACGGACGCGAGACATTCCGGATGCTCAAGAAGATTAATCCGGAAGTCCGTGTGGCATTTATTAGCGGATTTGCGGACGAACATCATTTTGCCGATGTCATGAAGGAAGGCGCGCTCGCATGGTTTAAGAAACCAATTCCATTGTCACTCTTCTCAAAAAAAATAAAAGACCTTATTATAAATTCCCCGGAAACAACCGTATCGGTTCTCTGAGAAAGTGCTGGAGACAGGATCGACGGCATCTTTCGAGCGATGAGATCCGTGTTTGAATATTATGCTCTCCACGTATTACTCTCTCAGAGTTATTTCTATACCGCATATGCGCCCATGCCTAAAACAGAAGCAGGTATTTCTGGTTATAAAAAAATAAAACACATGAAGCGTGAGAATAAAAAGGATAAAACACAATCGAACATATTCTTTCATGAGCAAAGAGATGAATAATGCCGTGAGATTAAGAATCAGTTAAATATTAGAATTTTATACGAGTTCTTTTTCTTAACATTTTCTTTACAGAAAAGAGATTGATTATTCTCAGAGAAATGAGTTTTATGAAGAGAGAATTAATCGTCATTTTTAAAACAATAAGGCTTCCTCATGACCTCATTACCTGAACTTCATAGCCGTGTCCGCGCATTGATGGCTTCGATCCAAACACACATAAAGTCCGGAACTTTTTCCGATGCAAAGAATGATATCAAAGAATTACAGTCCATAGAATCGCCGAGCATATTCGTTCCCATGTATTTATGGCGTTTAGAATCATTTCAAAAGTCCGGTGTGCTCAATCATTCCGACATTGAGTCGCTCGACCGGATCTTCATTCTGATCCTCCGGGATCTCCAGAGCAAAGAAAAGACCCGCAAGACTTCTGAGAACAAGAATAATTCAAAAACCGGACATGATGCCCGGAAACAAGCTCTGGAGGAAAAATTTCTTCAACTGATCGATTCCGCACAAAATTCCCTCAATCTGGGCCGATATGAACGGGCTCGAAACGAACTCAATCGGGCAGGCATTCTTTTCCCCGGCCATTCGCTCCTCGGAGTTCTCAACAAAGAAATTACCGATGCCGAAACCGCAGCAGCCAATAATTCAGCCGTACATCAGTCTAAGCCTTCGGAATCAGCGATTTCCATTTCTCCTCTCTTGATAAAAATAAAAGAAGCCGTTGCAAAAGGAAATTTCGATTCGGCAAAGGCAATTTTAGCCGAGGCTCTCGTCCGGGATCCTCTCAATGAAGCCCTTTTAGAATACCGGCTAAACATTGAGCGGGCTGCGGCAAAATCGGCCGCAGCGCAAAGCGAAGAGACAGGTCACGATCTTGAATCCGCTTCCTATGAACATATTACAGCCTTGCTGGAAGAGATACATATTGAATTGCGGAATGATCCCCTAAATGAACGGTTGCAAACGCTTGCTTATGAATACGAAAATGTTGCCCGAAGAAAAAAAATCGGGCAGCATTCTCTATCCGAATCGCTCAACGTTCAGAAACGCGCTTAAGCTACTTCATCCACACTTCAACACGACGATTCTTCTGTCTTCCTTCGGGGGTCGCATTGGTTGTCAGAGGCAGTGCCGTTCCGAAACCGTGAATATTTTGTTCGTCAACATTGAGGCCTCGTGCATGAAATTCATCGGCAACGACATGGGCGTGATGAAGGGATATTTCCTTAAGATGCTTTGTATCCCCTTCATTATCCGTAAAACCAATTAATATCAATTGCGGTATTCCGTTCTGGCGTTCATACTTGACGATACGGTCGATATCCTGAAGCGCTTTATTATCGAGAGACTCGCTTCCTGTTTTAAACCGAAATGTCATTGAGAGCCGCTTTGACGATGTTGTAAGAGCGGTATAATCCGCCGGTGCCGAAGCGGACAGAACGACATTACTTTCTGTTGTAATGCGTATATCCACAAATCCGATGCGTTTCACAATTTCCTGCCCTTCATCGGACAATGTGAACCGGACAAAATCGCGGGTCCACGAACTTGCCGGATTCGATGGGATATAGAGAAACAAACGCCGTGCGAGCGGATAATCTTCCCGGGCAATCGTAAGGGCATTGGCGTAGACCGGCGGCGCATCCCCGTCCGCTACGGCGATTGCTTTTGCATCATTCACGTACGGCAAGCCGATAAAACCGATCCCGTTTTCCATCGAAGAGACTCGTTTTGAAAGTTCATTGCTGTCCTCAAAACGTTTTGCCGAAGTATCCACATCCTTAAAACCGTACCGCTTTAAGACAAGGTTTTCAAAGGTATCGAAAGTCCCGGAAGTTTTTTCACGCGCGAATAAGAGAATCGGCTTCTGTTCCCCTCCGACCTGCGACCAAAGTGTTATTTTTCCGCCGAATATTCCAGCAATCTGTTCGATCGTAAGTGACTGGATAGGATTTGCGGGATGGACTATGACTGCAACACCGTCGAGACCGATAATATGTTCGCAGCCGGATGAACCCATATCGCCCATTTTAACTCGTTTGAGAAAATCTTCTTCCTCAGGTTTGACCGAACGCGATGCCATACCTATATCCGCTGAGCTGTCGGAAAGATCGATAAATGCATAGGCCGAACCATGCGTGAAGAGTTCGACAGCATAGCGGGTTGAATCTTGCGGCAGGCGGTACACAAGCTTTTTTTCCAGTACATTTGCGCCGTTGTGCCAGAAGTAATTCATTCCTCCTTTGATTGCCGTAAACCGTTCGATAAGTGCAGGCGCAAGCGACGCTCCGATTGTATTGGAACCATGAAGACGAAGCACAATACGCGGTGGCATTGCTTGTTGTTTTTTAAGGAGATAAGATTGAATTCCTTGATAGGCACTCACACAACAAAGAATTACAATTAATGCTGCAAAAAGATATCGTCTTTTTGTTTTTTTCCGTTTTCCGATAACACCCGTTCCTCCCGCAGCATCCCGTCCCGTAAATTGACGCAATGCTCGAATACGGTCTTTATCCGGTTTTTCATTCGGTTGTACGCCGAGAGCTTTCAGAGCCGCAAGAACACGTGAGAGAATGGATTCCGTTCCTTCTTTGGGTATTTCCATGGTCGATCCGCGCCCGACGAGAGAAGTCCATGGAGTTTCTTGAAGGCGAAATTCTGCATCGGACAAATTGAGCAATAGCGGTATGATCGGAATATGAAGCCGTTTTATCGTTTCGATGTGCAATTGAAACGCTTCCGCCTCTGCATTGAGCTCCGGAGAAACGATAAGAATGACCATTTGGGAAACCGCAAGCGAAGCAATAATTGTCGGCTGATGTTCTTCACCGAACGATAGTCCTCCCGTTGTATATCCGCCTTCTTCAAGCCAGAGACTGAGTTCGTGTGCAAGTTGTTGATTTTGTTTTGAATGTACAATAGAGATCATCGATTCACTCCTTTTTTGTATTGTTGTGAATCAATATATCCAATCGATATGCGGAAGTCTAAAAACTCTGCATTACTAAATTATTATTAAAATATTATGAGAAGAAATCGGACTGGTCCGGGAAATAATTAGAACTATGAATGCAGCAGGAGATGTTTGAATGCTTGATATACTTCATCAGCGGTTATTTGTGCCATGCAAAAACCATCGACACGGTGGAATTCATAACCGAGATCGAGACACGGGCATCCGGGGCAGGTGGAACGAATGACGATGGCTGCCGGATTAAGAGGACCCCACTTGAGGGCATTTGTCGGGCCGTGTAAAGCAATTTGAGGCCTCTTCAAAGCGCCGGCGAGGTGCATAACACCGTTATTGCCGGAGATAAAAATATCCGCCAGCGACAGCACTGCAATCAACCGAACAAGCGAGAGGTCGTTGAACGAACAACTCGTTCCTGGATATGCCTGTTCCAATTTCGCAGTCAAATTCCGTTCAACCCCGTTTCCCGTGAACACGAAAAACATTTTTTGCTCTTTCGACAAGCGGTTGCAGACCGCCCGGTACGAATCAATCGGCCATTCGCGCGGGAATCCGTGCGATCCGCATCCGGGATGCATAACGATTAATTTTCGATTCGGCGTCCAGCCGTATCGCTGCAAATCCAGTATTATTGAATCGACAGCTTCCTGCTGCACGGGAAGTTCCAAATCCGGAACTCCGTGCAATCCAAGACCGGCATTCAGAAGACGAAGAAAATTTTCCGCTTCATGCGTATCAGGTTTTCGCCGAATTGCGGTCGAATATAAAAAATGACGCGCCCAATGCGAACCATAAAAACCGGCAGCCGCCTTCGCTCCCGATAATCCCGCAATGACAGGCGTTATCATCGACCACTGCTCAAAATCGAGAATTATATCGAGATCGAGAGTCCTTACTCGCCTGATGAACTGAATAAATGAAAACGGACGGCGTACGGATCGGTGTATATCAAGGCGGAAGAAACGATCGACATAGGCAGGGAAGAGAGCAATGAGTTCTTCATTAATCTTTGTGCCGATAAAATAAATTTTAGCAGTAGGATATGCCGTGCGCAGCGTACGAAGAACAGGAACAAGCAGCAGCGTATCTCCGATTGCCGCCAGTTTTATAACAGCGATATTCCGAGGTGATAAATTCGACGTCTGCCGCCGTTTGAATCCCGCACACCGCAGCAGCACTATCAAAAAAGTACCTATGAAAAGATCGAGCAGTTTATAGAATCTGTTTCCGCGCATGATTGATATCGATAATACAAAAAAATAACGAGCCGTCAAAGTATATGTTCATACGTTCCTTAAAGACAAACGGATTTCCGTCCGTTCGCCATATCGTACATTTACAACAGCTATTCTTATAAAATATTTATATCTTTCACATGTTAAACATTTTTTGCTGAGCGATTCACAGCCTCACGGAAAAGAAATCCATCATGAGCATAAACTGGAAAAGACTTTTTATCCTTACTACCGCAGCTCTTTCGACATTCTTCACATTTGGAGAAGCTCAATCTCCTCTGCCATCCGGCGCAATCGTGCAAAAACTTTACAGGGGCTTTATCCAGCCCGAGGGACCGGTCTGGGTCGATTCGATCGGACTCCTCCTCAGCGACATCCAGGGAAATAAAATTTATGAATGGTCGAAAACAGACGGTTCTGTGAAATCTTTCTTAAATCCGTCTTATAATTCCAACGGATTAGCGCTCGATCGGCAGGGACGGCTTATTCTGACACAAATGGGTTTGCGCCGCGTTTCGAGACGGGAATTCAACGGAACGATCATTTCTCTCGCATCGACATTTAGAGGTATAAAATTCAACAGCCCGAACGATGTCGTCGTCAAATCCGACAGCTCTATCTTTTTCACAGATCCGAACTACAATATCCCGAGCAACTACGGAACACGGCTGAATTATCAGGGGATTTACCGGATCAGTCCATCCGGCACCGTAGCGCTGCTGGACAGCACATTAAATGAACCGAACGGAATCTGCTTTTCACCTGATGAAAAGACATTGTATGTGAACGATTCACATAAATGTATTATTTATGCATGGGATGTTGTCGACGATTCCGTCATTTCCGGAAAGCGTGTTTTTTATACGCTTCCAACGAGCATCTCTGAAGACAATATAAATTACGCTGACGGCATGAAAACAGACTCTGCCGGAAATATTTATTGCACCGGTCCGATGGGGATATGGATAGTTTCTTCTTCCGGGACATATCTTGATAAAATTTCCATGTCAAAATCACCGTCGAATTGTGCATGGGGAGATGCCGATAGAAAAACGCTGTATATTACGGCAACAGATTCCAGCCTGTATAAAATTCGGTTCTTAGCGACCGATGTTAAAAACTCACCGGCACATCCGATTAAATTGTTCCAGCTTTCCGCAAACTATCCGAATCCGTTCAATCCCTCGACAGTCATCAAATACCGGTTATCGGTGAACATTCTTGTAACATTAAAAATTTACGACATGCTCGGCAAGGAAGTAGCGACACTTGTAAATGCGGCTCAGCCGGCAGGAGATCATGTGGCAATATTCGACGGAAGCGCTTTCCCGAGCGGAGTCTATTTTTATACTCTCCGTGCAGGGGCATATATGGAAACAAAGAAGTTAATGCTTATCAAGTAAAGGCCGGGGTGTGCGTACATGAAGAATTAAAAAGGCCGCAGTCATGGACAGTGTCCCGAACAGCGGCCTCACCTGCATTCCACGGTTTTGCTTACCGGAGCTTATAAATTTCTATATCCGAATCCGAGGTCGACAATTCTATCAAATCACCGCCGCCGTTTATTTTATAGACAGCCCGGACTTCTCTTGAATCGCTGTCCGTCTCATATGAATCCTGCGTAAACTCGGACCGAACGACATAACGGGAACCGTGTTTTCCGGAGAAGCCTGACCAGCCGTTCGTCTTAATTGTCGCTTCGATGGTTGCGTGCGCTTTCTCAGAAACATACAGCCGGATTGTACCGCCGGAACTTGAAAGCCTGCTGCTGCCGTTTCCCGCCGGGATCAATCGCCCTTCCACCGAACCGCCCGAAGAAGATGCATTGATTGATCCGGTGATGTTATACAATTGAACGTCGCCGCCCGAAGTTTTTGCCGTAACTCGGCCGCTTGCTCCTTTTAAAACGATATCGCCTCCGGCTGTATTGAGCGCGGCCGTACCGGAAACCTTGCCGACCTCAATATCGCCGCCCGAAGTCGAGACCCGTGCTTCTCCTCCCACGTCTCCAATAACAATGTCTCCCCCGGCCGTTTTGGCGTCGAGCGTTTTCGATACCGACCCGATGTGAATATCGCCGCCGGAAGTATTGACCGTCAACGAACCGTTTACGGATTCAACATGAATGTTCCCTCCGGCCGTCTTGAGAAGATCCTCCCCCTCCAGGTTCTTTGCGGAAATATCCCCGCCGGATGTCGTCATTTCGACAGGACCGCCGCGAACAGTTCCCAAATTGATCGATCCGCCGGATGTCGTGCCGTCGATTTTTCCGCTCAACTCGCCGCTGACTGTCAGATCACCTCCGGAGGTCGAGAGATCCAGATTGAATTGCGACGGTACATGAACAGTGAACTGAACGCGTCCCGACCAGTTGCTCCACCGGGAACGGTACTCGACGTGAATTACGGAACCGGTTTGCGTCATTTTGACGCGGTCCAATTCTTCATCGTCCAGTCCTTCGACTTGAATACTTGCCTCATTTTTGTCCCACGGAACTATCTTTATATCGCCGACGCTTGTCGACACTTCCAATGTTCCGCCTTTGCCGGCAGTGAACGATTTCGAACGGCCCGATTCCTCTGCGCCAGTCAGAGAGAGCATACAAATGGCCGCCACGGCGAGAAAAATCCATCGATTGTGTTTTAAAATATTTTTCATTGATGTATCTCCTGAAGAGCCGCACCGGCTCTTAATCTGATATAACTATTTTCATCCGATTGCGCTTTCTGCTGAAAAGCAGACAGCAGATCCTTACTGATCGGACGGTGTTCGTATTTGGACAGGTCGAGCGAATTAATTGCCGCTATTTTTAAACCCGTATTTTTTTCATTTGCTAGGACGAAGAGAAACGCCCGCGTGACAGTGGAATCGGGAAGGTATCGGCTTAAGACATCCAGCGCCTGTTTCCGCACGCCCAGATTTTGATCGTACTGCAATGCCGTTATCAGCGCCTTTTTCACTTCATCGTCCATTACATTGGGACTCTGTTCTTTTGATTCCCCGTAAGTACCGAACAAGTTTACGGTACGCAGACGCATACCGGCATTTTGTTCGCTGACAAGTGCACGGGCGAGCATTTTTTGAATCCGTTCATCGTTGAGACTGCCGCGGACATGAACCGGCGTTAAAGCATCGAACGAAAAGTCAACCGTTCCGCTTTTCTCGTCCCGGTCGATAAACCTGATGTTTGCAATCTGCGATTCTCCCCGCTCGACCGTACTTCCTGCGGATGCCGTTTGAAAGCCATTCAGATTTTCCGGAGTTTTAAAGAATAAATATCCGGCAGCAGCGCCTGCAGCAAGGAGCACAATGCTTCCGGCTGCCGTCACCCACCTAGGGATTAAAAAGGCATTCAACTTTGCAGAAAATAATTCCGCAAACGATAGACGGAAGCGTTCGCCCAGAACCGCGCTTCGCATGCTGCGTCGGGCATCCTGCAATTGCATTTCCGTCACGGGAGCCGTCGTGTAATGCGCAAGAAGCGCGTGTATGTGTTTTATTTCTTCCAAATCTTTCCGGCATGATGCACATTCTTTTATATGCATATCGAGCTGCCGCTGCTCTTCGGATGCAAGTTCGTCATACAGCGAGAGCTGCAGCCATTCTTTCCATTGTCGGTGTTTCATTGTTAATCTCCTTTTCAGACAAGATCTGCAAGTTCTTTGCGGACTCGTGCTGTCGCTTCAAACAAATATCGTTTAACGGTTCCTTCCGTGCATGCTGTCATATGAGCAATTTCCTTCACTTTGTATCCTTCATAATGCCGGAGCGTAAAGACCAGCCGCTGCCGTGCAGAAAGTTTTTCCAAAGCCTGCGTTACACGGCCGAAAATCTCCGATCTTTCCGACGCATCGGTTTCCGCAGACCTGTCCGGAATAATTTCCTTCAATGCATGCGGCTGTCCGTCCTCATCGTTCACCTGCTGGTCGAGCGATGCATGCACATGCCGTTTGCTGCGCGAACGGTGCGTCAAACACACATTGGTCGTTATGCGAAAAAGCCACGTCGAGAACTCGCTGCGCATCTGAAATTTCGGAAGACTGCGGTAGACGCGTATAAATACTTCCTGATAAATATCCTTTGCATCATCGGCGTTCTGTACATATCCAGCCGCAATCGTCAGCACTTGTTTATCATAACGGTGGACGAGTTCCTCAAACGCATCCATATTCCCATCCCGGGAAGAACGGATCAGCTCGGTGTCGTTTGCGTTCATACGCTCGGAATTCCTTATTCTTTCGGTCATAGGTTGGACTTCCTTTATTCCTATTAGGTTGTGTCCTCATACCAAAGATACCAACCGAAAGGCCGGGACACAAGAAACGGCCGAAAACATCGTATTCTTTGATGTTAAAATCATTTCTGTAGTTTGTTTTTTCCCGACATTCCGCTGCTTGATATGGAAACACCTAAGTATTCGATGAATTATATATGTGGAAAAAACGATTCTTCAGCCGTTTGAAACAAAAAATGGAATACCCTCGTCTGAGTAGGATTTTTCCTATGCAGATTGTCTTGATATCCGAAATCCTCTTTTATTGGAGCCGTGATCGACAACCCTGCAGCCATGGACGGTTTATCCATTCAGGATGGCCGCAGAGAATATCGGCATTGGTTACAAAAATGAAGTTTAATAATCGGAAATAATATTTTTGCAAAGTGCGTTCATTCATACAAATATATTTGAAAATGGAAAACATTTTTTATACTTTGCATCAAAGAATGTTGTTCACTCCAGGGGATTTACAAAATGTCAGAATTAGAACATCCCGCATGAAAAACAGAATAAATGGAACCTTCATTTTCCTTTTGTTCATGATGCTCACCGCCGGAACGAGGACAGCCTTTGCTCTTGACCCGCATAAGTCCATTCATCAATATGGACATAGTGTGTGGCATCGTCAGAACGGGCTGCCAGCGAATGCGGTGAATGTCGGTTTCCATGGGCGCGACGGATATCTCTGGCTCGGCACATCGGCAGGATTGTTCCGTTTTGACGGCGTAAATTTCAAATCAGTCAATACAAGTTCTGCAAATAATAAAGAGGTTGAAACAATTGCTGCATTATGTGTCACAAAAGACAGCTCGCTTTGGGTAGGAACGGCCTACAGCGGTTTGGTTCGAATTAAAAATGAAGAAGTTACCCTCTTTGATGCGTCTGACGATTCAACAATCGGATTAAAAACGACTCAAATAAAAGTTTTATTGGAAAGCCGGGCGGGAAATCTCTGGGTCGGCACATCCTATGGTCTTTATAAATATATCGATGGAAGATTTTTCATGATTCCTATCCATCCGAATTTTATCACGTCTTTAGCAGAAGATTCTCTCGGTAGAATTTGGGTCGGTACGCATGCCGGTGTTCGTGTTTATAATGATACTCTTGCCAAGCAAGTCGATAGTGTCACGACATCGAACGGGCTGCCGCATAACATGATCAGCTCGCTTTTTTGCGACAGCCGCGGAAATATTTGGATCGGTACTTATGGCGGGCTCGTCTTTTTAAATCATAAGAGAACCACTACGTATCAATCAGTAACAGGCCTGCCGGATAATCATATTACTGCAATATGCGAAGATCGGGACAATAATCTTTGGTTCGGAACCTATAGCGGCTTGAGCCGATTCTCCGGCGGAAAATGGTCGTTTTTTACTGCAGATGACGGACTGACTAATAATCAAATACTATCGATAATAGAAGATTATGAAGGAAGTCTCTGGGTATGTACGGTAGAAGGACTGAACAGATTTATGGATGTTAATATCACTCCATTTACAGTAACAGACGGTTTGGCGAACGACAATCTTTCCGGCATAGCAGAAACACCTGACAGCATCATGTATTTTCTCAGCAACGTGAGCAGCACAATCACACGATTAAAAAACGGCCGATTTTCCATTATGGATAATATCTTAGTCGGAACTGCAGCAGTGACGCGGGATGGCAGCCTCTGGATTGGCCAAACCGGGATACTCCAGCAAGTAAAAGATGGAAAGATTACAAAATACGACACAAACAATGGCCTCCCGGTTAACTGGATATCGGCATTGACGGAAGACGATAAAAGTTTAATCTTGGATATTGATCAAATCGGTATCCGCCGATTTTTCAAAGGCCGGCTCGAACCGTATCTCATGAGGGACGGTAAACAATATCCGTCACTGGAATTTGTTTCGTTTTTGCATTACCAGCATAATGGAACATTGTGGATCGGCAGTTCGGCAGGATTGGTGAAAATACAAAATGGAATCAGCACAGTATTTTCACAGAAAGATGGATTGGCACAAAATTGGGTAGGATCCATGTTCGACGATAAGAAGGGAGATCTATGGATCAGTTCACCGCGCGGAGGAATTACCCTTTACAAAGACGGAAAATTCACTCCGATTACATTCAAAGACGGTCTTTTCACGGACGAAATCTACTGCATCCTCTGCGATGACGATGGAAGCGTATGGATGAGCAGTCCGAGGGGTATCGGATATATCAAGCGGGCGGAGCTTGACGATTTTATCGCGGGACGAATAAAGTCTATTCACACGCAAGTCTTTGTTACAGCTGATGGCATGAAATCGGACGAATGTTTCGGTGATTGGCAGCCGGCCGGTTGGAAAGCACTTGACGGACGCCTCTGGTTTGCGACCAAAAAGGGTGCAGTTATGATTGATCCAAAAACGTTCAAGCGGAATATCTACCCTCCTCCGGTGCTGATCGAACAAATGGTTGCCGATCAAAAGCTTATCCCGCTTGACCGGTTTGCCAGTCTTTCGCCCGGAAAAGAAAAACTGGAATTCCACTATACTGCTTTAAGTTTTCTCGTTCCGGAACGAGTGCACTTCAAATATTTACTTGAGGGATATGATCATGAATGGGTGAATGCAGGGACGCGGCGTGTAGCATACTATACCAACCTTCCTCCCGGAACTTATCGGTTTCGTGTTACGGCCTGTAATAATGACAACATCTGGAATGAAATAGGAGCAAGCTTTGCCTTCAAATTAGAACCTCATGTCTATCAGACTACGTGGTTCTATGGACTGCTGATCATTGTAATTGCCGGAGCAGGGTTCGGTTTATACCGGCTGCGAATGTGGCAGCTGCTGCTGCGGGAGAAGGAATTGAAAATGAGTGTGGACGAGGCAGTTGCAAAAATCAAAGTACTCGGCGGCCTAATTCCAATTTGTGCAAATTGCAAAAAAATCCGGGACGATAAAGGATACTGGGATCAATTGGAAAGGTATATTCAAGAACATTCCGACGCGAAATTTTCCCACGGCATTTGTCCGGATTGTGCAAAAATATTTTATCCCGATTATGCTCAGTCTTCGGAAGATACTGATGATCTACTCGACAACTCGGAAGACTGAACAAATCCGGAATTGCAGGCAAACCGGACACAGGTATTCTTTTTAGACACTGCTCTCATCTTCAAGCTTTTCGCTTTTCAAAGACAGTTTTTTGCCGGATAAATGGCTGACCCGTCTTGAGCCTTCCGCATCCGCAATCTCCGGCGCAGGGCATTGTTTTCCGCAGCCGGCGTTTCCGAACTGCCGAGCGGATTAAAAATCCGAGCGAAAGCGCAACAAGCGCCAACGAGATTATCTGCTGTCCGTCCATATTTCTTTACAAGAATAATGATCCTATACGATACACCGCAAATGTTACGGCATAAGCAAGTGTGGTCATGTATCCCAGTTGAAACAGCGGCCATTTCCAGCCGTTGGTTTCCCGCCGCATGACCGCAAGCGTCGACATACATTGCATAGCAAGAACATAGTAAACCATAACACAAATGGCTGTCAAAACATTGAACTTCGACAGCCCTGTGGAAGGATCGACATCCTTTTGCATCTGTGCTCGAAGCGATACCGAATTGCCGTTGCCGCCCTGGATATTGTAAATTGTGCTCACAGTGCTGACAAACACTTCCCGCTGCAGCAACGAAGTTAATATGCCGATGCCGATTTTCCAATCGAATCCGAGCGGCCGTATCAACGGCTCGATGATATGTCCTGCCTGTCCAACAAAACTATGAGCAAGTCTTTCCGACGGTGCAGCACTGTCTGTTTTGGGATATGTTGCAAGAAACCAGAGAACGAGAGAGGCGCCGAGGATGATCGTGCCTGCTCGTCTGAGAAATAAGAGAGCGCGTTCCCACATTTGCAGGAGGAGGCTCTTGATTGATGGAAGCCGGTATGGCGGGAGTTCCAGAATAAAGTCCGGTGTTCTTCCCCTAAGAATCGTCTTCTTAAACAGCCATGCCATGACCAGTGCCGTAAAGATACCGAGCAGATACATCGAGACCATGACGATGCCTTGTAAATTCCAGAAGCCAAAAATAAGTGTGCCGGGAATAAACGCAGCAATGAGGAGCGAATACACCGGCAGCCGTGCGCTGCAGCTTGCTAATGGTGCAACAAGCATGGTGACAAGCCGGTCCCGATGATTCCCTATTGTACGCGCCGCCATAATTCCGGGAATGGCACAGGCAAAGGAACTGAGAATAGGAATAAAGGATTTCCCATGCAGCCCAACTTTATTCATCAGCCGATCCATGATAAAGGCGGCTCGCGCCATATAGCCGGTGTCTTCCAAAATACCGAGGAAGAGAAACAGCAGGAGAATTTGCGGAAGAAATACGACCACTGCCCCTGCACCGTTGAGGGCGCCGAATACAATGAGATCATGCAAATCTCCCTGCGGAATAATCGTTCCAACGTGCCTGCCAAGCCAATAGAATCCGCTGCCGATCATTTCCATCGGTATAGTTGCCCATGTAAAAATCGACTGAAACATCAGCGTCATAAGTACAAAGAAGATAACGTAACCCCAAAATTTATGCGTCACAATTGCATCGATCTTATCCGTGTAATCGGTTTTCTTTGGGCCGTAGGAAACGGCTTCACCGCAGATCTTTTTAATCCATCGGTACCTTGACTCAACAAAAACGGAATGACGATCAAAGCCAAGTTCACGAAGCCGGTTATAATCTTGAGCCGCCCGATCCAGAACGGGCTGTGCAATTATTCCCTGGAATTCTTTGAGAGGACGGGGCGAAGAAAGAAGCATCGCGGCCACATGAAAGGCATCGTCTTCTTTCGTGTGATTATGTATAAGCAGCAGATTGATAAGTTCCCCGTGCTCCTCACCAACCGGTTCAGGAAGTTTCCACTTCCGCGCCTCGGGTGAAATTGAAAACCCATTAACGATTGCCGCTTTGAGCTCTGCAATGCCGGAGCGTTTGCTGCCTATTGTCGGGATAACTCGCACACCAAGAGTTTTAGCCAGGACTTCACTTTTGACATGGATTCCATTGCGCTCGGCTATGTCCACCATATTCAGCACAATAAGAATCGGATATCGTTGATCGATAATTTGCGAAACAAGATAAAGGCTGCGTTCGAGGTTGCTCGCATCGACAATACAAATAATGCCTTCGGGCCGATGAACACCGGCAAGCTTGCCTAAAAGAATGTCGGTTGCAACCTTTTCATCGGGGGAATTTGCAGATAAGCTGTAGGTGCCGGGTAAATCAAGAACTGCGACCTCCTTGCCGTCGTTGAATAAAATCGTTCCTTCTTTTTTCTCAACCGTAACGCCCGGATAGTTGCCGACCTTTTGACGCAATCCTGTAAGTTCATTAAAAATTGTCGTCTTGCCGCAATTTGGGTTGCCGATGATTGCTATAGAGGGATGTTGTGAAAGGCTGTTACTCATTCATTCTTATCGAGAAGGGGTGTCGCGGCGAATTCGATAATGATTTCGTTTGCAATACGCCTGTGCATGCCGATCCGCGTGTTGTTGACCTCGCAAATAAATTGCGAGGAATTCAAGACAAGAGTACGAATATTCGTATGCTTATTGAATCCTATCTCTCGTAATCTCTGGCAGGTTTCAGGGTGTGAATGAATGTCCCGGATAATACACTGCATACCCAATGGAACATCCGAAAGGCGTGTTTCTTTTTTTCTTGTTGAATTATCCATCGTCCGTTCCGTCATTTTCCGTTTTCAACTGAACATGAGATATAATAAGGAAAGAGAAAAGGCCAAACAATCCCTATTTATGGGGATGTTCGTTCTCAGCGTTGAGACAAAGAAGGAATAAATACATTGACGCCGTCGTTCTTCACAGAGAGGACAAACCTAACTGATATCATTTGACGAAATCAATCCATTGAGTAAAGCAAAGATCGTTAGTCCTGCGACAGTTTTAATTTGCAGTTTGCGCGTGATATTTTTTCTATGCGAAATAACCGTATGGAGACTGATAGAAAGTTTATCGGCAATTTGTTTATTGATCGAGCCGCAGGCAACTAATTGAAGAACTTGAAGTTCGCGAGATGTAAGTCCCTCTAATTTCCGTATTCTTTGAGGTATTCTATAGATTTCCTGTGCCGGCTCTATTTTATATATTTCTGTTTGAGGAGACGATTCTTTTTCCGGTCCCGTAAGAGCGTTTTTGCCTGCAGTACGCCGAGAATGCTCTAATGGATAAAATAATGCGTCCTCCATCTCTTCCACAAGCGGCAGCAAAATATTATTTTCGATGCGTGTATGATCCTGAATATCTTTTTCTAAGCGGAACAATTCAAAAATCACTTCCTGATACACCGCATTCATCGAATCACCGCGCACATACTTGATAAGGATATTTTTCAGATCATAGAGTTTTTCATCAACGTCGGTATGCTCTTCTTCATAGACATGCATGGAATATTTCGAGAGTGCGCGCTTCTCCCGCGCCGATGCATGGGAATTATGGAAAAGCCGGTAAACGGTTTTCACATAAGGAAAGGTTGTTGTTTCTTCTCGATCCAAATGATTGAATAATTCGCGTTTGTATTCCAGGAAGAATCGTTTGATAAGCCTTAATTTATGAGAATCAGAAGGACGACGACGCAGCATACCCGTGAGCAGTTTTTCAATAAGCGGCACTTGAGTATGAATGTAATAGAAGTGCGTTTTCTTCAGATAATCGATAATCATCAGCACATTGAACGCTTGGAGTTTCTTTTCAGGGAAATACTGTTCGTTGGTATATGCATTAATGATTGTTAAAAAAAAATCGACGTCTATATTATGCTTCCGGCATATCATTTGTACGGATTTTTCACCAAAGCCCAAAGGAATGCCGAAACGGTCGATCACCGGCATCAGGAGATAATTGCCGTGAACGACATCCGCCATCTTCATATGAGAAGTAAAGAGTTTCAAGTGACAATCTTTCTATACATGAGAATGAACAGTTGAACCATAAGTATGGTTTCTTCCCGCATAATGCAGCGCATTCTTTTCACGGCACAAGTTTACCGGATAGTCTTTTTATTTCAATCCGATCTCTTGCTTATTCAACCGACCGCTTCTTCTTCCATCAGAAGAATTTTTATAAGTGAATCTGCCGTGTTTTTCTTCGGAAACTTCACGCGCCCGACAAAGAGCTTTGTTCAGGCTCTTCGTTTTTATTTTATGACGGCAGTAAGATCGAGATGTTCTCATGGGTGGTCAACCGATGACCAGTCCGAGTCCGAAACATAATGCAAAAAGAATCGTCGAGAAAGAAAGTTTCTGTAATTCCACATTCAGTTCCGCAGGCTTCCGATGCAGAAGAACTGCCCGGACGTTAAGATACAGAAAAGGCAGCGGCAAAATAAAGAGAAATTGAAAGACGGATTTGAAATTGAGAAGCGTATACAATAATCCGGCCGCTACGGCGCTGAGGATGAGAATTGCATGATAGATCTTTGCAAGTGAATTCCCCAGAACAAGAGCCACTGTCCGCTTCATCGCTTTTTCATCGCTGCGGCAGTCGCGCATATTGTTCAAATTGAGAACGCCCGTGCTGAGAAATCCAATGGAAGCTGCCGGAAGGAACACATCGAATCTAAATTCATGCGTATGCAGAAAAAACGTCCCGATCGCACCGACCAGTCCAAAGAAAATAAAAACGGAAATATCGCCGAGACTTCTATATCCGTACGGGTTCTTCCCTATCGTATATTTCAATGCCGCCATGACGCAGAGGAGTCCAAGAATAAAAAACAGAGCGGAAAAATCGAGAGGCATCCCTGCTGTCCCTACCCGGATAAGTGCAATTCCGGAAATCAGTACAGCAACAACGACTGCAATAATGGCTCCGATCATTTGCCGCGGAGTAATAGATCCCGATTGCACCATCCGTTTCGGCCCGATGCGCCCGGCACCATCCGTTCCGTTGACAAAATCACCGTAGTCGTTCGCCAAATTGGACAGGACCTGAAGCAGAATCGTTGTAATGGACGCAAGGATAAAAACATCCAGGTGGAATTTGCCTTCCGCCCCGGCAAGGAAACTTCCGAGTATAGTGCTCGACATTGAAAGAGGCAGCGTTTTCGGACGAACCGCAAGACACCATGATTTCCAATGCTCCTTTTCCATACGCATGAATATTCACCTATTTTAGAAGAGAATCAACCGAAGAATTTTCCCACTGTATACGATGATAAAACAGGCTTGTAAATTTGAATCCGCATATTTGACGGAAAAAGCAGTCCCGCATCAATAGTGCAACATTTTGTTTTGGCATAGAAATTGCATTATTTTATAGTGTTCTACCTGACAGACATAGATCGGTAATACTTTTGAAAATCGAATAAACATGTTNNTTCAATAAAATCGGTTCTCCATAATAGATATCACGATTTCTAATACTTTTACATGATAAATAAATTAAAAACGGTTGATTTCTTTCCAGAATCATTATGTTTTTTAATTTCTCTTGCTTCTCCTTCGGAGCAAGCTTAGATTGTTAAGAGACGGGGAATGAAGAAATGGAAAATTATAACAATAAAAGAAATACAATTTTACGGAATTCCCCATCTAAACGCTGCGAGGCAGTGCTTCATCTATGAATCGCTTCATTGATATGATAAATAAACAATCGTTCAGAGTAAAAATCATTACGATTCTTTTTCTTCTTTTTTCTCTTCCGCTCTATGCACTTGATCCTGCGAAATCCATTAATCAGTACGGGCATAACACATGGCTGCGGCACGACGGTCTGCCGGCAAACGCCGTCAATCGTGTCCTGCAATCGCATGACGGTTATCTCTGGCTGGGAACTTCTGCCGGGCTGTTTCGATTCGATGGAGTATCGTTTAGCAAGGTAAATATAGACGTCGGAACTACAAACGGTTATGAAATAATTTCCTCGCTTATCGAGACATCAGATGGAAGTCTTTGGATCGGCACAGGATTTGACGGTTTGAGACAATTGAAAAACGGCGTTATCAAACGATACGGTAATAACGAAGGGTTTTTTGATACGAACATCAACGAAATCCTTGAAACCCGTACCAAACAGCTTCTTATCGGGACATCGATCGGCCTTTTTCTTTTTGATCATAATCAATTCATTAAAATTTTCGACAAGCCATACTATATTACCTCAATAGCGGAAGATTCCGCCGGCAATGTCTGGATCGGCACACATGATGGTATCCGCGTTCTATCGGGTGATAGTCACAAAAATATTTTCAACGTCACTACCAAGGAAGGGCTTCCAAATAATTTTATTGGAGCCATTTATATAGACCGGCAATCGAATATCTGGATTGGAACAGCACGCGGATTGAGTCGATGGAAAAACGGATCACTCCGAAATTTCACGGTGAAAGACGGACTGACAGACGATCACGTAAATGCCATCTGCCAGGACAAAGACGACAACATCTGGGTGGGAGCACAAAAAGGATTAAGCCGCTTGAGCAATGGTCGTTGGACAACCTACCGGGATTCCGACGGTCTGACCGACAACGAAGTTTTAGCAATGACAGAAGACCATGAAGGTAGTCTTTGGATTTGTACATCAGACGGCTTAAATCAATTCAAAAACGCGAATGTCACAACATGGACCACCTATGACGGCCTTGCCAACAATTATATTGCAAGCGTCATACAAGCACCGGACGGAACGATGTACTTTCTCAGCACTGAAGGCAGCAATATTACTCAAATCAAAAACGGCATCATTACAAAATATAATATTCCTATAGGCCCTGCTTATTGCGCAAAAGACGGCAGCCTCTGGATCGGGCAAACCGGCTTTCTGTTCCACATCAAAAACAACATTCTTAAAAGCTATGACACGCTTTCCGGATTGCCGAAGAAATGGATTTCCGCAATCACCGAAGATGAAAAAGGTTTGTTGATCTACATTGATCACACCGGAATATTCCGGTTCGATAACGGCCGGTTAAACCCGTATATTCTAAAGAACGGCGGTCTATACCAAGCCAATGAATATGTAGTTTGTTTTTATCCGCAGCATCAGGGATTGCTGTGGGTCGGGACGTCAGATTCCCTCGTGAAAATTGAAAACGGTAATCTGACAGGTTACACAACAAAGGACGGATTGGCCGGCAACTGGATCAGTTTTATTTCCGAAGACCGGCATGGAGGATTGTGGATAAGTTCTCCGCAGGGCGGTCTTACGCATTATACAAATGGGAAATTTATTGCATATACTTCCAAGCTTGGTTTGTTTTCCGATGATATTTTTGCCGCGCTCAGCGACAACGACGGCGATCTCTGGCTGAGCAGTCCGCAAGGCATCGGCAACATTAAAAGAAAGAACATCGAAGATTTCGAGTCGGGTCACCTTTCATCCATCTCTACAAGAGTTTTTCTGGCGGAAGACGGCATGAAAACCGACGAATGTTTCGGCAATTGGCCCCCCGGTATCTGGAAAACTCTAGATGGACATATTTGGTTTGCAACAAAACGGGGAGCATCCACCATCGATCCTGACAATATTAAAACCAATAAGCTGCCGCCGCCGGTTCTGATCGAAAAAATTATTGCCGATCAACGCGAGATTTCAAATGAAAATTATTTCGACTTACGGCCCGGCACTGAAAGAGTGGAATTCCATTACACGGCATTGAGTTTTCTTGTTCCTGAACGGGTCAAGTTCAAATATTTGCTGGAAGGATATGATTATGAATGGGTCGATGCAGGAACCCGGCGAGTCGCATATTATACGAACCTGCCGCCTGGAAAATACCGGTTCCGGGTTATGGCCTGCAACAACGACGGACTCTGGAACGAGGCCGGTACTCGGATTGGATTCGGCCTCCTTCCCCGTTTTTACCAGACCTACTGGTTTACGGCGCTTTGTCTTCTCTGTGCTGCAGGAGCGCTCTTCGGCATTTATCGCCTTCGGGTCTGGCAGCTTTTACGCAAAGAAAAAGAATTGCAGGAAGGGATTCGTGAGGCAATGGCAAACATCAAAACTCTCAGCGGATTAATTCCTATTTGTTCGAATTGTAAAAAGATCCGCGACGACAAAGGCTACTGGGATCAACTCGAAGGGTATCTTCAAGAACATTCAACCGTACAGTTTTCGCATGGCATCTGTCCGGATTGTGCGTCCGTATTATACCCGAATTATACTCCTTCTCCTGAGGTCAGCGATAATTCACTGACCAACTCCGAAGACTGAAAAGGAACCGATCACATTGAAAGGGATGGGTTCTTTTTAACACGAAAAGGCCGGCGATGCTTCCACCACCGGCCTTTTGTATAACTCTTTATTTGCCTAATTTTTCTGTTCCGACAAAGAATAAATCCTTAAAATGTTCTTGAACTACAAGAACATCCCCTCGTTTGATTCCGTCCCGCAAAGAATGCGGGTTGTCCCAACCTCAGGAACAACCTGAGGTTGAGCCGCATTCGAGACACTTATAGCAGGAACCGCTGCGAATCATAATGCTGCCGCATTCATGGCATGGGGGAGCATCGGACTGCGTCTGAAAGACCACCTTTTCATTTCTTTCCAGTACGGAAGCAGCTTTTGCCGCCGCTGCGTTGAGAATCGCCGCCGGCTTCTTCGCCGTATCGGCGGAGATCTGCACTCCGCTCATTTCTTTATTCGGCTCGTCTTCTTTGAGAAACTTCTTGCCGAGCCAGCGGAAAATGTAATCGCTTACCGACTTTGCAATCGGAATATCGGGATTATTCGTAAAACCGCTCGGCTCATAGCGTGCATGGCTGAACTTATCGACCAGCACTTTGAGCGGTACACCGTATTGGAGCGCAATCGAAACAGATGTCGCCAGAGAATCCATGAGGCCGGAAATCGTCGACCCTTCTTTCGACATCGTGATAAATAATTCTCCCGGCGTGCGGTCTTCGAACATGCCGACCGTTACATATCCTTCGTGGCCGGCGATGCTGAATTTATGCGTGATTGATTCCCGTTCATCGGGTAAATGCCGGCGTGCCGGGCGTACCAATCCAGCCCCCTGCTGCTTTTCTTTCGACAACGAAGTGCTCAACGGCTGCGTGCGTTTGCATCCATCGCGGTATACTGCAATGGATTTGAGTCCCAGTTTCCACGCTTCGGTATACGCATTCATAATATCGCTTGCCGTCACATCGGTGGGCATATTGACCGTCTTCGAGATAGCTCCCGAAAGAAACGGCTGTGTTGCCGACATCATCTTGATGTGACCCATATAATGAATGGAACGTTTGCCATTTGCCGGCTTAAAGGCGCAATCGAACACAGATAAATGTTCTTCCTTCAAATGCGGTGCACCTTCAATCGTATCGTTTTTGTCGACAAAGGCGATGATATGTTCGATCTGTTCGCTGTCGTAACCGAGCTTCTGCAGCGCTTCCGGCACAGTTTGATTGACAATTTTAATCAAACCGCCGCCGCTGAGTTTCTTATATTTGACTAAGGCAATATCCGGCTCCACTCCGGTCGTATCGCAATCCATCATAAATCCGATAGTTCCTGTCGGAGCGAGCACCGTTGCCTGTGCATTGCGGATGCCGTATCGACCGCCGAGTTCAACGACATCTTTCCACGATTGCACTTGTGCCGCATACAATTCATCCGGAACCATCATTTTTTCGATTCGCTCCGCCTGCTCGCCGTGCTTTGCCATTACAGTCAACATAGTATTGCGATTGACCTCGAACCCTTCGAACGGGCCTTTGACCGCGCTGATGCGCGCCGATTGTTTATACGCTTCCCCGGACATCAGCGAAGTAATTGCTCCGGCAAGCGTGCGTCCGGATTCGCTGTCGTATGCCGCACCGCGGGACATTAACAATGCACCGAGATTTGCAAATCCGAGACCCAGGGGTCGGTATCTGCGGCTGTTTTCCGTAATGGCCGGGGTCGGATAACTGGAGTTATCAACGGAAATTTCCATTGCCGTGATCGTGATCTGCACAGCCCGGCAGAACGATTCGACATCGAATTCTTTATTTTCTTTGCGAAACTGCATCAGGTTGAGCGACGCCAGGTTGCATGCTGTATCGTCTAAAAACATATACTCGCTGCACGGATTGGAAGAATGTATCGGAGCGGTAGTAGAACATGTATGCCAGTTGTTAACGGTTGTGTGGAACTGGATGCCGGGGTCGCCGCAAATCCAGGCCGCATCCGCCATTTGTTTGAGAAGATCACGGGCACGGAATTTTTCTATCGGCTGCCCTCCTTTGACAGCTTTGGACCAGAATTCTTTATCCTCCGAAACCGCTTTCATGAACTCATCCGTGACGCGTACGGAATGATTTGCATTTTGATAGAACACGGAATCATAAGCTCCGCCGGGAACGTTAAAACCGCCGTTATATCCGGCTTCAATCAATGCCCATGCTTTTTTCTCTTCATCGGCTTTGCAGTTGATAAAGCTGACGATGTCCGGATGCTCGATATTTAAAATAACCATCTTTGCGGCCCGGCGTGTTTTTCCGCCGGATTTGATAACACCGGCAAACGCATCGTAGCCCCGCATGAAGGAGACCGGACCGGACGGCGTTCCGCCGCTTGTCAACTTTTCTTTTGATGAGCGAAGCGTCGAAAGATTGGATCCGGTGCCGGAGCCGTACTTAAAGAGCATTCCTTCGGTCTTCGCAAGATTTAAAATCGAATCCATCGAGTCCTGCACGGAATTGATAAAACATGCGGAGCACTGCGGTTTTTCTTCGATTCCTACATTGAACCATACCGGGCTGTTGAATGACATGTATTGATGAACCAGCAAAAACATGAGTTCATGATAAAATATTTCCGCATCTTCCTGCGAAGCAAAATAGCCGTCTTTCACACCCCATGTATAGTAGGTTCTCGCAATACGATCGACCATCTGCCGCACACTGTTTTCCCGTCTGGAAGAATTCATCGGACCGTAAAAATATTTAGAAACAACAATGTTGGTTGCCGTCATTGACCAGAATTTCGGTACTTCAACGTTTTTTTGTTCAAAAATCTTTTCGCCTCGATCGTTCGAAATCGTCGCATTGCGCATTTCCCATTCGATTTCATCGAACGGGTGGACGCCCGGCTTGGTAAAGTATCGTTTAAACCGCAGCCCTTTCGCATTAAAAAACTGTTCTTCGCTAACCGATCCACGTAAAGCTTGTGCAGGCTGTGTATCGCGCATGTGTTTTTCTCCTTGCTTTATGGAACCCACGTTCCTCGATGAAAAAAAAATCCCGGCAACTCCTCAAAACTTCAGTGTTGCTTCTTATTCTTCAATTTAAGAAGAGACAATAAAACGGATGGTACCTTCTTATAACAGATGTCTTTTCGGTCAACTAAAGATGTGAAAGGGGAACTGCCTCAGCTAACCATTTCGAGTTACAATTACTTGTAAATATATCCGGTTACACCTCTTTAGTCAAGTTAATATTTAAGTTATTTTTTGCTTATAATTTTCTTTAAGAATTAACTTGACACAGTGAAGAAATATTTTAATAATCCTTCGACATTGATGTTTTCAACAGATCGCTCTTGCTGTTTAGAGAACGATCTCAATGACTGATTTTATGACAACACAATCGAACACGCTGCTTTCAAGTCTTCCCGTATATATTCGAGCGCAAAAAAACCAGCGCATAAACCGGCACGCTTCTTTTAATTTCCATCGCCGTAATTTATAAAACAGACGGCATCGAAGAATAGTTTCAAGCATCACTTTAGGTAAAGCTCTTACGGATTGAACCGGAAACATGCAGAAAGCCTGCAAACTGATTTATGGTTCATCATTCAGCTTGAAAAGCCCAATGCCGCTGCAAATGGAGTATTCATTTTTTACTCTTGCAAATCACTTCATTTTCGTGACATTGTGCCGCATGGAATACAATATTATTTATTTGGAACGGCACGAGAGACGTGGACGAGAACTCATGAGTTGAAAATAGATGTCGCAAATCCGTCTTAGAATGAGATACAAATTCTCGCGGAATCGGCTTTTCGTTCACGTCTCTCGATCTGATACTGCTGAAAAGTATTTTATAGCAGTTCTTGTAATCGCTGAAGAAAAGAGAAAAAGTTCTTAATGGTCAAGGGGCGATTCCATACGTGCAGGCTTACGCTTTACAACACGGTCCGGAACGATCCATGCATCGCGGTAGCCGAGATCGATAAACTGAGAGAGCTTCTGACCCGCATCGTAGCGTGTAACATAATCTCCGACGCGAACTTTATAGACGGGAGAATCAAAAACAATATAAATCGAATCTGCCGGAAATTTTTGCTCTGCAATTACTTTCATCGACCCGGCCTCATCGATACTGGAAGTAGAGAATATCTGAATTCGAAAACCCTGCACGATTTCTTGCTCCACTTTCATGCGGTCCTGCTGCATGCTGTCCTGCTGCAGAACGATCGGCTGGTTATGCAGCGAAGGCAGTGTCTTTTCCGGAACTTTTTCCGTATGAACATCAATTTCTTTTTCAAAATCAACCGGGTTTAATGTCGTCTCATATTCCGCCAACGGCGCTTTACGTTCCTTCGGCTTCTCCTGGCGGACTTCTGTGATCTCTTGAGATGCTCCGCATCCCATACAAGAGAGACTCAAGAGGAGGGCTGCCATAATTGAGCAATCCTTTATGGTAGAATATAATTGATCCAGCATTTTTGATATTCCCGTGGATACTGTTTTTGCATGGTCTTCATAAGATCGGCAGCTGCCTGCTGATCGGAATATTTACCGATACTAACGCGATAAATCTTTGCAGATTCAACAAAACGATTAAAGACTGGAAGATTGTTAAACCTCTGTTTGGCGATCTTTTGCGTGCGTAAAGCATTCGATGCTTTCATGTACGCTCCGACTTGAATAGTGTACATCGGATTATCAGGTCTCTCAATTTTTAAACGCAATGATACTGATTTATTCTTAAACACCATCGATGCACGCACTGTGTCTTGCTTGGCTTTGAAACGCGGCGCCAATCGAACTTTTTTCACAGCGGTTTTAAGTGAATCGATCTTATGTTCCTTCGAAGTATCCCGTGCGGCTGTTTTCGTGGAAGTACGAGATGTATCAATGGGCCCCGAAATCCGAACAGGTGTCTGCACACGGCCGCCGGATCCTGTTTCTTCCGAAGAAAGACAACCGGCAAAAAGAAAAACGATCACAGAGACTGCACTGAGAAAGAGGCGATTCACAAGTCTATCCTAAGAATTCGTTGGAACTGCAGGCTGATCGCCCGCTGCGATGAGAATGCTTGAACTTGTACCGATCCGTGTTGCCCCGGCCGCAATCATCGCCAGTGCTTGTTCTCGAGTACGAATCCCGCCGGAAGCTTTGACCCCTATAGCCGCCCCGACCGTTTTTCGCATCAAAGCAATATCGTGCACCGTAGCGCCTCCTTTTGAAAAGCCCGTCGATGTTTTTACAAAATCAGCTCCCGCATCCTTGGCAAGCGAGCATACAATAATTATTTCTTCATCCGTCAACAAGCATGTTTCGAGAATTACTTTGGTCGCCGCATTTCGAATTCGCGCGGCTTCTACAACCGCAGCAATATCATTCCGGACAAAACTGCAGTCGCCGGATTTCAACATGCCGACATTGATCACCATATCCACTTCCTGGGCACCGTCCTGTAATGTCTGAGTCGTTTCAAAAACCTTTGCTGCCGTCGACGTCGCGCCGAGCGGAAAACCGATAACCGCGCATACCTTCACTGAACTGCCTCTCAGCAGCTTCGCTGCTGTTTGAACATATGAAGGATTGACGCAAACTCCGGCAAAACCATAGTGCAGCGCCTCGGCGCACAATTGCTCTATTTCAACGCGGACTGCATCGGGTTTTAAAAGCGTATGATCGATCATCCGTGCAAGATTCATTCTTTATTCGTTACAGTGTGGATGTGAAAGAACATTTCCTGTTCGGAGTTTCTATGCAAAATCGCCTTACTTAGCTTGAACGTTGCTGACATTCAAGAAAAGCTCCGTCTGCCGAGATACTGTTTTCATTCCGCTCCGTGCATTAATATACAATATTTATTTTGAGTTACAAGCGTGCGGAACCGCAAAACCACCTCTTAAAGGAATAAATCTCCTTCTGCAAGAGGATATCCCCTTAGAAATTCTTCGATGCCAAGCCTCCGCTTCCCTTCCTGTTGAAGTTCCTCAATCGCAACCGCTCCATGTCCGGTTCCGATCAGCAGGTTTTTTTTTGATACTGAAATCACGGTTCCCGGAACACCGCTGAATTCTGTTTTAAGAGAAGCACGAAATATTCTGAGTGTTGTATTCCGGTTCGCCGTCCAGGCACACGGATGAGGGGAAAGACCTCGAATAAAATTATGAACCGCTTGCGCCGGTTCCTTCCAGGGAATACGGCATTGTTGTTTAAAAATTTTGGGCGCGGGAGATACGAGCGATTCGTCTTGTACCGTCGTGCAAGCTTTTCCGGATTCAAACAATCGAACCGAACGCAGGACAACATCCGCACCGAGAACGGCGAGGCGGTCGTGCAGTTCGCCGGCTGTTTCGTTTTCTCCGATAGGAATTTTTTCCTGAAGAAGTAATGCACCGGCATCGACTTTTTCCTGCAGAACAAACGACGTTACACCGGTGTCCTTTTCTCCTTTCAGAATCGCCCAATTGATCGGCGCCGCTCCTCGAAATTTCGGAAGTAAGGATGCATGAAGATTGAACGATCCCAGCTTCGGTAGAAGAAGAATCTCGCGCGGAAGGATCCGGAATGCAACGACAACAATAAGATCGGGCTCAAGTGCTCCGAGGGAGGCGATGAATTGAGCGTCGTTCAATTTTTCGGGCTGAAGAAGACGGATATGATGTTCGAGAGCATAGGATTTTACCGGCGTAAAGGAAACATGCTGCATTCTTCCCCGCGGCTTATCCGGAGCCGTCACGACCGCCGCAATATCGTACCGGTGCGCAGCCAAAGTATCGAGACTCCGTACGGCAAAATCCGGTGTACCCATAAAGATAAGACGCATACGTGCTCCCTCTTATTATTCTGCAGCAGAAACGGCCGGATAATTCGTTTCGACTTCTCCTCTGCGGATTTTTCGAAGCTTCGGAAGAAGAAGACTGCGCTTTGTTTTGCTCATACGGTCTATAAAAAGAATGCCGTCGAGATGGTCCATTTCATGTTGAATCACACGCGCAAGAAGCCCGTCGGCAACAATTTCTTGTTCCTGAAATTCAGGATCAAAAAAGCGGATGCGTATTTTATCCGGCCTTTCGACTTCTCCATGCACAAACGGAAGGCTCAAACATCCTTCTTCCCGCGCATGCAGTCCTGTGCTCTCCAGAATTTCGGGATTAATCAAAGCCAGTGTTCGCGGCAGATCCGGAGACGTCGGACGTGCATCATCTTCCTCCTCTCCCTCTGCATTGCCTTCATCAACGCTGCCGATATCGACGACAACGACCCTGCGCTCATTGCCGACCTGTGTTGCGGCAAGTCCGATGCCGTTCGCTTTTTCCATCGTTTCGAACATATCATAAACAAGTTTATGCAGTGAGTCGTCTGCACGGAGAACGGGTTTTGCTTTCTTTTTAAGGATATCGGTACCAAAAAGATAAATAGGAAGGACGGCCATGCGATGTTATCCTCTGCACTTGAATTCTGAAAATAAAACTGAAATGTTCCGGCACCCGATCTGCATCATTCTAAGATTCTCCGAGCTGTTTCATAGTGTTCCTTGAAGTAAGAACTTTGCAGCGATGAAATTGTCACACCGAGGGAAACGCTTGCATGAGCAAAGAGATCGTCTCCCAAATAGATTCCGACATGCGAATCGCTTTCGCCCGTCGTGTTAAAAAATACAAGGTCGCCGAACTTCAAATCTTGAAGATCGACATGTCCGCCGAGTTTCGACTGTTCAGAGCTTGTCCGCGGAAGCTGAATGCCGACCGCATCCCGATAGATGGTCATCGTGTAGCCGGAACAATCCATGCCTTCCGTGCTCGCACCGCCATGAACATACGGAACGCCCATGTACTTCGAAATTTCCCGCATCATTTTGCTCTGGTCGAGCGGCTTAATGGCGGCATTCTTTTCTTTTTTATAACTGCGAATACTCTCGGCTGTATGATCGGCTTCTTTCGGCTCTCCCTTTTTATCGTCCTTGCGCCGCTCTTCTTCTGCTTCCTTCGACGCAAAACGGGACTTTTGTGTATTCGATTCGTCAACGGTCCGTTTTTGCTCTCGGGTACCGAAACGAGAAGACGATGCACCGCACCCGGCAAAGAGGATCATTGCAGCACAGGACGACCAGAAAAAGACGCGACGGTTCCACACGTATTTTTTTCTCAATAAATGACGAAGCCCTGCACGTGCAGGGCTTCCCGATGTTCTTTGAAGCCGCTGTCGGCTATCCGGCAACGGATCAACCAAGATATGCACGCAGCGCTTTGCTGCGCGAAGCGTGCCGCAGCCGGCGAATCGCTTTTTCTTTGATCTGCCTGACGCGCTCGCGCGTCAGGTTGAATTTTTCGCCGATCTCTTCAAGCGTTAAAGAATGTTCCGAATCCAAACCAAAATATAACTTGATGACCTGCGATTCACGTTCGCTCAACGTTGCAAGCGCCCGCTTAACCTCTTCTTTGAGTGATTGTTCAAGAAGCCCTGAATCCGGTGCAGGCTGGCGGTTATCCTGAATTACGTCGAGCAGGCGGTTGTCTTCGCCCTGCGCGAACGGTGCATCCATGGAAAGATGACGTCCCGAAATTTTCAGCGTGTCCGAAACCTCAAAGAGCGACATATCCAATTCTTCCGCNNCGAATCCACCATACGGCATAGGATATAAATTTAA
This sequence comes from Ignavibacteriota bacterium, assembly GCA_003162695.1. Taxonomy (GTDB): domain Bacteria; phylum Bacteroidota; class Ignavibacteria; order UBA10030; family UBA10030; genus Fen-1254. The sequence goes on along the minus strand of PMML01000058.1, from coordinate 376 downwards.
ATCCGCGCGTTTCATCGAAACGCTTCGCGGCTTTGATAAGACCAAGATTTCCTTCATTGATCAAATCACCGAGCGAAAGACCCTGATTTTGATACTGCTTGGCAACACTGACGACGAAGCGAAGATTCGCTTTTGTCAGCTTCTCCAGCGCCTTTTGGTCTCCCTTCTTGATCCGCCGTGCCAGGTCGATTTCTTCTTGCGGTGACAGGAGATCGACTTTGCCTATCTCCTGTAAATATTTATCTAAAGATTGGCTTTCGCGATTGGTATATTGTTTGCTGATTTTCACTTTTTTAGACTCATATAAATTATTTGTTTCTTCCGCTTCATCTTTCATCTGGTACAACAAAGACGAGAGTATTGAAAGTTCTCTCAT
>PMML01000128.1 GCA_003162695.1 Ignavibacteriota bacterium | reverse complement strand
AACTATCCGAATCCTTTTAATCCCAGTACGACAATAGAATATACATTACAAAAACAGGAATACGTCTCGATTAAAATTTATGATATAACGGGCAAAGAAATAACATCGTTAGTGAACTCTGAACAAAATGCCGGAAATTATAGAGTTATATGGAATGGAAAAACAGATCGAGGAACGACGGTGGCTTCAGGAGTGTATTTTTACCAGCTTCGAACGCCGACAATGAAGGCAACGAAGAAGATAATTCACTTACAATAATATCAACGGGAGATAACGATGAAGACATTTTACTCTATCGTGGTATTGCTTTATGCAATGTCTGCAATGGTCTTTTCTCAAACTCAAACGGAATTTGTTATTGGAGCTGAATGGCTCAATGATGCCGCCAGAACTGAAGCGGGGACTTCTCATGTACTGTCTGCATCAGATTGGGCAAACATAAAAGATCTTGGTCTTAATTGGGGTATGGTTGCATTTCCATACAATAGCGACATTTCTTTTGCAAATGCGACCCTCACAGCCGCTGAAGCAAATGGCATAGAATTAATGATGTTTCGAGATGCCTTTACAAACTTGCAATCCGGGTCGCCGGCATACGGGCAACGTTGGCAATACCATCTGGAGAATACATCACAGTATCCAAGTGGAATTGGCGAAAAAGTTACGGATCCTAAGGCGTCAGTAATGCCTGAAGTTCCATCTACTTCAAATAATGCTGTGTTTGCTCTACTTGGTAGAGATTACCCCGGTTACTTGGCAAAAGGCCTAATTCCAGATACCGAACAACAGGATTGGCGCTTTTATTATCTCAAAGTGCGTATAAAGCTTGCATTTGGGACGCCTCTTACACATACAGCTGTTGTAACGGTTTCTGCCGTACGCATCTCAGACGGAACCTCTACACTTCCAGATACAATCTTTGCAGATCAATTTAACGCCAGTTATCTATACCAAGCAATACCAACACCACCTTTTCTAAAATCCGTTTCAGGTCCTTTAGCCGCTCAGAACCAACAAGTTTATCAACAATCCATACAACCAGCTTCGCTTCCAGAAAATATAAATCTTTCAGGCATCCCACAATCAGCGAATCAATCAACAACATCTACAGCCTACGATTATCAAATATATTGGCCAGGGAAGGTTTCATGCTACATTGATTGTATTATCGTAGATGATTATACTGCAAATACTACTTTTAGCGGCTACTTTGACAATGTGATAAATACTGAGGTCAATTATTTTGAGAATAGCTCTGCTCTCGGAAGATATAAAGTACGAGATGAAATAAGACCAAGTTCCTACGGCAATTACCTTTGTGTAGGTTATATAGAAGAAAAGATAAAGGCATATGCACCGACAAAAGCCGGATCGCATTATAATATAGGATACACGTGGGGACCTGTATATACCAAAAGGGATATTGTGTGGACAGAAAATAGTCAGGTGCTAACAGATATTTTTCCGATAACAACTACCCCACTACCAGATGATCCTACTTATACTCAGACATTTCAGAACACCATTCAAGATAGTTTGGTAAATTATCTCAGTTACCATATTGCATATGCAAACAGTTACGGTATTCCCTTTTGGTTTATTCCACAAGCACATTCTTGGGGCGGAGGACTACGAGAGCCGACTACGATGGAGCAAGAACAAATGGTTAATTTAGCATTAGCATATGGAGCTAAAGGAATACATTATTTTCTCTATTGGACATATGCGCCTAATGGTACAGTTGTGGGGCTAGGGTTGGTTGATGTGAATGGAAATCCGCGTCACATAATCTATGGAGGAACTTCTTATGCTGGAGATAAGTGGGCAACAGTTAAAGCGATCAATCAGAACCTGGCAATCATCGGGCCGACATTGATGAATCTTAGATGGCAAGGGGCAAAGAGCTGGCATAATGGATCTACAGCCGGGACGTGGCCGAACATTATTACAAATATAACTTCAGGCGATGCTCCAGGCAGTAGATATGTCGAATCGGGATGGTTTGCTGATGCCTCCAATAATAATTACTTTATGCTGGTCAACAGAAGAACGATAAATACCGAAAGCAGAAATATCACTTCAACATTTTCGCTCCCATCTGGTAATTATGAAATATCAGATGTGGCGTCCGGCAATGCATGGGTTATCACCAACAATGGAAGTTTTACCGATAATTTCAGTCCCGGTCAAGGAAAGCTCTATAAGATTGCCCCTGCAACCTACCCAACGACACGAACGCTTTCTGCGGGCCAGACAATGACGGTCACTCCGGGGGCTAAGCTTTCTTTTGGAACCGGTGCTTCATTAGTTGTTAATGGTACTCTTAATGTCAATGGCACATCTTCTCAAAGAATTACATTTGACCGGAGCGGTACCTCCGGCACGTGGGGAGGGATTCAGATAAACCATGGTTACTATCTTTATGATCGGAGTACAGTGCAATATTGCGATATAAAAAATGCAGCGACGGGGATTACTATTTATAACGCCGGCCCGTATATTCATCATAACACAATTTCCGGACAAGGGACGTATGGCGTTTTCAGTTATTCTGCGAGTCCGTTTTTTTATAACAATACGATTACTGGACAAGCCGGTGGGATGTATTTTGGGGAGTATGGCTCACCCTGGCTTGTTAATAATGGAACTTGGCCGTATGGACCCGGTAATAATGTTATTAAATCCAATGGTTGGGGAATTAGCGCATCTGGAAGTAGTCCATACCTTGGCTCAACCATTGCCGGTGGATATAATTCCATTTATTCTAATAGTACTGTTGACTTATGGGCAAGTGGTAGTGGCGTTTATATCTGGGCTCAAAATAATTACTGGGGGGGTGGAAATCCGAATCTGGTACAGTTAAATGGCGCCACAATCAATTGGGTGCCGGCTCTCTCTACCGATCCGAATGGGCAGGGAACATACGCATCTCAAAATGTTATTGCTGCCGCTCCATCAATTGCAACCGTCTCATCAAATGCCGTTACACCATCAATTGTTAACTCTACATCGTCTACTACTGTTTTATCAGCTGAAAATGAAGGACTGCAACAATTGTTGTCATTAGAAATTAACGGAAAAACCGATGAAGCGATTTCTGGGTATGTACAATTATTCAAGAATGATACAAGCAGCAATGCAAAGAAATATATTCTTGGCCGCTTGTTGGAATGTTACAGCGAGAGTGGAAAAAAAGATTTCCCTGCATTCCTCAATCAAAATATTCGAACGGGTCTCGCTGCCACGGATGAGTTATATGCAGCGACAGAAGAGGTAGAAAATATCTATTTGATCCGTAATGGGTATGTCAATCAAGCACTTGAGAACTATAAGACACTTATAAAAACGTTCTCTAATAATGAGGACATTTATAAGAATGCATTATTCAATGGTTGGTATTTGAATTATTATCAGTTGAAGAATACACCACAGGCGGCAATATATCTCGGTGAATTGAAAGCAAGCTTTCCGAATGACAACCTGACAGTAATTACTTCCCTTATGACGGGAATAACAAAGAGCAACTCAACGACGGGAGAAATGAAGAGCAACTTACTCATAGGATCTGATAAACAAGAGGGATCGTTTTCAGCGGCGCTGCCGACCGTTATAGAATTAGAGGCCAATTATCCGAATCCCTTCAATCCATCGACAGTTATTCGTTACCAGTTGCCAAATACCGGGCATGTTAGCATGACAGTATTTGACATGCTTGGCAGGCAAGTTGCCACCTTGGTTGAAGGTCAAAAAGATGCCGGTTATTATTCAGCCGTATTCGATGGCTCAAAGTATTCCAGCGGGATTTACTTTGTGCGGCTCATTGTGCAGGGATCGGATTCAAAACCTTTTTTGAAGACGATAAAGATGTTATTAGCAAAATGAGTGCCAAGCTAAGGTGCTGTCATTCTTGTTCTGTGCAAAGTCAGAACCGTGGTAATATCCTATCAGCCACGTAGCAAGAGGTGGTCGTGAGCAGAAATGCAGAGCGATAAGCCACCCGACAATGTAGCCATATGCGAAGGAATACCTTCAGCAAAAAGGGCGCTATGCGAATGAACGGGTCGTAACACAAGTGAACTCAGAAGTAGCCTCGTAAAGATTAATGAGAGTGGCGAGCCCCTATTTTATGGGCAAAGTCAGAAGCGATGATTTGATAGATAGGGAAGAGAGAATCATCACATTCTCCGGGGTATTAGAGGCGACACGTTGGGAAAGATGACAGTGCAACTTGGGAGACCCTCCTCTTGACTGAATCGAAAGATCAGTAGGAGACAATGCCTATAAGGAAACGAAGTGGTATTGACGAGAGAGGGAGTCGGATACGATCATAGTAGTGAAGAGAGCTGAGACAACAGAACTCAGCAGGAGCGAAGGGTCGTAACTTGAGCGGAATCAGCAAAGGATGGAAGGGCGAGGTGACTGCCGAAGGGCTATCAGCGCCGATCAAACGCCCGGGAAATTCAGCGATGATTATGCTGATGAACGAAGAGAAAGTTCATCGGAAGACTGTTCAAGGGAAGCCGTGTGAGGGAAAACTTCATGCACGGTTTGAAGAGGGGATGCCAGAAACAGAACGATGGACGGCTTGAGCTGGACACTCGTCTGAAAAGAGAGAAACGAGATTTGCTCACAAGTCCTGGACGTTACTGCGCTGGTATCCTACTCTACAAGGATATTCAGTTTCCTGGAGAAGTGACGAATAGAAAGAGTCCATATTTCAAATGGACTCCTTTATTAAAAAGCCTATACGACGTTAAGGATTTTATTTTATGATATGATAATTTGTCGAATGACTGAGTTTAAACGTATTTAGGCTTGACAAGGTTGCAATCTGCCTCACCTTATAGCACCGTTCGGGATAACCGCGTAGAATTTCGACGTCATCCCGAAGAGCAGGCCCAAAGGGATAAACCGATGTCGGATAGAAAGGGAATCGTGGGAAATTGATTTTCAAAAGAACAAATCCTAAACTACATTTTCATTTATCATAATTCGAATTCCTTCCAATAATCTTTTTGCACAACCGTGTTTTCAGAACAATTGAATGCAAAGGAACTGCATACACGCTCAATAAAACCTATATTTGCGAGAAAAAACATATTCTGGACAAAATAACATGAATTCTTCATCCTAAAATCCCGGAAAAGGAATTCAGCTTATTCAGAAAAACACTCTATTTTTGATTAAAAACAACTGAAAAACGACCGAAGAATGGCGGATATACACGATTATAGCGCTTCCTTTCTTGTTGCTTTTCCACCCCTGAGTGGGTATATTGACAGTACTTTGATATAATAAATGTGGAAATGATCTTGTGAACGTATGCCCTTACTCAATTCGCTCGTTGTTGCTGTCCTTCCTCTCATTCCGAAATCCATTGTTGGGAAAGTCGCCAAACGTTATATAGCCGGGACTCAACTTTCCGATGCTGTGCATTCCGTGCAAACACTGAATCAAAATTCAATCACTGCTACGATGGATCTTCTTGGTGAAGATGTGACCAATATTGAAGAAGTTGAAGTCGTAAAAAAAGGCATCCTGAGTATTCTGAAGGCTATTCAGGAGAATAAGCTCGGATCGGGGGTATCGGTTAAACCGACTCAGTTGGGTCTAAAGTTGGATAAAGAGCTTGCTTATCAGAATATAAAAACCATTATTAAAGAAGCGGCACAATCGGGCATTTTTGTGCGCATCGATATGGAGGATTCCTCAACCACAGACGCTACGCTTTCTTTATATCGGCGGCTGAAGGTTGAAGGTTTACGCAATACCGGGGCGGTTATTCAAGCCTGTTTGAAGCGGAGCGAATCGGATATACGCGCTTTGGTAAAAGAGAACGCCGATTTCCGATTGTGCAAAGGTATTTATGATGAATCTCCGTCTATTGCGTTCAAAGGCCGGCAGGAGATTCGGGACAATTATCTTAAATTGCTGCGCATCATTCTGGAAAATGGTTCGCAGGTCGGTATTGCAACGCATGACGATTTCCTGATCGATGGAGCACAGAAGCTCCTTCAAGAGATGCATACCACTCATGGGAAATACGAATTTCAAATGCTTCTGGGTGTTCGGGAGAAAAAGCGTGCAGAAATTGTCCGAGCAGGTCACCGTCTGCGCGTTTATATTCCGTTCGGCGGACAATGGTATGCTTATTCAACCCGGCGGCTGAAAGAAAATCCGCTTATGGCGTGGTACATCACAAAAGCGATTTTTATCCGTTCCTGATCAAAACGAAGGAGAAGTGTATGGCTGAAACAAACAATGCCGGAGAAAAGAAGAAGTTTCTCTCATACGTGCCTGCAAACACGAATATGAAGGAATTTACGATCCGTGCATTGCTGATCGGTCTTGTGATGTGCGTTGTTCTCGGCGCTGCGAATGCCTATCTCGGGCTGAAGGCAGGAATGACTATTGCTGCAACGTATCCCGCCGCTGTGATCGGAATGGCGCTTCTCAAAATTATGCGCGGCTCGATTCTGGAAGAGAATTTTGCGCGAACGGTCGGCTCTATCGGTGAATCGGTAGCCGCGGGAGCTATCTTTACGATCCCGGCCTTTGTGATTTTGCACATCTGGAATTTTACATCGGAAAGCATGCTGACGGAATATTGTACTGCTGCGGCTTTAATGGTCCTTGGCGGAATCCTCGGCATTATGTTCGTAACAGTCCTGCGCCGTGTCATGGTAGAAGACGAAACGCTACCGTTTCCGGAATCCGTCGCTGCGGCGGAAATTCATAAAGCGGGACAGCGAGGGGCGGATGCCGCTATCCAGTTATTCAAAGCAATGGCGGTCGGCGCTTTTGTCAAACTCATGGACGGTCTGGGAGTCTTCCATTCTTCGAACGATTTTTCGGTCATGGTCGGGCATATCAAAGAGTCGTTCGTCAAGCTTGGCTTGAAACCCGATTCGGAAAAAATACTCGGAGGCGGTATTACAACGATTTCCGCTCCGGCTGCGACTCCTGCCTATATCGGCGTCGGATACATTATCGGACCTGAACTCGGGGCTTTGAATTTTGCCGGCGGAGTACTGGCCTGGGGGCTTTTCGTTCCTCTGCTTGTTTTTTTTCTCGGCCCGCAGCTGATCGACAAATATACGGCCGCTTCAGGCGGAGATACAATTGCGGCATGGGGGGCACTGACCGGTCACCTGTACCGCTATATCGTTCGTCCCATCGCGGTCGGCGGCATGCTCGTCGGAGCATGTTATACACTATGGAAAATGCGAAAAAATTTAATACTCGGTATCAAGCGGGGCATTGCGGACGTCCGGAAATCCGCTGCTGCAAAAAGCGCCACTGAACGGACGCAAAAAGATTTGCCGTTTACTTCTGTACTGCTCGGTATCACGGTTGTTTTTGCTTTGATGATTGGNNTCTTCCAATAATCCGATCTCCGGATTGACGCTCGCCGCCACCGTCGTTGCAGCCTTGACCATGGTCATTATCGGAGTTAAGGGATTGCAGGGAGTTGCGGCAGTTCTCGGTGTAGCCGCGGTTGTTTGTGTTTCCTCTGCTGTTGCCGGAGAGATGCTCCAGGATCTGAAAGTTGGGTATATCCTCGGCGGCACACCGTCAAAAATGCAGATCGGTGATATTATAGGCGTCATTCTGGCAGGTCTCGTTATGTTTTTTCCGTTATATGTTCTGCATAATTCCGATCTTGCCAGCCATCCTGCAACGGGGGGATTTGGCGGGCCAAGGCTTCCCGCTCCGCAGGCAGGTTTGATGGCGGCGCTTTCTCAAGGAATCGTTGGCGGCGAGATGGCATGGCCTCTCGTCATCGTCGGTATTGCGCTGGGAATTTCGCTTATTATGATAAAAGTCAAAAGTCCGATGTTATTTTCCGTCGGAATGTACCTTCCGCTGGAAACGACGTTCGCTATTTTTATAGGCGGATTGATCCGCGGCATTGTCGATAAGAGAGCGGCAAAACGCGGATACAACGATGCTCAGAAGGCACGAGTTGAAAATGCGGGGATTCTGACAGCGTCCGGACTTATAGCCGGTGAAGCGCTCATGGGACTCTTTATCGCTACGGTTGTTTTCATACGCGACCGCGTCAGCGGAATTCCGGAATTTTGGAGTATCACACTCTTTGAATCGATTGCCTCATGGCTTGCGATTCCGGTCTTTATAGCGCTGGCGGCCTATCTTATTTATAACCCTTTGTCAAAGGCGGGCAAAGCAGATGAACCTGCTCCGCCGACGGCTATTATGTAAGCGTTAAACCTTGTTGCGCTTTGGAACCATGACAAGGTTGGTTGTTTCAAAAATATTGGACTCATAAAAAACGAGGTGCTTTATGGCAGACTTGATCGGATTAAAACCGGAATTAGTGTGGAAGTATTTTGCAGAGATCAGCAAAATTCCACGCTGCTCAAAAAATGAGAAAAAAATATCGGACTATGTTCTCGAGACGGCAAAAAAATTCGGACTCGAAGCAAAGCGTGATAAAGTTCTCAATGTCGTCGTAAAAAAACCTGCCACGAAGGGATATGAACGTATGCCGTCGGTTTGTTTGCAGGGACATCTCGATATGGTCGGCGAAAAAAATACGGATACCGTGCACGATTTCAACAAAGATCCGATCGAACTGGTGCAGAAAGGCAATATCATAACGGCGAAAGGAACGACGCTCGGCGCTGATAACGGAATAGCTGTTGCAACGAATCTTGCCGTTATGGAAGACCGGTCGCTGGAACACGGGCCTCTGGAGCTGCTGTTCACTATCGATGAGGAGACAGGACTCACCGGCGCGAATAATCTGCAGCCCGGTTTTGTGGAGAGTAAAATTTTACTCAATCTCGATTCGGAAGAAGAAGGGTATATCTATGTCGGCTGCTCCGGCGGACGGACGACATCTGCTTCCTGGAAAACGGCATACGATATCCTTCCCCCAAAATATGCACCGGTGCTTGTAAAGGTAAAAGGGCTGAAAGGCGGGCATTCGGGACTGGAAATCGACAAGGGCAGAGGAAACGCTTTGAAAATATTGGGCCGCATTCTTGCTGCGCTGGATCCTCTCGGTGTTCGCATTGCATCGATTGATGGAGGCAACAAGAGCAACGCAATACCACGTGAAGCATCGGCTCAAATTTGCGTTCCGATCAAGAAAATGAACGAAGCCGATGCAGCTGCTTCGCAATACTTATCGATTATTCGCGAAGAAATCAGTAATGTCGATCCCGATCTGAATGTCGTTCTTGAAGAAGTAAAAGCAAAAATAAAAGGCAAAGTGTTCAAGAAATCGCTGCAGAAGAAAGTCCTGCAAACCCTTTCCGCGCTGCCGCATGGTGTGATCAAGATGAGCGCGGATATACCCGGACTTGTGGAAACGTCGACGAATCTCGCAATTATAAAAACCTCTGCCGCAAAGGTCGAGATCATTACAAGCCAGCGAAGTTCTGTCGCTTCGGAAATCGATGAAATTGTCCGTACGGCTGCTTCGATCTTCGAACTGGCCGGTGCGGATGTCGAAATCACAGAAGGGTATCCCGGATGGAAACCTAATCTCGATTCTCCCGTTCTTAAAATTGCGCGGGAAACGTATGAGTCGCTCTATGGAAAAGCACCGGAGGTTAAAGCAATCCATGCAGGGCTGGAATGCGGCATCATCGGGGAAAAATATCCGGGCATAGATATGATTTCATTCGGTCCAACGCTGGAGGGAGTGCATTCTCCAGATGAGAAAATTTACATCGATACGGTGGAAAAATTCTGGAATTTTCTGCTTGCAATTCTAAGAAATATAAAATAATCGGGGATCGATGCATTCGCACCGCTCCTCCTTTCCGTTTGGAGAATGAAAAGGAGTTCTATGACGATTGGCGAGGAAACTTCCAGGGGATTATTCCATCCCGCGGGACGATTCTATCGGTATGGTATTTTGGTTATTGTCAGCCTGCTGACATTCGGAAGCTACTTTGCTTATGACAGTATCGGTGCTATCGCGCCTATTCTGACGCAAGCGCTCGGCATCGACAGGGAAACGATCGGCCAGACCTATACATTGTACAGTATTGCAGCGATCCTTTCCGTTTTTATCGGCGGACTGCTCATCGACAAAATCGGCACCCGCCGTGCAAGCATGCTTTTTTCAGTATTAGTCACGATCGGCGCTGCCATCGTCGCGATTGCGCCCAATGTCACGGTTCTCTTTCTGGGGAGATTTATTTTCGGCTGGGGATCCGAATCTCTTGTTGTCGCGCAGAGCGCTATTTTTACACGATGGTTCAAAGGGAAGGAACTCGCTTTTGCATTCGGTGTAGGTTTGACTATCAGCCGGCTTGGAACACTCTTCAGCTTTAATACGGAAGCGTTGATATCGGAATATTTCGGCACGTACCAGTCGGCTCTCTGGGCGGCTGTTTTTTTCTGCGTCCTCTCACTCTGTGCGAATTTTGTCTACGTCATGATGGACAAACACGGCCAGAATATCTTAAATTTGCACGAAGAGGGAGGGGGGGATAAAATCGTGTTTGCGGATATAAAAAAATTCAAGGCATCGTACTGGTACGTCACACTTCTCTGTCTTACATTTTATTCCGCAATTTTTCCGTTTACTGCGCTTTCGACGGATTTTTTCCACACCAAATGGGGACTGCCTCTGACCGCCGGATCGGAAGGCGGATTTATGACGCAGGTATTTTATAATGTCATTCATATGTTCAGCACGGCAGGCGGCACGACAACGATTATCATTTTTGCATCGATGGTTCTGGCTCCGTTCTTCGGTCAGTGGGTCGATAAGTTCGGAAGACGCGCATCCGTGATGGTTCTCGGATCGCTCTTTATGATTCCTGCATTTTTAACAATGGCTTTTACAATGCTCGCTCCCGCGATTCCGATGCTTATTCTCGGCGCGGCATTTGTCATGGTACCGGCAGCAATGTGGCCTTCGATTCCATTGATTGTGGAAAAAAATCGGGTTGGCACGGCATTCGGATTGACAACAACGATTCAAAATTTTGGACTTGCGCTGTTTCCATGGCTCAACGGTATGCTCCGGGATGCGACTCAGACTTATACGGCGAGCATGGTGATGTTCTCGGCTCTGGGTGTTCTCGGATTGATTTTTTCGGTTTTGCTGCTGCGCGCTGACCACCGTGAAGGGAAAAAATTGGAATCGATTGATCTTTCATCCGCATCCGGTTCATAGAGTTTATAATTAGAAACGAAAAAAGGAGAATACATATGGCATCTACAAAAGACAATTTGAAAGAAGCTTTTGCAGGCGAAAGTCAGGCAAATCAAAAATATCGTGCTTTCGGCGAAGCAGCATTAAAAGACGGTCTGCCGAATATCGCACGACTGTTTCGAACGACTGCAGAGGCTGAACGGATACATGCGGCAGGACATCTGGCTGCGCTCGAGGGTATAAAGTCGACTGTGGAAAATCTTCAAGCTGCCATCGACGGTGAAACGTACGAATTTACGACCATGTACCCTCCAATGCTGCAGCAGGCAGAATCGGAAGATCATAAGGCGAAACGCATGTTCAAATATGCGGTTCAGGCGGAAGCGATCCATGCAAAGCTCTACAGGCTCGCTTTAGACGCTGCAAAACGGGGAGAAGATCTTGCCGTCACGAAAATATTTTTGTGTCCATTTTGCGGACATATAGAGTTCAATGATGCTCCGGAAAAATGCCCTATCTGCGGAGCGAAGAAAGAAAAGTTTGTGACCGTTGCCTGACTCAAGGGTGCAGAAAACTGAAAAGCCGCGGCGAAACATCGATCCGCGGTTTTTTTACATCACGGAGGTCTTCTCACTCATCTTCTCTTTTTTTCTTCATCGAATTATCGTATCTTTCCATCGAACCAGTCTTCGAAACATGGAGAGAATATGAAAAATAAATTTTGGACAGTTCTGTTTATTATTGCACCGGTATTTCTCAACGCGCAGGTAAGTTCAAGCGGATTGTCGAATGCGGACAGCTTCGGAAAAACGGTTTATGGTCTCGGACTTTCTGCAGGCTGGGCATCCGGACTCGGCATTAGTTTCCGCGAACATCTGCCGACGAAAGCATCGCTGGAGGCCATCTTTGGTATTATCAAAACCGATAAACTTCTTATGAGCATCGGAGGAGAATTTCAATACGATCTTGTGCGCGGTCCCAAATCCCGTTTCTTTGGAGTCTCCGCGCTCTCCTATCAATATTCCGGATCCGGCAGCAACGAGATAAGCGGTCCGTTTCGATTTGGAGTCGGTGCGGGCGGAGAATTTCAGATTCAGAATTCTTTCTACGTCACAGCGGAAGGATTGTTTACATTTTTCTCCGATGGAAGGGTCATTCCTTTGCCGCAGCTTTCGATGCATTACTATTTTAACTGATGGACGGATCGTATCTCGATATCACACCGTTTCTGCATATTCCAATTTCAGAGATAAAGTTCCATTCGTCGCGAAGCAGCGGGCCGGGCGGGCAGAACGTCAATAAACTGGAAACACGGGTCGAACTCCGTTTCGATGTCGTTCATTCAAGATCACTGGACGAACACAGTCGATCAAAAATATTCCAAAAACTTGAATCTTTGATATCCTCCGGGGGTGTGCTGCAAATCGTCGTGCAGGAATCGCGAAGCCAATGGATGAATAAACAAAGGGCGCTTGAGAAGCTGACTCTCCTGCTGCGCTCTGCATTAAAAAAAGGGAAAAAACGAATTCAGACAAAACCGACCTTTTCGTCGCATCAAACACGGCTTCAAAGCAAGCGTAAAAAAGGAGAAGTCAAACGTCTTCGAAAGAGATTGGAAGATAAATCCGGGGAATGAAAATAGTCCCTTAGTTATTGGTTCATTCATTAGTTTATCAGTTATTCTTCTGCTATTTTCCATTCAGGTATTTGCTCTTCATCCTTCACCATTCACAGTTTACTGTTTTCAGTCTATTCCAGAAACCTTCCTGGCTTCTCTCTTGTTATAGATAAAAAGGCGATTTCAACATCTTAAAAAAGGTGCACTATGCATGTATCATTGTTTCTCACATTAGTTTTTGTCCTGGGGCTCATACCTGCGGTCGTTTCTGAAAAACAGGAAAGCCGTTCAAAATTCTACGAATTTAATATGAAGACAATAGACGGCAAAGATAAGCTTTTGTCCGATTATAAGGGAAAAGTCCTGCTGGTCGTCAATGTCGCTTCGAAATGCGGCCATACACCGCAGTATAAAGGATTGGAAGCGCTCTATCAAAAATATGGGAAAGAGGGGTTCATGATACTCGGTTTCCCCGCAAACAATTTTTTCCGGCAGGAACCTGGAACAGATTCGGAAATAAAGGAATTTTGTACGACCAAATACAACGTGACATTCGACATGTTCTCGAAGATCAGCGTTAAGGGGGACGATCAACACCCGCTCTATCAATATTTAACAAAAGAAAGTCCGTTCCCGGGTGATGTTAAATGGAATTTCCAGAAATATCTTGTGGATCGGAACGGATCGATTGTGGCAAAGTTCGATCCAAAGGTCGAGCCGGAAGATACAACCGTCATCCAGGCCGTCGAGAAGTATTTGAATCAATAAGGGAGAGTTCTTAGTACCTGGCTCGCAGCAGGCATTGAGCAGCTTCATTTTACTGATACTTGATAACATGATCGGACCCGCCTGACTGTGACGACAGTTGGGCAGGCCTCCGGATGTAGTTTATTAAAATTTAGCGTCCTCTCTGGAATGAACTTCCGATCATTATATCCATGAATTAACGATACGCGAGTAATTTTAACTGTTCACCGTCTTCTCTATATATTCTGTATTCTGCCTTCTAAATTCTGACTTCTGAATTCTTCTCATTGTTCCTTTTGCAAAAAAATGCTACTTTAAATTTAGGTTATGTTCCGATTCTTAAGCAATTCAAAAATTCATAATAAATGGAGCTTTACATCCGATTCGCTTATTTGGCGTATTTTGTATGCAGAGCCGCACTGTATCATTGGCGAATGCCGGGATGCAGAGAGGAAGTCGGCTTCATTCTTCAGCCTGGATGCTTTGACAGGATCCGTTTATTGGCAGGAAAAGCAATTTGCTGAGCCATGGTGGATCGGCATCGAAGCTGCTGTAAAAGGCATTGTATTCTTTCACGGCTATGCAAAACCGGACATGCCCGAGCATAAGGGTATAGAGGCTTGCAGTGTTGTCGGCGGACATACCTTATGGTCTAATCCAAACCACGTTTTTTGGTTTACATCCGGCGATAAGATCTGTGCGTATAGAGACTTTTTTGAAAAACGGGTTTCGTATCTTCTTAATGCGGAAACCGGTGAAATTACAGATGAGGAAATTAATGCAGCCGATCTAAGGCTTGCGGAAGATGGAATGGGAACGATACAGGATATTCTGTTTCCCGAAGCGCTGGAAACTTCCGCGGACCAAAAACGCCTTTCAGAGATTCTTGAAAATAAATGGAGCAACATTCTTTCCCAAAGTATAGAGTATATTGAAAAAGAAGATTTATGGATTACCGGATTTTATGTTAAGGAAGAACAAAGAGGCGGGGTATCCCCTCGGATTGAGATTCTCGATAAGAAAACAGGAAACACAATCCATTCCATGACAATTGGAAGAAATTATCCGGCGCCGGCGCCTGATCTTTTCTTTCTGGTGGGGGAAATCGTTTATTGTATTGAAAATCAACATACATTGCATGCTATTGAAATACATTGAGCCGTTGGACAATTGATGGGCTGTACTGCCGGCGATTGGTGATTGTGGAAATGAGGTGAGCGTTCAATGGAGTCGATCGCATTTCCAGATGAGAGTCCTGCCGCTGTGCAGACAACAGAACCGGAGGTTCAGGCATGATACAGTTGAAAGTTCAATGAATAATATCCAGATTATGGGAGAATAGACATGAAATCAATCCGCATAAAACATATCGATGCCTTTACAAAAAAGACGTTCACCGGAAATTATGCAGCGGTTGTCATCGATGCAGATGGCTTGAGCGATGAAGAGATGCACCTTATTGCGCGCGAAATGAATGTTTCGGAAACGGCGTTCATTCTTCAGCCGACGATTGCAGGTGCGGATATTCAAATTCGCTGGTTTACACCCTCTTCCGAAGTCCCTCTTTGCGGTCATGCGACGATTGCGGGTTTTCATGCCCTCGCAGAGGAGAATATGGCAGGAATGACGACAAACGGCCAGCATTATTTCAGACTGCAGACGAAGAGGGGCGTTCTTCCGGTTCGTGTAGAAAAAAATTTTCGTGGAATTGCAGTGGAATTCGAATTACCAAAGCCGAAATTTGTGCTGAAGAAAAATAATCCGACGGCGCTTCTTTCGGCGCTTCGGCTGACGAAAAGAGATATCGAATTGAATTTACCCACGGCTGCAGATGTCAACCTTTATTTGCCTGTCAGGCGATTAAAGACTCTTCAGTCGATCAGGCCGGAATTTGAGGCGCTTGAAAATATTTTAAAACGCTTGAAAATGCAGGGCGTATGTGTCTTTTCGCTCGAAACAGTTGAGAAAACATCTGCGGTGCATTCACGTTTTTTTGCTCCGGGACTTGGAATCCAGGAAGACCCGGTTACAGGGTCTGCTAACGGTCCTCTCGGAGTATATCTCTCAACCTATGCAATGAAGGCAGGCTATCCTGTCGTTTGCAGGGAACTCGCAGACGAGAGAATAGAATATATCGGCGAGCAGGGCGACGCTATAGGTCGTCCGGGCCGGGTCAAAATACGACTTCGCTATAATAAGAAATCGTTCGAACAAGTATCGATCGAAGGCGAAGCGGTTACAGTGTGGAATGGAACAATGGAAATTAATTAAGAATTCAGAAGACAGAAGCTATCATCCCGCTGTGCGGAATTCATTGATATAATTTGCGGCTCTTCGCATGGTGTGTGAAGAATATATTTTTTGGAGTTTTTCAAAATACTCTCAAGAGGAAAGGTTTTATTAGAAATGAAACAGGTCGTTTTTACTTTTATCATACTTCTATCTTTTGGAATTTTTGCTTTCAGCATCCGGCGTCTTTTTCAATATCTTGCCGTAGGGAAACCGGAGAACAGAACGGATCATATTGGACTTCGAATTAAAAAAACGCTGGCGATTGCCATTGGACAGAAAAAACTGTTTCGTGAACCGCTTGCCGGTTTCATGCATGCCTTTATATTCTGGGGCTTTCTTGTTCTTCTGGCGGCTGTCGCAGAAGCTATCGGCGAGGGACTGATACCCGGATTTTCCTTTCGATTCCTTGGAGGTCTCTATAAGCCTCTCGTTTTTATGGAAGAATTGTTTTCCATACTCGTTGTCCTCGGTGTCTTAACCGCACTAATCCGCCGGTATATTTTTAAGCCGGCACGTTTGGATTACAGCCTCCATGCTCAGATAGACGCTACAGCGATTCTCTGTACAATTTTTTTGATTATAGTCAGTTTGATCGGACAGAACGCCGCACGCAGCGCACTCGCCGGGGCAGAAAACGGCCGGTTCCTTTCCGGCGCACTTGTCCCGTGGTTTGTTTCTTTCGGCTCCGAAACAAACACTATAGTTTTTGAGACATTCTGGTGGGCGCATATTCTTCTCATCCTCGGGTTTTTAAATTACCTGCCGTATTCAAAACACTGTCATGTCCTGACATCTGTGCCGAATGTATTTCTGAGTTCTCTCGATCCTCCAGGTCAGCTGAAGCCAATCAATTTTGAAGCGGAAGGAGTTGAAAAATTCGGCGCTTCCGATGTGGAAGATTTGACCTGGAAACAATTATTGGACGGCTACACATGTACGGAATGCGGACGATGCTCGGATGCATGTCCCGCAAACAGCACGGGTAAATCTCTTTCTCCGAGAAAAATTATGACCGACATCAGAAAGCGGACGGAAGAGAAGGGAAGAATGCTCGGTGGGAAAAAAATTGTTCACGTTCCGGAAGGGCAAAAAGATCCTGCAGAAAAAAAATTGCTTCATGATTACGTCACTGCCGGCGAACTATTCGCCTGCACGACATGCATGGCATGCATGGAAGAATGCCCGGTCATGAACGAGCATGTTCCGGCCATCGTCGAAATGAGGCGAAGCCTGGTACTTATGGAATCTAATTTTCCGCCCGAGGTACAAAGCGTATTCAAAAATCTTGAAACGAACTTCAGCCCGTGGGCATTTCCGCCTTCAGCTCGCACAGACTGGGCCGAGGGATTGGATATACCGCTCGCTGCTCAGGCTCCTGATGCAGAGATCCTTTTCTGGGTCGGCTGTGCAGGCGCGTTTGATGAACGATATAAAAAAGTAACAAAAGCATTCGCGGGTTTGATGAAAAAGGCCGGTATAAGATTTGCAATTCTCGGCAGTGAGGAAAAATGCACGGGAGATTCCGCTCGCAGGCTTGGCAATGAATACCTTGCGCAGATGCTGATGAAAGAAAATATTGCAACCCTGAATGCATATAAAGTAAAAAAAATCGTTACGAGTTGTCCGCATTGTTTCAACACGCTTAAGAACGAATACCCGCAATTCGGTGGAACGTACGAAGTCCTCCACCATACCGAATTTCTTATGAGTCTCATTCGAGAAGGGAAATTAAAAGCGGAAAAAGGAAACGTCGGACGCATCACGTACCACGACTCCTGCTACCTTGGAAGATATAACGGTATGTATAGTGAACCGCGGGAGATTTTGCAATCCATAGACGGAATCGGACTGGTGGAAATGAAACATTCCCGCTCGAAAGGTTTCTGCTGCGGTGCAGGAGGAGGCAGGATGTGGATGGAAGAGACTGAGGGAACAAGAGTGAATGAGAAACGCATTGAACAGGCGCTCGCATGCAAACCGGATACGGTTGCAACGGCCTGTCCGTTTTGTATGACAATGCTGGAAGACGGTCTGAAAGTGAAAGAAGCATCGGAAACCGTCAAAGTGAAAGACGTTGCAGAGTTGTTGTTGGATTCGATGCGGTAAATCGGTGTTTGTAAATCCTGAAGCGTATTGCAATATACGGAATTGCCGCAGCGGTAAGCCTGCTGCGCTTATCGGTTTTATCCTAAAGGGATCTTCCCGATGGAACGAAATACCAGCGGGTAACCGCAAAATGCGATAAATAAAAAACAAGGAGATCGATCATGGCAGGAATATTCGAAATGAATTATAAGGAGAAAAAAATTCTATGTCTTGATTTGTCGGGCCTGGAACTAAAAGATAAAGAGGAGTTTAAATCTCACGTTGAGAATGCAAAAAAAACGATCTCTCAATATCCTCCGAAATCGGTTTTGCTCATCACCAATATCGCGAATACCGGATTCGATACGGAAACTGCAGCCGTGATGGCAGACTATGCGACTCATAATACTTCCTATGTGAAAGCAAGCGCCATCGTGGGCATTTCAGGCGTGCAAAGGATTGTACTCATTACAATAAAGTCGGTTACCGGCAGAGATTTCTTTATATCCAATACGATGCAGGAAGCGCAGGATTGGCTGGTTCATCAGGATGAGAAGCTGTGAACAGTGAACTGCGAGCTGTGTCAAACCACACAGCGAAGTAACCGAATAACCGGGCAGCAAGGAATTTCTATCCTGCCGGCAATTGAACATTTCGGACGGTCTGCAAAATAATTAAAACTGAATTTAATCCATTATATTAGCCTTCATCCTCAAATGAAGCTCTCAAGAGTAATCATTGAAGGTAAACTAAATTGGTAGTTCTTTTGTACCGGTCCAAACATTTATAATTCAACCTGAATCCTGCGTGAATATAGATACAAAAGTTGATTATGTATAGCAAAAACAATAGTATTCCTTATAATTCGTTTTACACGCAATCCTACCTTTTAGTTAGGTTTGGATGTAATGACCTTATGTCTGAATAAGAATATGAAGAGCTCTGGCATTACAGCGATCAGAACTCGTTACAATGGCTTTGCAAGCTGGCCTGAAACTCGGTGCTCGAAGATCATTAGGCCTCATGAAGTCTATGATGCATTTCCGGTCCAAAGAATTAAACAAACGTAGTGCATTTCCTACAAAGGAAGTTGGCAAACGCACCATGGATGCCTGGCATCATGACCGGGTCTACATCGATAAGCCTGTTGATGAAGACCAAACTCTTGCAGAATTCCTTCTACCAGTGAAGGTCACACCGCTTGATTATACGATTACGAACAATTTCCTCGGTTCATTAAGCGACAGCGAAATAACCGTCCTGAACGATCTGTCTGCCGGCTACAACATGAAAGAGATATCCGCACGAAACGCTATAACCTAATCCCGCATCCCCGCAATTCGACAATCCCTCCAAAATAAAGCCGTTGCATACCTTTAACGGAATAGAAGAGCGCAAGCTGGTGCGCTTTTCTTTAGCCAAATGAGCCTCGTCGGAATCACCGGTATATAGAGGCTCAAAGGTTGCTTCTACTTCAGGAAAGGAGAGGAATCAATGTCGAACAGGTTCCTATATGGGAAATCGATTTCCAGATTTTTTTAGTTTTGGTATAAAATGGCCTTCTCTGACCGCTTTTGTGATTCGAATCATTGCTTCCAATATAAAATATTATTAATCTGGCTTCACAAGCAAAGCCGGATGGGGAGGATTTTGGCTTTCATCATCCCATCCGATAAAAGATTCAATGTAATTAATAGCTGCACTTTGGCGCAAGTGCGGATAAAATCATTAACGGTAGACGTCACAATCACAAATAATATCCGAGGAGGAGTGAGTGATAATTGATAGCAAAGATCATCGGCTTAGCGGGAATACAATCGAGGCCATAAGCAGCTCGTGGGCTTGCCCGACCCAAGCGGGAGCGGGGATATCATTGTAGGAATTTATGGCCATTATTATGCGATATAGAAATTATTAAGGCACGTCAAACGTATCATAATATTTTGAAAGGGACATTTGAATGCGATACATTCCAATCGTCATAATCACATTCTTTACCATCATCGTGTCAGACCCGCTGTTTGGACAGGAAGACACTCTTAATATCGCAGGTCTTGGCATCAGCATCGATCCAACAAAAGTGTCGGAGATGGTTTACTTCGGCTCATTCTGGCAGAATTACCCGACTCCTATAACTAGCACATCAGCTATTGAGTTCTATGTGCCAATAAAAGTAACCAATAAATTCCGGCTTGAACCTTCGATTGGTTTATTCTTTACGAGCAGCAGCACAACGACAACTCCCATAGTCCATGGGAACGGCTATTCCGAAACGACGACAAACGATGCGTCTGTAGTAACTATCGGGATTCGTGGTATTTTCAATTCGTCTCTTTCCAATTCATTATCTCTCTATTATGGACCGCGGCTCGAATTCGGCTTCGTTTCTTCGACTTCCGAGGACGGCCAGCCGTCGCAAGATTATAAAACAACAACTACGGAAACTGATATAACCCTTGGAGGAGTCATTGGTGTAGAGTACTTTCCGATTCGTAAATTTAGCTTTGGCGGAGAAATCAGTCTGAACTATATGACATTTGGAAATCCCTATGTTACGAATGAAGATAATCCGCCAACACAACCGTCAACTTATACATCTGAACGAGACCAGCACACTCTATACACAGGAGCACTTTTTTTCATGCGATGGTATTTTCTTTAGGAAACAAGTTGCCGGATGCGCTATCCATTTCAAAAAGAGCGTGCTGGAAGGAAAAGCAGGGCGGGCAAACTGGAAGTTCATAGGCACGAAGTGCTCCTTCGGAGTATAAAAATAAATTTAATAGCACGATTTGCGATACAACCGGGTTGAAAATATTGTATTCCAAATGCGTTCCACGCATGAGCACCGATGCCATGAATGGCTTGCGGGGGGAATCACCGATGATATTCATGTAAAATGGGAATCGTAAGTCATGCAAGTATCGATAAGCTGTCAAAAAGGAGAACTCCCTTTATGATCACATTCAAGAAAAGCAATTACAATGGAACCGAGTCTCAACGCATGCAAGAGTTGCATGGTCTGCCTCTAGCATCTTTTAAAAGTCGTGCAGGAGCTTTTTATGTGGATTTTCTAATAGCTGCCTTTGTATGTATGCCTATCTTGATGTTCGGTGCCAAGCTATTGAGGGACTTTGGTCTTGTAAAAGGAGATTTACATTTAGTGTTCGATTATGAGCATTGGTACAGCATTATTCCTCTTGTTGTATATTTTTCACTTTCGATCTACTTTGGTAATGGGAAAACGCTCGGTAAACGACTTTTAGGTATTAGAGTTGTCTCTGTCGTTCATGAAAAGATCAGTTTCTGGCATGCGGTGGAACGAGCACTTGGATATGGTGCTTCATTTTTGGAATTTGGTTTTGGTTTCTTACAATATTTCATTGATTCAAATAGACGGACTGTGCATGACCGCATCGCCGAAACGATTGTAATTGAAGATCGGAAACGCAAAGTCATAAATATGAATTCAGGAGAAGTTCATAGCACACGATGAATTTATTGGACTGAAGGCGTTTAATATGTATATTGGCATCTATACTCAACCTTTTGCGCAAGAAAAATGAAAGTCGAATGATTTTAAAATAAATCGGTCTTAAGTCACATTTGATAAGGAGAATCGAAATGGTGATGAAGGCAGTTTGTTTTCGTGCAAAACATTTTTCATTCCTATTGGCAATATCGTTATTTTTAGGTCAATCACTTTTTGCCGCCGGATCCGGTACTATCAAAGGCAAGATTTTAGATTCATTGACAGGCGATCCTCTTATCGGATCGAATGTCGTAGTTGTAGGCACAAATCTTGTCGCTTCTTCTAATATCGACGGCGAATTTATTATCCATGACGTACCAAGCGGAGAAAATACTTTAAAGATTTCATACATCGGATATCCCGCCATCACGGAGCAAGTTGTCGTTCCCGAGGGCGGCGTCGTCGAAAAAGTATTTCAATTGATTCCTCATCCGATTGATGGAACGGTATGCCGTGTTGTACCTAATCACAAAGGCCAGAATGAAGCGATTAACCAACAGCTTGCATCTACTAATGTCACCAATGTGGTTTCTTCTGAAAAAATGCATGAGCTGCCGGATGCAACTATAGCGGAATCGATAGGAAGACTTCCCGGTGTTACGTTAAACAGACAAAACGGCGAAGCCAATCAAGTTATTATTCGCGGAATGTCTCCTCAATTCAACAATGTAACCATCGAAGGAGTGCCGATGGTTTCCACGAGCGGCGGACTTGCTGCAACGCACGATAATTCCGGATCGAGCAATTACGCAGATCGAAGCATAGATTTAAGTGTGATGAGCGACGACCTTATAGATGGTGTTGAGCTTTCAAAATCATTAATGCCGAATATGGATGCGAACTCAATCGGTGGAACGGTAAACTTGACCTTAAAAGAAGCTCCTACGGGATTCCATTCCGAGCTTCAGGTCAATGGTGGTTATAATGATTTGACGACAAAATGGAAAAACTATAAAGCAATAGGGAGAATAAGCGATAGATTTTTCAATGATGCTATCGGTGTGCGTGTGCAATTAAACGCTGAGGATAGAGCGCTCCCATCACAGCAATTTAATGCAGGGTATAGCGGCTTAACTACTAACACTGCCGGTACGGCTATTGGTGGTGTGGTTTATAGTCTTTTGCAAAATACAAATAACGCCGGACTGACAGTGGATAATTTGGACCGGAAACGATATGGCGGAAATGTTGTCTTAGACTATGAATCGGATTTTGTCGACATAAAATTCTTTAATGTATACGCTCAAAAGAAGGATCATGACACGCAGTATGATTTTACAACGGATTTTAATCCATTGGACTACATTGGCGGCGCAGGTTTATTGAACAGTCTTTATAAAATTCAAGACTTTACGACAGAAGAACGAATGCATTCGCTGCAGGCAAAGTTTAAATTCGCGGGTACGGAATTAGATGCTTCATACTCTTATACAAAATCTGATTATAATAATTCAGTCTATGGATTTTATTTTGTACAAAGTATGATCACGAATCCTTACGCCGCCAACCAAAAAGTGTATGGGCAGCCCTCAGCATTAATGGCTATTTCTTACCCTCTCCTCAATGGAAATAATTGGTACATGCCGGATATAGATTATGCGCAAAATTTTCTTAATGATAATACAAATGATGTAAGGATCGATTATCATATTCCATTTAAAGTGTCCGATTATTTGTCGGGAATAATATCTTTAGGGGGCAAATACCATGAATTTGACCGCGTAACCAGTGGTATGAGTGAATACTATGATATGCACTGGAATGGTACTGGTAGGAGCCGTGGATCCCTATTTGGATTATTCCTAGCGGAATATTATCCTACCCCATATGATATGGAGATTGATGTCAATCAAGGACCTTCCGCACGAAATTTTACACAGTACGGTTATACTGCTCCCACATTCCTTAAAGGTGTATACAAATTACCTTCTTTTGGTTATGACATGGGATTGTTGTATAGCATCGGACAAAAATGGCTGGCATTCCTGCCCTTATCATTTGTGGGATGGGGGCGTGCATGGTCAGTAGATGTACCTCAGAACTACAATTCCGATATGGAGGCTAAAGAAAAATTAGGTGCCAGTTATGTCATGGGACAATTTAATGTCGGATCAAACTTATCATTAGTTGCCGGCGTCCGATGGGAACAGATAAAAGGCTTCTATAGTGCATATACTCTTTTTTCCAACGGCAGCAACCAAAATGGTCTCAACGGGGTACCGGCCTGGAGAACAATCGATGCTGTTCACGCGGATTATTTTCCTTCAGTAAATCTTAAATATAATGCAACTGAGAATGTTCAATTATTCGGAGCTTATTACACAAGCGCATCAAGGCCGAATTTTTCAGACCTTGCGCCATTGGTAGATTATTCGATAACTGGAAATAATATTAATGCAACAGGTAATCCGTATTTAGGACCGGCTCTCGTAAATAATTTTGATATTGGGGGATCTGTCTTCAGTAATGAAATCGGGTTGTTTACAGCCGATTTCTTTTATAAAGAGATCAAAGATCTTCCTTATGATATGCCGGGTTATATGCCGTCGTCGTATGGGCGAAGTTCCATAGTAGGAGCGCCCTCCGATATGTTAAATCGATTGCCTCCAGTGGCATATTTTGACACTGCTTATCTTAACCAGACTGCAAATCAAAACACTTCCTGCATTATTCCGATAAATAATCCGGAAAATGCTTATGCCAGAGGAATAGAACTCTCATGGCAAACACACTTTTGGTATTTGCCCGGAGTTTTGAGCGGCTTGGTGCTCGACCTGAATGTTGCGTTCATGAGTTCTAATGCGCTCTATCCGTATTTTAACAATGCAACAATAAAAAAGGATTCCACATTAAGCAACGGCAATTGGAAATACACATATTACAATGCATATCTTACAAGAGCAGGTTCACTGCTGAACATGCCGGATGCCGTCTATAATGCAATTATCGGTTGGGATTATTTAGGATTTAGTTCAAGAGTATCGTTCAAGTATCAGGGAAAAACAATTGTAAGTTTGGATCCGGTTTATTCTATGGCAGACATTTATTATGATGGTGCGCTCCAAGTTGATATTACATTAAAACAAAAACTGACTGATCATTTGTTGATATTTGCTAATTTTATAGATATAGGATCGCATATAGATTCCTATTATATGAATACTCTCGCGGGAGAAATGCCTACAAATCAACAGATGAATAGATGGAGCATGCAGTTCGGAGCCGGCTATGTTTTTTAATGAATAGAGGTTGAATCCAAATATGGCCAAGAACGGAATGCGGAGAAGTATCCCGCCGGAATTATTTGCGATATAGAAATCGTTTAGGTGTGCGATACACTTCATTATAAAAATAGCAGCTATGTATTACAAAATGGTTCTTCCTGAAATCTTGATTCGTGTGCGCCAGTTGTCCGAATCAGAGCAGCCGGTGCTTATTGGTATTGATGGATGCGGCGGATCCGGTAAGACTACTTTCGCTGCCGAGTTGTCGAGTTCTTTAGGCCTGGCGCCGGTTATTCATATCGATGATTTCTATAAAACCTTTCAAGAGCGGTCTTGCTCAACAAGTTCCAAGCCTGTTGGATGGCAGTTTGATTGGCAAAGACTGGAAAGAGATGTGCTTAAACCTTTGCATGCGGGGCGTGAAGCGAAGTATCAGCGGTACGATTGGAATATGGATTGTTTGGCAGAATGGCGGAACATCCGGCCTCTTTCGTCAGTGATTATAGAGGGAATCTACTCGCTAAGATCTGAGCTTTCAAGCTACTACCATCTTCGTCTGTGGATTGAATGTCCTCGGGACATGCGTCTTCAGCGCGGGCTCGAACGCGACGGAGAACATGCACGATCACAGTGGGAAAACGATTGGATGAAGGAAGAGGACAGGTATATTGCGTCGCATAATCCTCATCTTCAGGCACATAAAATTATTCAGGGATGTCCCCTTTTTGTTGACAAATATTGAGTAACGAGAAGATGCCCGGTTTGCTGTAAAGGAATGTGAGTAGAAAAAGTGTTGATGCACCTGCGATGGCTGCGGAAAAATGAAGAAACCCGCAAAGCAATTGCCGAAGCGCGAAAAGGAAACGGCAAGAAGTTCCACTCTACCAAAGCTCTATTTGCCGAGCTTGCGAAATAATGGTAGAACTCCGCATGGTTTCACAGTTTAAGAAAGATTACAAACGATGACGCAAACGCGGATGCGACAGAGAGGCATTGCATGGCATTATTGAACAATTATCAACCGGTAAAAAATTAAATACAAAATATAAAAACCACGCTTTCCTTGGAGAATATAAAGACTGCCGCGAGTGTCATCTTGAACCGGATTGGCTGCTTATCTATCGATTGACGGAAAGCGAACTGGTTCTCATTCGTACAGGCACACACTCAGACTTATTTGAATAAAAAAGGGATATTCATCATTATTAAGAAGCGCATTAAAGTGCATATCCAGATTTATCTTGGACTTTTTTGAAAAGGATTTTTGCGAAAATATTACTTGGTTCTTTTAGCCGTTCTTTTCGCTTTCCTCATTCAGCAAGATTCTTTTACGCAGCGTAGCAGCCGTTGACATATCAAAGCAGCAATGATAGTGGAAAACATAACGCACTTTACTGTTATCCTGCAGCCAATGCATGATTACCATTTGGAGTTATCCAAAAAACGCTCAAGAATAAACGATGATTCGAGTCAATTTGGTTTTATCGTTGCCTTCTTGCCGATGGTTATGTATATTAAGTTTAGACACAAATTGATTGTTTTTCACCGCGCCCGTAGCTCAGCTGGATAGAGCGACAGCCTCCGGAGCTGTAGGCCGGGCGTTAAAAGCTTTCAAAACATTTCATTTTCTGCATTTCTCTTCTTCGTAAGCACTTATTTAAGCACCTTTTGCCTCAGAAAACGAGGCTTCCGATGTTCCTCTCCAAGCATTCCAATGGTACGTATTACCTTTTCTATTTCAATGAGCAAGGGAAAAGAAAGAGGGTTTCTACTCATTGCCAATACAAAACCGATGCACTCCGGTTTCTGCAATCGTTCAAACGTGATGAATATGAACGCTGCAAGAAAGCGAAGCATAAACTTCTCTCAGAATTCAAAAGGGATTTTCTTCTTTACGCCTCTACAAATTTTAGCAAGGGAACGGTGGCAATTTACGAAACGGCACTCCGGAACTTTCAGGAATTCACCGGAGACCTTCCGCTTGCATCCTACACGCCTCAACATTTTGATGAATATAAAGGCCAACGCCTCAAGGCCATTAAGCCGGTCACTGTCAATATTGAACTCCGGACGCTGAGGGCTTTTTTCAATACCGCTGCCAGATGGAAACTACTTGAAAGCAATCCCTTTAAAATCCAACTTGTGAAAGTGCCGGAAAATAGGCCAACATTCCTGACAAGAATAGAATTTCAAAAACTGCTAAGCGTTATAGAAGAAAATTGGTTGAAGCAAATCATTGTTTTTGCCGTATCTACCGGATTGCGTAGAGGGGAATTAGTAAACTTGAAATGGAATAGTATTGACCTCAGCCGGAAGTTGCTTTATATCGAAAGCACTCCAACGTTTCGCACAAAGGCCGGTAGAATGAGAATAATTCCCTTGAATGATACTTCCCTCTACCTTCTGCAATCAAGGCAAGGAAAAGATGCGTCCGGATATGTGTTTTCGTTAAATGGCAAACCAATCTTTGCCGATTGGATTACTCACTTATTCAAGCGGTATGTCCGAGCTGCAAACCTCAGCAATCAAGATATACATTTTCATTCTCTCCGGCACTCATTTGCCTCTTGGCTTGCACAAGATGGAACTTCCGTTTATGTGATTAAAGACCTACTCGGACACTCAGACGTAAAAACAACCCAAATATATAGCCATTTACAGCCGGAGAGCCTTCATTCTGAAGTGAACAAGATTTCGGTATCAATGAACTGAGAATGTTATCTATAATGCAAATATGAGCGATTAGGGCATTGTAGAATTAGGGGCATTGTTATTGGGAGTTTTATATACATAAAATGCATTTTGAGCAGCCCAGAAATTGCGATTATTGTCACGCTCAGATTTCTTTAAGTTAAAAGTTAAGACTGGCATTCGTGTTATCTGAGCCACATAAAATTGGCTTTTAACGTAGGATTCAGATAGAAACTTTTCATCGGTGGAATATGTGATGAATGAGCGAAAAGATATGGGTGAGTTCTCTTTGCTAAATCGAATGAATGATAAATGTACTTTTGCCGAACCAGCAACAAGAGTATCTTTATAATAGATTTCCCCTTTATGTTCTCCGGCTATATATGTCCCAGCCGGTATTTTGATAAGTTGATTCAGTACATTCTTTAGTATTGTGTCTTTTTCCATTGTCGGATTAACCATAATATCATTAGTGACTATTGAGAAATCAGCTTTACAAATTGTCGTTTGAGGTGGAATGAAGGTTATTCGTTCTGGTTTTGTCATAACGGAAGTTGATGAAAAAAATGTCTCTGACCGCCATGTGCTTACACTATTTGCTGATGATTTAGAAGAACCGCTTATTGATTTTTCAAAAGTGGAGAACCAAGATTTAGCATTAATGGCTTTCGATTCGGAGGAACCTGATTCAGCTGAAGAACTATTAGTTATGCTTGTGGTTTGCGATTCGGAAGAACCTGATTCAGTTGAAGAACCTGATGAATTCGTTGTTGTTATGTCCTGCCAATAGTCATGCTTTGTATCTTCAATTATAAAAGAACACTTTTTCCAATCAATATATAATGGCTTATCGCTTTTATTATAAATAAATATTCCCATTCTGCCATTCTTAGCCCAAAAAGCATAAGCCACTCGAATTGTATCATTTTCATAATTAAGGAAGCCATCGATAGAGGAGCAATTTGAAGATTGCACTTCCATTAATAAAACATTTTTCTCTGCTGCTGGCGGTGGAACGCAACCATAGTATGCAAGGAGAAGCGAACAAATGAACGGGAAAAATAACTTCTTCAAAGGTTCCCTCATTGATTTAGAAGATGCATCAATACGAATTTATACTAACCATAATTTATTATAGCAATTATTGTTTCTGATGAATGATTAATAATGCTAATATCCTTCTTTC
>PMML01000012.1 GCA_003162695.1 Ignavibacteriota bacterium | reverse complement strand
GGGAATATGATGGCCTTCGACATTTAGATAAGCTTTTTCATTTTCTTCATCAACAAACCTGTCCGAATGAATGCGGATAAAGAAATTCATATTGCTTTTGGTTTTTAGGAAATGTAATACGCAAACAGACATTTTTGATGCTTCAAATACTCTTTTGTTTTCATTGTCCCTTTCTGGAAAGGCTTCGATGAATGACAATGTTGAATTGTCAAAAAGATATGAACGAAGACTTGAAGCGCTTGTGTCGCCTATAAAGGCTAAAGGAAATATCTGGGAAAATACACCTTTTTCTCGCAGTAGATAGTAGCTCTTTATTATGAAAAGCCTGTATATATTGATCATGCCCTTAGAAGCAGGTTTATATTCAGCGGAGTTTTTATAATAATCGTATTCGTTATCCGTTACGAAAATGGTTTCAGCTTTGTTTTGTTTCTTGTTAATTAAGCCATATGGTGGATTTCCAATTACAATGCCAAACCCTTCAGATAATCCAAACATCCATTCCTTGTCGAAGAAACCAGCGTGTACGTTCTGATCATACGGATCCCAGTCGGATAACTTCTTTGCCTCTCCCTCTACAATGCTTCCACTCAATAGTTTCATTTTGTAGGAATCGACCTGTTTGAGCAATTCTTCATTCGCTTTTTCAAGCTTCTTACGAGGTCCTTCTAACATACCTTTGGATGATAATTCCTTCTTATTCTTTTCGAGGTGTGTTTCCAGATCTTCAATGTTTTTTTGTATTATTTGTTCAACCTGATCGTGTTTCTTTTGTATCAACTCGCTTAACTTTATACGTAACGATTTATCCTTTTCTTTCAACTGTATTTTCTGTCGTCGGTTCTGAGCTGTAAAATATTTTCCTCGAACTTCGCGCAATTCTTTTTCTAATGAGCGAACATCTTGGTCTATCATCGATTGCTGCAAAGCTTCTTGTATGCCGATTAAAGTATTGGCTGCTACAAACTTCGTTTCAAGGTTAGGGAGTGATAACACACCCCTATTGTCCTTGCTATCATTATGCTTCTGGTCAACCAAAAGTGAAATGAAGAAACGGAGCTTTGCTATTTGAACTGCAATAGGTTGTATGTCAATACCATATATACAGTTTTCGATCAAAAAAAGCTTGCGTCCATAATCTCCATAATTTGTTTCAGAACTGAAACTTTCTTCAATTCTCTCCATCATTTCTCTACGGACTGTCGAATCAGGCATTTGCTCTGCAACCTTCAGTTGTACCTGCTTCCACTTATTGTTAGCCGGATCGAGTTTATGCAGCACATGCACAACCTTCAACAAAACGCCCATTGGAAATGCGCCTGAACCGCAAGCGGGATCCAGCACCTTTAGGTTATTAATCGCAGTAATCAGGCGGTCTTTATCCTGTTCATCAAACGAAATTTTGGCATCGCTATACGAAAGAAGATTGCGGACTTCTGTTTCCAAGATGTCCGGTTTATTCACCCATTTATTGATTTCAATAGGTCTTTCCAAACGAAGCTGATCTTTTCTTGCCTTATTACCAAAAGCGTCGGTTTGCTCGGAACCCAATTCAAGAACTGCTGGATTCTCCTGCAACATCTTTGTCTTGAGATACGCAATGAGAGATTCGTCCACCATATAATTGACTATTTCTCTCGGTGTATAGAAGCTGCCGGTCGCCTTGCGTGCCGTTGTGCCAGTTTCCGGATTATAAGCAGCAAGAAGGTTTTCAAATATGCGTCCTAATAATTCCGGGTCGAGCGCAATTTCTTCTTCTATTGGAGTGTTTTCTGCGATGGTAAATTTGTAATCATTGAGAATATGAATCAATCCCTTTACTTGTTCATGACTTCGCTTCCGATCATCATAAACTTTGCTCAAGTCAATATCATCTTCATCACCAAAGAATAATACATCTGGAGCTGAAGATTGATATTTGGGATTATCTGAAAAACCATCGATACGAATTACCTTCTTTGGATCCTTTTCATCCTGCCTATCTAAACAATCGAACAGACCACCATTGAGAAACGGTATAGCGGAAAATAAATCCAAAGCCTCTTTTGTACTGCGAAATTGGTCTTTGTATCGGTAGACATTTGTTACATTATAATCATCTGCCCTGTTTTGACTGTCTCTATCATCGCTTCTGAACCTCCGATTATTGGACTCCTTCTTCGAGTTCATTTTCTGGTTCAAAGTGCCAAAGAATAGATTTTGCAGTATCGCTCTGTAGTAATTTGATTTCTTTTTTGACGAAGAATCAAAATCCTTCAATATCTTTGAAAGTTTGCCAGTATCAAACAAATCATCCGGAACAAGATTCTTTTCTTTTAAGAACCAGACGAAAATTAGCCGAGTTAATAGGCGAATAACATTAATTGAATTATTTTCTTCTTCGGTTTCGATGCCAGGCGCCATCGGGAATTTCACACTCTTTACAGCCCAGAAATACCAGTTCGCTATTTGGCGATAGAATTTCTTGTTCAGTTCGGAAATATTGAGAGTTTTACGCCATGCATTATGGAGTTCTTCCCAATTCTGAACTGCATACTGGTCGATAAGTTGCGGGAGTGAAAGGTCAAAGAGTATTTCGATATGAGCACGATGAGGGGACGCAATGGATATATCTTTGATTAGTGTAACTTTTTCCAAGACATCTTTTGAATCTTCGCGCTTATGCGGCCGCCGATCGATTATCGCAAGGCTTAAGAGATTACCGTAATGGAAGAGAATAAACGTTGGTTGGGGCATCAACCGATTCACTTCACGAGTTATCTGGGCAAGGGTTCCTCGTGCAATAGAATCCTTTTTTAATTCTACGGCAAAGAAGAGATATGATTTTTCGAGTGACTTATTGAGACTTGGGGTAGTGAATAGACCGCTTTGTTTGGATATTTGCTCTGTAGTAATCTGAAATATTAACTCTATTTTTGCCCACTCATCAAATAATGCTTTTTCTTTTCTGAACCGGTTTTCGGGATCAAAGCTTTGAAGAAAATCCTTTTTGCCATCACCTGCAAATTTTAACGTTAGATCGCTTACATAACCCAGGGAATTTAGAAGTGCTTTGGATTGCTCTCGGAGTTGACCGCTCTTAAACGATTTGATTGAACTTTCAATTGCTTTCTTTTCTTCGACATTTGCCATTTCAAACCTACTCCCCTTTTTGGCTTATGCTAATTTGACACCTTCGATTTGATCACAACCCATGTCACTAATTCAAAATCCGTTGGCTCTTGCGGCTGCTGTGATTCAGGAATTAAGACAGCATCACGTCCGGTTGTAAGATTTCTTGCAGATCTCAATCGGAACATTTCTGTAATGGTTTGAACCGATTTCGACAAGAGCGCATCATACTTTTTCATATCCCTGCCTTGCTGCGTCTCTTCATCGAATAGACCGCAAAGTTCTGAATATGCTTCTCTCTTGTCAAGGCATAGATGCCGTAATACTTCTAAAACTTGTTTCGTCTGAGCAAATGAATACCGGACTTCTCCATCATCTCGAATGAATACAAGGTAATAGGGTTGTACGGGATTTACTTTTTCGCTTGCACTCGTTTCACCTTTTTGTTTAAGACAGAAGATTACCCCTGGTTGAATTTGCTGGTATTCGGTCGAAGGTGGAACGACGGTGTATAAACCGAATGGGGCTTGTTCTAATATTGCACGGTTTGCCTCTATGTATTTGCTGAGCTCGAGACGGAAATCATCGAGACTAAACTCACTGAGTGACACACTTTCATTAAAGTCCTCAAGATCGAGTATTTCCTCCCTAAGCTTGAGTAACTGCTTATCACGATACCGCAGATCTTCAGTGATTAAGTCTTCAAGTTCATTCATTGTCAAGACATTGTCTTCATTCGTTGCAGCCATATCTACCAGCGCCATTCGGGATTCGACACGATGTTTGAGCTTGATATAATCGTTGAGCTTATCGGTCGGCCAGAAGTTGACAAGCTGGATTTCATTGTTAATAGATCCTATTCGGTCAATACGGCCGAAACGCTGAATGATTCGAACTGGATTCCAGTGAATATCATAATTAATAAGATAATCACAATCCTGAAGATTCTGACCCTCCGAAATACAATCTGTCGCAATGAGAATATCTATTTCACTATCCTGCGGCATCTTGTCCATCTTCGATCTATTCTTTGCAATGGGAGAAAAATTCGCAAGGATATTTCCATATTCTGTCTGATGTGTGAATCCCTTTGGCGTGAAGGTCGATTTGTTTTCCGAGTTACCTCCAGTAACCAAAGCAATGTGCACACCAAGATCCTTTTGAGCCCAATTGCTTAATTCATTATATAGATAGGTAGCTGTATCTGCGAATGCGGTAAAAAGAAGTATTTTCTTATTCGGTTTGCCATACTTTGTCGTTGTCGGATTCTGAATTTTCTGTTTTACAAGCTCTTTTAACTGGGTCAATTTTGCATCTCTATCCGGTGTGACTGCCTGTGCAGCGTTATAAAGAATTTCAATTTGTTCTTTATCCTTCTGCAATGCTTTTAGCCATCTATCAAGATCGAGATGCGCCAGATTATAAATTAATTTCCTACCGACACTCATCAATTCCTGTAATTCTTCATCCTCAAGTTCTTCAAGTTGAAGAGAATCATAATCGATTTCAGGGTTTTCGGACTGTTTCTTTTGGAATTGCATAATACGCTTTTCCAAATCCTCTATCTTGTTAGCCGTCCGTTCCATTGTTATGGCAAACGACTTAACGGAACTCTCGAGACGTTTTAGGAAATTGACCTTCATCATTCCAATAAGGAAATTTTCTCGTTCTGCCTGTGAAAATTCAAGAGCTCGTTTAGAACGTGCCTTTTCCTCGTACTGTTGATGGTATTCTGGCTTTACAAATCGAGCCGGATTGAAGAGTGAAAGTTCATATTCTTCAATCTCTGCGTTCAATTTGTCATACGACATGAATTTATTTTTAAGGTCAATTATTGGCGGTGCAATGGATATAGGTTTTAATCTTTTGGGGAAGGCACCGATCCGTTCCATCTCCTTTTTATAATAACGCTCGACATGCCGTCGAGAACGTGCGATTGTCAAACCATCGAGCAACTTAAAGAATGCCGATGGGAGTTGCTCCATAAGTTCTTTAACATTTCTTGTTGGATTCTTTTTCGGATCAGCCCAGAGAGTGAACCGACGTTGAGCATCAGCAATAATATCTTTGAGACTGCCAATACCCATAGAATCCTTAAATGAATCGTCTTTCGATTCGGTCACAAAGTATATTTGATTACGGAGGTCTCGCAAATTTGTGTTAACCGGAGTAGCAGATAACATGAGAACTTTCGTGCGGACACCTTGCTTGACGATATCATCCATCAACCGTTCATATCGGCTCTTCCGTATGATCAATCCATCATCATTACGTTTGCCTTTTGTGTCGTTTCGAAAATTATGCGATTCATCGATCACGACAAGGTCATAGTTTCCCCAATTGACCGTACCGAGATTGATATCTCCGGAATACCCTCCGTCTCTGCTTAAATCTGTGTGGCTAAGTACATCAAAACGGAATCGGTCCCTGTTAAAAGGATTCAGCTGATCGTTCACCTTGTAGATAGTCCAATTCTCGCGAAGCTTCTTTGGACACAGGACAAGAACATTTTGATTCTTTAGCTCAAAGTATTTGATAACCGCTAGTGCCTCGAACGTTTTTCCAAGACCAACACTATCAGCAATAATGCAGCCATTGTACTTCAACAACTTGTTAATAGCTCCTTTTACTCCATCCTTCTGGAACTCAAAAAGAATTTTCCATACTCCGGTATCAAACAACTTTACATCATCCTGTAGTATCCTGGCAGATTCTTCATCTCTCAAATATTTATCAAAGATATGAAACAGCGTCTTGAAGTAGATAAATTCAGGTGCATTGTCGGTATATAACTGAGCGAGATAATTAAGGACATTTTCCTTAACATCTTCAACAAGCTCTGTATCATTCCAGACTTCTTCAAACCATGATTTGAGCTCCTCGGTATCGCGACGGTCGAGGACTTCAAGATTAAGCTCAATGTTTGGCCGTTCGCCGTATCCTAATCCACTTACTGTAAAATTAGAACTTCCTAAAATCGCTTCTTGGACTCCCGCATTATCAATGTGGTACAACTTCCCATGTAAAAACCCTTTTTTGGTCACTGAACGAATTTGGACTTTTTCATTAATCCAATTGGAGCAATCCTTCGCAACAGCTTTTTGTAATAGGCGATTTGATAATTGAATTTGGGAATTCTCAATAAAGAATGATTTAGCCTCGTCTTTTGTTGGGTCTAGATTACTAACAAATCCAGGATCCCCAAAGAGGAAACGCAATTGCTTGATTCCGTGGAGTTCAGATTTCAGTTTCTCGTAAGCATAAATCGTAAAAAAGGCGGAGACAAAAGAAAGGTCAGAGTTGGGTTTGATCTTCGCTTGAAGAAATTCAAACATCCTACCACGTTTGTAATTATCACGAAGAGAACTCATAGCAATACTTTCATTACACTATATTCCTTTTAGTCCCATTTTTGAATTCGATTATGCACGGAAAACTCCCAATGCTAAAATCCTTCAAACTATCACCTAAATAAAACATCAAACCAATACCATACTTCATCCAATAATTGCCTTTTATTATTGAATTCTATTCGAAGTGTAAACAGCTTGGTATAGATTTGTGCCGGTAATGTACCCGATAGAAGGGCGAAAATCAATTTTTTGAGGCCTGAATATGAAGAAAAATCCTCGACGCACTACCAGACGCCGAGGATTAGGGAGGCTAACGTATAAAGCAGTATTATTAATCAGACATCCCGCGTTGCGGGATGACATTCTCAGGCCTCCGGCAGTCGGGGAGACGGCGTGGAAATATAGTAAGAAACGTTCGGGTTTTTGTCAAATGATTTCTAATCGTAGGTTTATTCATCCCATAATCACCTTCACATATTGAGAGATGATACCTTTTACACGGCAGATTTCTGCGAACTTCATCAGTTTATTCAGATCCCGATTGCGTTTCCGGAGATACGTTTTGAGACCCTCCATTACGATATCCTCACCGAGTTTGTTCCTGAACCTGAATGCATCACAGATAGTTTTTTCAACTCCATAGAGTCGAATATGACCAGCTTTGGTTTCGTGGTGTTCAATCCCTGCCTTATACTGTGCTTCAGAAAAATAGAATGACTCCGTAGATGGATGAGAAAGTCTAATTGGTTTATCCGAGCGTGGAATAGCATAGGTTATTGCTGTAGGAACAAATGTTGTAAGCTCGTGAAATGCGAGCGCTGAAGAAAGACAGATGACCGCTTTAGGTATTGCAAGACAGACTTCAACGGGTCCGTTTGATTCTCCAATCTCGAGATCGGCAAGCCGATAGACTCCAGGTTTTACTTTAACGATACGACCTGCTTTAACGAGTTTTTGGATATCTCTCGTCTGAAATCGACGTGCTCTCATGTGCTTCATAAGAGCATATCCTTTATTCTCGCGGAAATATTTTAGTATGGCATCCATAGGGAGTGAATCGGTAATTCTGCACTTAATATAAAGATGCAGAAAAGGAGAATCAAGGGGGATAGTAAAGATTTAATGAAAAAAAACGCCTGACGCACTACCAGACGCCAGGCGTTTAGGGAGGAATCAGGATGATTATACAGACATTACTCGAGAATGTAATATTGGATCAAGCTGGCGCTTGATACATTTTAAGGCCTCCGGCTGGTTTTTTGTCAATTGATTTCTGAGTTGACCTAAAAACAAAAATCCCGACGCTAAAAGCCATCGGGATCATAGGGGTGGGGGTAAACAACCACTGCGCGCCAACACAGTGGTGCTATGGGGGAGTTAAAATGACTTACCTGGCGATTCTCTCCAGAAGGTATTTCATCTTTTCAAAAGCATCTCTAATAACGACTTCTATTTCACTGCTATTAGGGAGCTCGAGAAATTCTGCTACAGCTATTGGACCCATAGAATCTATCGTAGAGAATGACTCCTTTGCTGCATCTAGTGCTTCCTTGACAAGCTTATTCTTTCGATGCTCTCGAATTTCATTTGCAAGAGCTTCCATCCCTTCAGGATAATCTTTGATAAGTGAATAAAGATCATACGCATCTTTTTCTTTTCCGCGATTGTGAAAGGTCGTTGCTTTCATCGTAAAGCAAGCGACGGCATTGGCAATGCGCAAGGTAACTGCATTTTTTCCTTACTGGGAAGATACCCCTCAAGTCTTTTCTCGACAGGAGATGCGAACGCAAGGTCAACACCCCGACCC
The DNA here is from genome assembly GCA_003162695.1 of Ignavibacteriota bacterium. Classification (GTDB taxonomy): domain Bacteria; phylum Bacteroidota; class Ignavibacteria; order UBA10030; family UBA10030; genus Fen-1254. The sequence continues at coordinate 9,056 of PMML01000012.1, read as the reverse complement.
TTTCGTGCAAGAATATCCTGTACAGGTTGATGACGATGGGCAGGATCAGTTCCACTATATTCTGGTGACAATAGATCAACTTGAACGGCATGTTTATGTCCATCATTATCGGTATATGTTCGAATATAACTTGCAGGGACCACCTCCCCTATTGAGTTGAGTTTTGGTTCATATCCTCTTTGGTGTAGAATTTCAAGAATAGTTTCATAAGCGTCTGTTGGAATTGATGCTGGATTCAATGCAAGATCAATATCCAAAGAACCCTGATGTGGACTCTCTCCACTCGTTCGCTGAGTGAGAAAATATGGTACCCAGCCACCTATGAGCACGATATGATGTTCGTAAGGTTTTAGATAGGTCAATAATTCAAGAAGGACTGTAAGACAAGCTTTAACATCTTCCGAAGAATATTCAGTTATCGTGGTCATGAATCAGTTTCTTCAAAATTTAATAACCTGTGAACGAAGGAATTCGGCTTGTTCTTCACCTCTTCCCCTATATCCATACAAGTCCACATACAATTGAATGGTACTCGTAATATTGATACGGTCCTTTTTTTGTAATCCATAGTATACGCCATCATCGTAGGGTCTTAGGAGAACCACATTTGAACCACTATCCACTTTCTTTAAATTCAGCTTATCGATGATAGCCAATGGATCATCCACATAGACAAATGCTTTCGTGTACCGGGTAAAGGGTGCGATCCGATTAGCACCGGAAAACAGCGCTAGCGCATAGCGAATACTCTGTCGCTGGCATTCTTCAGCAATCGACTTTTCTATTTCAGGAATAGCGCTGAGGGAATAGTATTCATAATTTTCATTGAACGTGTAGGAATACTCCGCTCGCCAGAGATCCAATAGAGCAGCAGGTTTATTCAATTGAATCGCGGTCTGATTCTTGCGCACGATGACATCCAATTCCTCAAGGCGTGTTATTACCTTAAACACCTGCCCCACACTCAGGGATGCTTCATTCGCTAATTCACGCATAGTCCAGAGACGACTTGTATTGAGTAACATGATCCTTGGTATACGTGAAGACTTTCCCTTGAAAACACTCTTAATTTTCCTCTCCGTTCGATATCGATTAGAATTTCCTTTCGTTTCGATATATGTTCCAGGAAAGGCAAGGTAGCTATTCCCTGAGAGATCGAAGAATCCAATACCCTCTTCCTTACAGATTTTACGACCATCCTCAGAGATAAACGGAGCAATGATGACCGGATATAGAGACTTATTTTTTTCGCACAATATTTTTAGCTGCCGTGATGCAATGCGAATATACTTAGGAAAACCTTCTGCTATAACCTCAGATACGATTTTTTTAGCAATCTTCTGATCCGGGACATAAACATCCAGAAGCAGGTCAACTCCCTTTTCTTTCGACTTCAATTGCCGTCGCACTGAAAGTGCCGGGTATAAGGATTGGAATTCTTTTAAGAATATCCTTGTAATCTCTTTTTCAAGCATTTACGCGTTTACCATATTATATGTGTTCACCAATTGGTGAAAATATACTAAATAGTGAACAGCTTGTCAAGAGTAAACTTTTGGGGTGGTTGCTAAAAACTCGGGATTCCCGAACATACCTACGAGATTCTTAAGTTTTCAGCAAGCCACTCTGATTCACGATGTACTATTAACCCATTTATCCAATGAAATGCAGAAACCCTCATGTCCATACCTTGGACACATTCTTATGACATGTCCAAATCTTATCACTTTTGGGACAAGTCTTCATTTGGTACCAAGTGGAACAGAATGAATCTAAATGGTGGGGATTTTTAAGGAATCAAGCGGTTTTTATAAACATGGAGAGACTTTGCAGACCTCTCCCTTACCACTCTTGCCCGCCACAGGCGGGTGCGGTACGGCGCCGAATTTTCAACTTTATCTCAATCTTAGAATGAAATGCCCTGCAATCACAATCCGATCGACAGGGCATAAATTCAATTTATTTAATATACGACAGCTCTCAGAGTAAATCAACTCTTCATGCTTTACTCCTTTGAACATTCTCTGGAATAAATGGACATTCGCTTACCGGAACGGATTTTCCGACGGATAATATGCGCCTTGAGGCCGGTTAAAGAACACATCGCTTACGCCGAGCATCTTGCACGCAGCAAACAGCGGCTTGCCGGCATGTCTGAACGCAATCGCCGTGTGATGGGGAAAATGTTTTTCTAAAAGCACGTGTCGATAGAACCGTCCCATTTCTTCTATTGCAAAAACACCGATCGATCCGAACGATTTCGGATTCACGTTCAACACTTCGCCGTCTGCCACATATGCGCCGATGCGAGCGTCGGAAGATGCCTGTATTCTGAAAATTGAAATCGGGCCTGCTTTGATCTGCCCCTCTAACGTTCCCCGCGTAATCGTGGGTTCAAGTCCCGGTTCCATGAGCCGGTGCATGATCAGTTGATATTGCATGACAGGCTGGATCAAGCATCCTGCAGAAGTATTGCCGCAGTGGAATCCCATCCATAAATCGCTCAATGCATATTTCCCGATTACCGCTTTGTTCTCCTCGTACATATCCTTCGGCACGGAATTATTGATATCCAGGATGGCCGGAGGCACTTCCGTCGCGCAGACCGCCATATATTCGCTCAGCGCACCGTAGATATCCGCTTCGCACGCAACAGGAATTCCGCGTGCCGCCAGACGTGAATTTAAATAGCAAGGCACATGGCCGAAATATTTTTCAAATGCCGGCCAGCATTTATTGGCAAATGCAGCATATTGCGAAGTACCGAGATTGGCATTCATGAATTTTTCCAGGGCATATTCATACTGCGCAAGTTTTTCCATCAGGCCCGGATAGGTGTTTCCCTTCCCTAATTCCTTCGCCATCTCCGCCGCAATATTTTTAATCTCTGTATTGTCTTTTTCCGCTTGCACGATATCCAGCAGGTCCAGTTCGCTGTTTTCCATAATCTCCACTCCGAGGTCGAACAGCGGCTGAATCGGTGCGTGGCAGGTCAGGAAATCGAACGGCCGCGGACCGAACGAGATGATTTTAAGATTTCTCACGCCGTTTACAACGCGTGCAATGGGAAGAAACTCTGCAAGCATCAGAGCTATGTCCTTCGGATCGCCGATCGGATATTCCGGGATGTACGGATTCAGGCGGCGAAGTCCCATGTTGTACGAGGCGCTTAAAAGCCCGCAATAAGCGTCTCCCCGTCCGTTTACAAGATCCTTTCCTGTATCTTCAGCGGCAGCGACCAGCATCACAGGGCCGTCGAACTTCTCAGCCAGCAGAGTCGTAGGACCTTCCGGTCCGAAATTGCCGAGATACAACGCCAGAGCATTGACATTCTTCTGTTTCAATTCATCCAGCGCTTTCAGGACGTCGCGTTCGTTTTCAACAATCGTTTCGATCTCAATGACCGGAACGTTTGAAGCCTTGCATGCGGCAGCGACTTTGCTGCGCCGCGTGCGGGAGAGTTCAATCGGGAAACAGTCCCGGCTGACTGCAACAAGTCCTAATGTAATGACAGGTACGTTTTGCATAAATTATTTTCCTTTATTTTTTTGACCGTAATAAGCGTCTGATCCGTGCTTTCGCTGAAAATGTTTTTCCTGAAGATATTCCTTGAGAGGCAAAAGCTTGGGATTCAACTGCAAGGAACCCAGCGCTATTTCCGCTACGCGTTCCAGAATGAAACTGTTCTGAACGGCATCGTTCGCATCGCATCCCCATGTAAACGGTGCGTGACCTGCCGCAAGCACGCCCGGTATGCTCTGTGGATCCAGATGGGCAAATCGTTCAACGATCATCGCCCCCGTATTTCCTTCATAGTCCTCCCTGACCTCATCTTTGGTAAGGAATCGCGTAACAGGAATGGGACCGTGAAAATGATCTGCATGCGTTGTGCCGAGACATGGAACTTCCATGGACGCCTGTGCAAACATCGTGGCATAGGTACTATGCGTGTGCGCAACACCGCCGATATGCACAAAGGCCTTGTAGAGCCGGATATGTGTCGGCGTGTCGGAAGAAGGACGAAGTTTTCCTTCGATGATCCTGCCGTCCAGATCGACAACGACCATATCTGAAGTCTTTAAGGATTCATACTCGACACCGCTCGGCTTGATGACAAGAAGTCCGTCTTTGCGGCTGATACCGCTTGCATTTCCCCACGTAAGCGTTGCCAGACCGTATCGCATAAGGTCCTTATTTGCGCAAACCACTTCTTTCTTTAATTGTTCCAGCATTATTCAGTTCTCCGTGCGCCGGTTTTCCGGGCAACAGTTCTCCGAACGCTGTCCCGAATCGCCAGCAGATCTTTCATGACATTGAACATACCGCCGGACCATTNNAGCGCCGGCGTTTGATCGCTTCTGGAGACTTTCATGGGGCGGCCTATGATGTCCGCATAAATCTGCATCATCAGTTTATTCTTAACCGCGAGTCCGCCGCAATTGATAACATCCCTGACCTGTACGCCGTACTGCTCGATCCGGTCGATAATCGCAAGTGCGCCGAAACCGGTGGCTTCGATCAATGCACGGTATATTTCAAACGGCGTCGTATGCAGAGTCTGGCCGATCAGCAATCCGGTCAAACGTACATCGACCAGGATAGTCCGGTTGCCGTTATTCCAATCGAGCGCAAGCAATCCGCTTTCGCCCGGCTTGAGTTTTGCTGCAGCCGCTTCGAGATTTTTAAATTTTTCCTCCGATGTTTTCCCATAGAAATCGGGAACCAGCATATTGACAAGCCATAAGAAAATATCGCCGACGCCCGACTGCCCCGCCTCGATGCCGTAATATCCCTGCATTACGGAACCATCGACAATGCCGCAGACGCCCGGAATATCTTGAAGCTGTTCTTTATGCGGATGAATCATGATATCGCATGTACTTGTACCGATTATTTTTACCAACGTCCCTGCGGTAATACCTGCACCGACAGCGCCCATATGTGCGTCGAATGCGCCGACTGCCACTGCAACATGTTCGGAAAGACCCAGCTTTTTTGCCCATGTCGGAGAAAGAAATCCGGCTCGCTGTTCTGCCGTATACGCTTCATTATATAATCTTGGACGAAGCACTGCCAGTTCGGGCGCGAGCGCGCTGAGAAATTCCTGATCCGGCAGCCCTCCCCAGATCTGATTGAACATTGCTTTGTGGCCGGCTGCACAGATACTTCGTTTCATTGCGCTCACTGATGTATGTCCCACCAGCACGGAAGGGATCCAATCACAAATTTCCATCCAGCTGTACGCAGCATCGAATACATCAGCCGCAATATTCCGGCAATGCAGGATTTTGCTCCACCACCATTCGGAGGAATAGATGCCGCCGATTTTTGAGAGATATTCCGGACGGGTTTCCGACGCCAACGCTGTAATCCGGGCAGCTTCTGCATGGCTGGAATGATCTTTCCAAAGCCACACCATTGCCGCAGGATTGTTCTTAAACTGCTGAGAAAAACATAAAGCATTGCCGTGCACATCCACAGGCATAGGACTGCTGCCAGTAGTATCGACGCCGATGCCTATCACGTCGGATGCAGAAAAGGTTTTTTTGGCGGATCGCGCCTTCTTCAACGCTCCTTTCACAATCGATTCTATACCCTGAAGATAGTCTGCTGGATTTTGCCTGGCAACATTCGGGTCATGCGCATCCACAATAACGCCGTCCTTGCCGGACGGATAGGCAAATACATGAGTTGCCAGTTCCTTTCCGTTCTTTGTATCGACGATTAACGACCGGCATGAATTCGTGCCGAAATCAAGTCCTATAACGTATTTACTCATTTCATAACCTGACGTTATTGAATTGTAAATTGATAGATAGTCGTCTGCCGATAGACACTCCCCGGTTTTAAAACCGTGGAAGGAAATTCAGGTTTGTTGGGTGAATCGGGAAAGCATTGTGCCTCCAGACAAAGAGCCGACCGGCGTTGATATGCGACACCATGTTTTCCTTTGATGCTTCCATCCAGAAAGTTGGACGAATAGAACTGCAGTCCCGGCTGATCCGTAAAAGCGGTCAATATGCGCCCGCTTTTCGGATCATAGACTTGTGCCGCTTTTCGAACTTGCCCTTGAAAATTTCTTATCACCCAATTGTGATCGTACCCTTTTCCAAAGAGAAGCTGTTCAAACGAATCGTCGATCCGGCTGCCGATGACCGCCGGCGTCCGAAAATCCATCGGCGTGTTTGCCACAGCGGACAATACGCCTGTCGGAATGAGTCCTTTATCCACCGGTGTAATAGAATCGGCTTCGATAGTCAATACCTGATCGAGAATGGAAGATGTAAAATTACCGGAGATATTGAAATAGGAATGGTTCGTTGGATTGAAAATCGTAATCTTATCCGTCGTTCCCTTGTATTCGATACGCAATTCGTTCTTTTCCGTCCATGTATATGTAATCGATACCTCAAGATTTCCCGGATATCCTTCTTCCCCATCGGGACTTACATGAGTCATTTCGATGGACGGTTCCGGACCTTCGCTGACGACATGAGCATCCCAGAGAGCTTTATTAAAAGCGGACCCGCCGCCGTGAAGATGGTTCTCTCCATCGTTGACCGTCAGTTGATATTGTTTGCCTTCAAGCGTAAACCTGCCTTTAGCAATGCGGTTTCCATAGCGGCCTACGCTGGCGCCGAGGAAGGCTTTATCGCCGATATATCCCGGCAAAGAATCGTAACCCAGTACGACATCTTCCAACTTCCCGTTCCGGTCGGGAACGACGATCGAAGCAACGATAGCGCCGTAGTTAATAACAGTCACATGCGCTTTCGACGCATTTGTTAAGACAAATTTATAGACCTCTCTTCCATCCGGAAGTTTTCCAAAAAACGATTTTGTAACCATTGAAGGCTCCTTAGCAAACATATAAGACAGGCATACAACCAAAAACAGAAAGGCTGCCGCGAGATATCTTGAAAGAGTTTTCATCGACTTCTTCCTTAAAGAATAATTCATAAATCCTGACACACATACGATTTGATTGTATAATGAAAACCAAAAAGAAAAAAAACATATTTCTATATTTAATCACCATTTTACGCAAACCGATACCAAGATGCAAGTCACCAGTAGTTCGTTGTTCATCGTCCTTTATACTTTGTTCGCTGTGTTGAAGTCAAAATGACCAAGAACTATGAACCACGAACAACGAACTAAAAATTATCCCTAATTTAAAGATACCCGCAACCCTAATCCCTGCAGAATATTCACAGCGTCGGATTGTGTGGATGAGAGTTCTACGCAACGGTTGGGAAATTCACGGCGGATCCTGTATTCCGCGCGCAGCTTCATAAAATATCGTCCATGCTCGTTTAGATCGAGAGACGATGTTTTTTTCAAAAGCGTATCGTCCAATTCAATATCGTATGCCTGCTTGACGGCTGAACGCACAATTTCATTCGTTTCACTCATTCCGGACGGGACGGCAATCCTCGCCGATTCGGACGTCATAGAAGTATCGATGTTCCATGCCGGCTGCACGCCAAGGAAACGGCACGCAGCTTCATATACCATTCTGCAGGCGTTCAATTTTCCGTCGAGTGAATAACCGGCAATATGAGGAGTCCCGATCAGCACACGGGATAGAAGTTCCGTATTGAGAACCGGCTCTCCCTCCCAGACATCGAGGATCGATGCGGAAAGATGATGCGAGGACAGGGCATCGACCAATGCATTCGTTTCCACGACCGGGCCGCGGGATGTATTTATCAGCACAGCGCCGCGTTTCATCTTTCCGATACGAGCCTCGTTGAAAAGATGAAAAGTCGCATCGTCTCCGGATTTGGTCAGGGGAACATGAATGGTTATAAAATCCGCATCCATCAATTCATCCAGCGGACGGTATTTTTCGTCGCCTGTCTTTCGCCTCAAGGGGGGATCGTTCAGCACAACATTCAATCCGAGCGTCCGGGCTGCGCTCGCAACTTTGCTTCCGACATTTCCGACGCCCACAACACCGATCGTCTTTCCGGCAAGCGGAGCGCCCGTTCGACGGGACCACACGCATAACGCCGATGCAATATATTCTTTAACGGAGTTGGAATTGCTGCCCGGGGCGCTGACAAATGTTATGCCTTTCGATGCAAGATAACGTTCATCGACGTGGTCTGTCCCGATCGTTACCGTTCCGACAAACTTTACCGAACTCCCTTCCAGCAGCTGCTCGTTGACTTTTGTCTCCGAACGGACGACAAGAATATCCGCATCGCGGACTGCTTCCCTCGTCACTGCCAGGGTTTCGAGCGCAATGACTTTTCCCAGATGGGTAAACGCCTCGACAACCGATGGCGTATGCTTATTGACGACGATTTTCGGCTGGGACATCGATCAGACTCCTGAATATGCCGAGAATCCGCCGTCGATTGGCAGTACGATGCCGGTCACGAATTTCGATGCCGGTGAAAGAAGCCAGAGCATGGCGCCGAGCAAATCTGCCGGTTCGCCGAACCGGTTCATGGGCGTATGATCGAGGATTTTCCTGCCGCGCGCGGTCAGTGCGCCGGTTTCTTTTTCGGTCAACAGAAATCTGTTCTGCTCGGTCAGGAAAAAACCCGGAGCAATTGCATTAACACGAATATTCGGTGTATATTCCTGTGCGATATGTACGGCCAGCCATTGCGTAAAATTGCTGATGGCGGCTTTTGCTGCGGAATATGCCGGGATGCGGGTCAAAGGGCGGAATGCGTTCATAGAGGAAACGTTAAGAATCACTCCTTCTTTGTTCGCAACCATATGCCGGCCGAAAACCTGACTTGGCAAAATTGTTCCGATCAAATTTAAATTAGAAACGAACTGAATAGCTTCCGCCGGTATATCGAAAAAGCTCTGCTCTGCATTCGTTGTCGCTTTCGGATTATTCCCGNNTCCTGCACTTTTGCTTTATCGAGCACGTCGATAAAAATCGCATTGTGCTTTCCCTTTGTGCCGGTCAAGCTTTGAACCGTTTTCTCTCCCAGCGTCATATCGCGGTCGAGAATCACGACATTTGCATTGCATCCGGCAAGACAGCGTGCCATTTCGCCGCACAACACTCCGCCGCCGCCTGTAATGAC
>PMML01000079.1 GCA_003162695.1 Ignavibacteriota bacterium | reverse complement strand
GCCGCACTTTACCTCTATGCCGCAAACTGTGTTGAAGAAAAAAGAACACCTTTTTTTGATGAGATACGCAGTTATCCAACTGACCGGAAATAGAGTAGCAACTTATATGTGACTCGTTACAAACGAGCGCCGGCTGTGCCGATGGCCTGACTCCTTTATGGCTTAGTTACTGATGTTACGCACAGTATTAGCTGTACAGAAAAAAATAAAGTTGTCATACCCGAAAAAACCTGCTGGAACCACATTTCTTTTTGCGCAACATCAGTTATTCATATGTTTTTAACTGCCGCCTGCCAATATGATGCAGCCGTTTTTCTTATAAAACCTAAAATGGCTGCAAATGCACAGATGCTTCGATTGAATTAATTTATTTCCAGGAACAGGATAAAAGCCATAATCCTCCCGAATCCGGCCTATCATGTGAAGCCAGATTAACGAGATTTTATAACTGATGCAATGAAAATCGGCTATAGAAGGCATGCTTTTCCCTCATGGAACAAAATATTTTTACAAAATTATCATTGGCATGTAATTCCTGCAAGTCATGACTATATATGGCATTCTATCTTTTTAACATTTACCTTTTTGCGTCGTATCATTACGAGGAGATAGAAACCTTCAAATGCAGAATAATATACCGATTGATTCACTTGAGACACTTGTTGAAGAAGCCCAAACCGGCAATATTCCTGCGTTTGAAAAAATCGTCAGGCGCCATCAAGCGTACGCATTTGCAATAGCTTTTAGATTTATGTGCGATGAATCCGATGCTCAGGATATTGTCCAGGAAAGTTTTATAAGGATTTGGCGCCATTTGCACGAATTCGATTTGGGGATGAAGTTTACGACATGGATGTACAGGATTGTCGTCAATCTTTGCTATGACAAAATTAAAAGTAATAAAAGAAGAGCAAACGTGTTTACAAGATCGAATAACAATCCCTTTGTAGAAAACTGCATCGGCCATATCGATCTGGAACAGGCATTTTCCGATAAAGAGACGGCTGCATTGATTCGATCGCTTGCCGGTGGGTTGTCTGAAAAACAACGGATGATTTTTCTGCTGAGAGATTTACAGGACCTGTCCATTAAAGAGGTTTCCGATATAACCGGTATGTCCGAATCGGCGATAAAGACAAATCTGTGCTATGCAAGAGAACGTATCAGAAAGAAATTAGAATCGCTCAAGGTGTGCCAATGACGTGCAAAGAACTGCAAAATCTTCTGTACTCGGCGAGAATTGATGAGTTCAATCCGACCGATTTTGAATTTCTCAAACATCATCTCGCTGAATGCGAGTCCTGTGCGGCCGTTTTTTATAAAGTATCGAATGCCGAACGGATCCTGACGCGCATCAAAGAAACAGTACCGCGCATCCCAGACGAGGAAGCATTGACAGAATCTATTATTGCTGCAATTGCCGGCTTTAAAAGACAGACGGCAGATGTTCGCTCGAACACCTTCTTCGACCGTCTGTATGATGTCTGCAGCATGAAAGTCGTTCGCATAGCCTGCACTCTCGTTTTTCTTTTCTGCATAATATCATACATGACCATGGAGTACAACGATGCAAAAGCGATCGTCGGTTTAGAGCAGCGGATGGGAAATCAGAGCGTATCGAACCGCGCCGGTGTTTTCTATCAGGACATGAATATTCTGGACTTCCTGCACGGACTTTACATGCTTTCGAACGGAACTATATCATCCGTAGAATTGACGAAGACCCTGGTCCTTATAAAGAAAGCGGACCTGCAAAACCTGCTCAAAGATTATAAGACATTGGACGAAGCCTCGAAGGTACGCCTCAATGCGATGTATGCCGAATATATAAAAGAGGAGCCCTCCCTCCCGTTCGGTTCAAAAAATAATAGCGTGGAAGCTGCCGCTCTTCAAAATGAAATCAAACGCTTAAGGATGGAATTGGAACGAAGCAATAAAACGAAGGAACGACCATGAATATTTTCATGAAGCATCGGTTTGCAGCATTTATCGCCCTGATTCTCCTGATAACACCCGGCTGTAAAAAGGAGAAAACAACAACAACAACAATCGACAGCGACGGATCATGTGTAAGAACCATCGTTGTAAATCCCGTGAGCGATACATCGTCGACTTTTCCTGTCCCCACCGATAAAAGCTGGGACATCCATTTGGAAGGCGATACGGACAAATCTTTCGTTGCAGTGAAAAAGTTCGACGATGTGAACCTGATGAATAACGAATATCGAAGGCCGGAAAAAGTCGGCGTTCATATTGCGTTTGAGAAAAAGTTCCGGTGGTTCTTTACATACTTCAATTATCAGGAAACATATAAGCCCTTATTGCAGATTCAAAGAATTCCCATCCAAAACTTTTTAACAAAAGAAGAATATGCTCAATATGAAAATGGGGATACGGGCAGGGCATTAAAGAAAAGGCTGGATGACTTCCTCACGGCCAACCTGTATGAAGAGTTTTACAGTCAACTGGTCGACTCTGTAGAACGCATGCACGATCCTTCCATTCCTGCAAGTGTATTTATTACGAAGAAGCAGGATGTCGGTTTCCATGAATTTGACAAAGGGGAAACAAAAGACATCGTGAAGTATCTGGAAAAAACCTTAGGCCTTAAGTTGCAAGGTAAAATAGAAAAGCCAATCGAAAGTATTACGAAGTCGATAAAGGACAGTGTCCGGTTTATGCTCGATGCAGGCGGCGATTATGTGAATGAAGTCCGGATGCCCGGAATTATTTTAATTACCAACGCGAACAGTGTGGAAGGGAACAAGGTTGTATGGCGTTTTAACGAGGACAGGTTCGCTTACACGGGTTATGCTATGGCAGTCGAGTCACGTATTGCCAATCCATGGGCGGCATATGCAACCGGCGGCGTGCTGATGGTCATCGTTGCACTCTTGCTGCTCCCGCGGTGGAAAAGGAAATGATTGCCATACTTGAATCTATGGTCATGTGTCGTGAGATATATGTACAAAGAACAGTGGAATTCATTTTTTGTGATTTTTCCGATAAAAATATTTAAAGATCGGCTTGCTTTTATGAAACCTTTATCGTATTATTACGATATATAAAATATGGGTACATCGAAAAAAGAAAAATTCAGTACAAGTCAGAACCGGCTGGCCGATCTGGCAAAAGCGCTTGGTCATCCGGCGCGCATTGCGATCCTGCAATTTCTGGCGGCGAAAGATGTCTGTATATGCGGCGACATCGTAGACGAACTCCCATTGTCGCAGGCGACCGTTTCCCAGCATCTTGCCGAATTGAAGCAAGCCGGTCTTATTAAAGGTGAAATTGAAGGTCCGAAAGTCTGTTACTGCATCAATAAAAAAGCATGGCAGGAAGCAAAACAACTTCTTGCACAATTTATGACCGATGTAAAATCGTGCTGTTGAAAATTTTTTATGCGCAATTATCGTATTATTGCGATAACTATTAAAACGGAGAACAACTATGAATAACGAACAGGAATTAAAAGAGATGGTAAAGGAAAAATACGGAGCCATCGCACAGCAGTCAAAAGAACAGAATCGATCCTCCTGCTGCGGGAGCGGCAGCGGATGCTCGAATGTTGAATTCTCGATCATGGCACAAGATTATACAAAACTTCCCGGATATGTGCCCGATGCCGACCTTGCTCTCGGCTGCGGCCTGCCGACAGAATTCGCTCAGATCAAATCCGGCGATACGGTTGTCGATCTTGGATCCGGAGCGGGCAACGATTGCTTTATTGCACGTTCTATTGCCGGCGATGCCGGTCATGTTATCGGCATCGACATGACAGAAGCAATGATCGCTAAAGCAAAAGTGAATGCAGAAAAGCTCGGTTTTAAAAATGTCGAATTCCGCCTTGGCGATATAGACAACATGCCTGTTGAAGCCAATACAGCGGATGTTGTTGTAAGCAATTGCGTCATGAATCTTGTGCCCAATAAACTAAAAGCATTTGCCGAGGCATTCCGCATTATTAAAAGCGGCGGACATTTCAGTATTTCGGATATCGTTCTGCAGGGTGAACTGCCGGAAGATCTCAGAAAAGAAGCGGCACTATATGCCGGATGCATTTCAGGCGCTGTCCAAAAGGAGGAATACCTTCGGATTATCAGGGCAGCCGGTTTTACCAATCTTACGATTCAAAAAGACCGGAAGATAGACATTCCCGACGAAATCCTATCTCAATTTCTTTCTATCGATCAAATGCAAAATTATAAAAAGAGTTATGTCGGGATATTCAGCATAACAATCTATGCGGAGAAACCGTGAACATCTCATATCGTCAAGCGACAGAAAAAGATACTGCGGCGATTCGTTCACTCCTTGAAAGTCAGAAGCTTCTGGTAGAAACGGTCGGCACCGCTCTAACGGACTTCTATCTCGCAATCCAAAATGAAGCTATCGCCGGCGTTGCCGGATTTGAATACTACGGCAATGATGCCCTGCTCCGATCCGTGGCTGTGCCCGCTTCTTTACAGAAGAAACAAATCGGCTCGCACTTAGTGGATTGGATGCTCTCGCTGGCAAAGCAGAAAGGCGTGAAGAGCATCGTGCTGCTTACGACAACCGCAGCAAGGTTCTTTGCCCGGAAAGGGTTTATTATCATAGATCGTTCCTCCATTCAAAACGAAGCAATAAAAAAATCGAACCAATTTTGCGGAGGCTGCTGCAGCTCGGCGGCGTGTATGAAATTGGATTTATAATGCCGGAAAACACAAGTTATATACTATTGTTGGGGTAATTGTATGACGAACAAATCAATCGGATTTATAGGCGGCGGCCGCGTCGCTAAGATCGTGCTGCAGGGATGGAAAAAGGCAGGCCGGATCCCCGCCAATATCGTCGTCACGGATAACGACGCAGATGTTTTGGGAAAATTGCAAAGGGAATTTCAAAATATAGAAACGATAGTCAGCAATCCAAAACGCTGCGCTGCAAGCGATATCGTTTTCATCGGACTTCATCCGCCTGTCATCGGCGGAGTTCTGCAGGAAATAAGATCCGTCATTAAACCGTCCGCTATTATAGTATCCCTGTCTCCGAAAATATCGATTGCGAAGATTTCCGATGGACTCGGAGGNNAATCCCGCTGCGTTCTCGCCCGACATAAGCGCCGAATCGAAGCAAATCATACTCGAACTTTTTCGTCCGCTGGGGGATATACCCGAAGTTGCGGAAGAACTGCTGGAAGCATACGCACTCTTCACAGCCATGGGCCCGACTTACTTTTGGTTCCAGCTTTACGAATTGCAGGAGCTCATTGCATCTTTCGGTATTTCATCGAAAGCAATTCAAGACGGACTGCCGAAAATGCTCAACGGCGCCGTGAAAACAATGTACGAATCCGGGCTGACGCCTGCGGAAGTCATGAACCTGATTCCCGTCAAGCCGCTGGCTGAAGAGGAACCGATCATTAAGGAATATTACCGGAACAGATTGACCGCACTCTATAAAAAACTGAAAAGCTGAACGACATCAAGGCGAAAAATGAATCAGCCTATTCAAGAAATCATCAGACATCGTTATTCCTGCCGGTCCTGCATGAATGTGCCTGTTCAGGAAACGCATCAACAGACAGTGAAAAACTTCTTAGAAACCCTTCAGATCGGTCCTTTCGGAACACATGCACGATTTGATCTTGCTGCGGCTGCTCAGGACGACAAGCGATCTCTGAAAGGACTCGGCACCTACGGTTTTATCAAGAACCCGGCGGGATTTATCATCGGTGCGGTTGAGAAAGGACCGAAAAACCTTGAAGACTACGGATATCTTCTGGAGTATGCGGTTCTTTCAGCGACCGATATCGGCCTGGGAACATGCTGGCTTGGCGGTTCATTTACAAAAAGCAGCTTTGCAAAGAGAATATCTTTGCGCGATGAGGAAATCATTCCGGCCGTGGTTTCTCTAGGATATGATGAGGAGAAAAGGGGAAGAGACGGACAGTTCCGGAAATTCTTCAGCGCTGCCCGGCGTATGCCCATGGAACTGTTATTCTATGCAGAAACATTCGGTAACATACTAACGATAAATGCCGCCGGCGAATATGCTGAACCGCTGGAAATGGTTCGATGGGCTCCTTCTGCTTCCAACAAACAGCCCTGGCGTATAGTCCGAATCGACGATGCATGGCATTTTTATCTTCAGAGGACAAAAGGATACGGCAAAGGAACAATACTGTTTAACATTCTCCGGCTTGCCGATCTGCAGCGTGTCGATATGGGTATTGCCATGTGCCACTTCAAACTCACCGCCCGTGAACTCGGGTTGAATGGCACCTGGGTTCTCGATGATCCGCAGCTTCAAACGCCCGATGGCGCCGAATATACCGCGACCTGGACGGCAAAAGAGAAATAGTTATGAAGAAACGAATTCTCATTCTCTGCACCGGTAATTCGTGCCGGAGTCAAATGGCGGAAGGGATACTGAAATCATTCGATCCCTCGCTTGAAGTATATTCCGCAGGAACGCACCCTGCAGACAACGTTCATCCCATGGCAATTCACGTGATGAATGAAATTGGTATCGATATCTCATCTCATAAACCCAAGCAAGTAGATCAATACATTGCGGAATCCTTTGATTACGTCATTACCGTATGCGACAATGCAAAGGAAACATGTCCGATTTTTGTAGGGAAAGTAATGCATCGTTTGCACATTGGGTTTGACGATCCATCAAACGCAACAGGTTCGGAAGACGAGATTCTTGCAGTATTCCGAAAGGTTAGAGATGAAATCAAAAAGGATTTCCTCACATTCTATCAACAATTTATTCAAATATAAAAAGGAAGTAACTCAGCGAATTATGAAAACCGATTTATAATTAGTACCGCTTCAATTAAGTAATATTGTGTTTTGCCATGCAGAAGTGCGAGAATACTATCAACAGATGCTTTTCCCATCTGAAGTTATTTTAGCGAAATCATAGGATAGGTGCTTTATGGGATGTGCAGATCAAAAATGCAGATGCGGGGACTCCAACGAATTGGTATCTCTCCAATTAAAAAATCCTATCAGCGAAGGTGGAGATAAAAGCGTTACCAGTGAAAATGCTCCAACATCAGAACGCTATATCATAGGCAGCATTCAAACACCCGCAGGAAATATCCCGCAAATCTCTACACAACTTGATTGGATAGATTACATCGGCGCTATCAGAGTACGCTGGGGTATGAAAAGAGATCAGTATCGGGTAAATCCGGGCCTCTATGCAGTCGGAACACCGAATGAGCGTTCCGATGTCTTTGTAACAGCGAACTATAAACTGACGTTTGATACGGTCCGCAAGAACATCGCTGGATTGGACGCATGGGTGCTGGTTCTCGATACAAAAGGTATCAATGTCTGGTGTGCTGCCGGTAAAGGAACGTTCGGGACAGACGAGCTTGTTCGAAGGATCCGTTTGACATTACTTGAAAAAATAGTCATTCACAGGCGGCTCGTTCTACCTCAATTAGGAGCTACTGGTGTCGCAGCGCATCTCGTTAAGAAAGCATCAGGATTTACCGTATTGTTCGGCCCTATAAGAGCTTCTGATATTCGACCATTCATCAATGCAAATTACAAAGTAACGAAGGAAATGAGACAGGTTAATTTTGGATGGTACGACCGTCTTATTCTTACACCGAACGATTTTGTGTATGGCTTCCGATATCTGCTTGCTGTTGTAATTGTATATATCATTCTTTCCGGAGTGAATCGAAGCGGTATATCCTTCCAGATGGCAGCCGGAAATGCCATTGCGGCGACTGTCAATATTGCATTAAGTTACTTTGCTGGAATTGTTCTTACACCGGTGTTGCTCCCATATATCCCGTTTCGAATGTTTGCATTCAAAGGATACGTCGTCGGTCTTGTTCTCGCGATAGTCTTGGCATTATATAATATGTTGAGCACTAATATTCTTGGAATGATGTCTTGGTTTCTCCTGCTGCCGGCAATCTCTTCATTTATGGCAATGAATTTTACAGGGTCATCAACGTACACATCTCTTTCAGGTGTAAAGAAGGAGATGAAAATTGCAGTGCCTATTCAGATTGCATCTGTTGCAATGGCTGCAATACTTTTAATAGCTAAAAATGTAATATGAGGATGCCATTCACATGAATCGACTCTTGTATTTACCCGATGTTGTAACACTAAAACTGGATCCCGATAAGTGTAATGGATGCGGTATGTGCGTTAAAGTCTGTCCACATGCAGTTTTTGATATGGTAGACAAGAAGGCAGAAATCGTTGGTCGTGATTTCTGTATGGAATGCGGCGCCTGTGCGATGAATTGTTCTGAGGATGCCATTTCGGTCAGGACTGGTGTAGGATGTGCCGCCGGGATCATCCAGGGTATTCTCAGAAATACAGAACCGGCCTGCGGATGTTCTGAAAAAGTAAGTTGCAATTGAATATTTGGAATAGGGATAATCGATGAAAAAAAAGCTTTCGTTTATGGACCGGTATCTGACGCTCTGGATATTTCTTGCAATGTTTTTTGGTGTGGTCTCCGGATATCTCTTTCCAGGCATTGTAGTCTTCTGGAATTCTTTCCAAAGTGGAACAACAAATATTCCGATTGCAATTGGTCTTATCCTGATGATGTATCCCCCGCTGGCAAAAGTGAAGTATGAGGAACTTACTGATGTGTTTAAAAATACGAAAGTGCTTGCGCTTTCACTTATCCAGAACTGGCTGGTCGGACCTGCACTGATGTTCGTTCTTGCCATTATATTTCTCCGAGGATATCCGGAATATATGGCAGGACTGATCATCATCGGACTCGCCCGCTGCATTGCAATGGTCATAGTGTGGAACGATCTGGCTAAAGGAGATACGGAATATGCTGCAGGACTTGTTGCATTCAATTCAATATTTCAGGTGCTGTTCTTTTCTGTCTACGCTTATGTATTCCTGACAGTTATTCCCTCCTGGCTGGGCTTGCGTACATTTGCTGTGGATATCACAATCGGACAAATAGCGAAAAGCGTTTTTATCTATCTCGGCATTCCTTTCTTTGCAGGGATTCTGACCAGGTTCACAATGCTGAGATTGAAAGGAAAGCAATGGTACGAGCAAAAGTTCATTCCTAAAATATCTCCGATAACATTGATTGCGCTTTTATTTACAATCGTTGTTATGTTTTCTCTGAAAGGTGAATATATAGTCAAGATTCCTCTGGATGTCTTGCGAATTGCTCTTCCCCTTGTTGTCTACTTCGTCTTGATGTTTTTTATATCATTTTACCTTGCAAAGAAAGCAGGAGCCGATTACGCAAAGTCCGCAACGCTTTCCTTTACTGCCGCAAGTAATAACTTTGAATTGGCCATAGCGGTCTCTATTGCAGTATTCGGGATTAACTCTGGTGTTGCATTTGCGACTGTCATTGGTCCGTTAGTAGAAGTGCCTGTCCTGATCAGTCTGGTTAATGTTTCTTTATGGTTTAAAGAAAAATACTTTATCAATCCTCGCACTTAAACAGATCAGAGCCATGCGTAAAGCGGTTCATCGGAAAAGTTTATTGCAAGCAGTTCAAAGACTATATTCATCGTTAAAAGGAATTTCTAACCGTGTGTCCAAACCGATGCAATGCACAGCATGATCTGCATAGAACAAAATAAAGTTGTCATACCCACATTGTGGCAGCGCCAGCCGGAGGTTTTGAATCGATATAATTTTTATTCTTTGTATATCGTCACGAAATAGACTTGATCGGTATAACCGCCTCAATGGCAGTTACAAGCTTCTCCGGCTCGTCCGTGCCTATACGAAACCTATCGCCGTTCTTCATGGTCAGTTCTACGGCGTCAATTCCGGAAACATTCCACAGCCAACCTTGTCCCGGTATCAACCGGATTCCCCATCCCGCATACCAGGGATTTTGTACTGCCCGAGCCTGTTGAATCTCTGAAAGCAGAATGCTTTTTCGTATAAGTCCGATTCCAAAGTATATTATCAATTTATTATCTTTGATTTCAACACTGAGCGCGTAAAAGAGAGCCAATGCAGCTGCAATCATGATTATCGCCGGCATTAAAAGAATGACCGGTATATGATAGTTATTCCCGATACTTAAAAACGGAAGAATGACAACGACAATACATGCGCTTAATAAAAACGCAAGCATGACCGTTCCTTTTTGCGTGTGATGATATTCCATATTTTTTCCTTTTAAGTTGTTTTCAAAATTCTTTAAGCAATTACGAATTATCGTTCTGCATGCGTTCACAGGTTAACGATTTATTACGAATGCCGCTTCAAATAAATAAAGTCGTATTTTGGAAATTCCAAGGCCTCCGCGGCATTGTACCTCATGGAAGACAATATCATTTTTTAGAACCGGCACGAGCTTTGCCAAAACACATGAAGCCGCCGGTTACAAAAGAGAATGCAATCGTATTTTATTATTTTTCAATTTGCCAAATTCTTATTCCCGCACGAATAACCGGCGATATATCCATGCGCGGAATGGAATACTCCCGGCCGTCTGAAAAATAAACCGACTGCGGACCGCGAAAATAGAAATGTACTCCGGGTTGAAGATAAAACCATTTCCCGATAAAGAGCTGATAACTCGTTCCCAATCCGAAGTCCGTCGAATGCATCATCAGCTCTTCTGAAGTGGCTTTCTGCTCAATTCCGAAAGTATGGCGTTCAAGATACATATAAATGTCCCAGTTTTGCCAGACATTATATCCGAAAAAGATACCGTATCCCGGTTTGGCGTAGTATCTTTTAAAGTATTCTTTTGAATTATCAACTCCATACGGTTCAGCATCGTATGTTCCGCCGTCGATGACGCTCACTCTAACCCGAAAGCTCGAAAACCGATAGCCGATCGCCAGATGATAGCCGCCGTAGAAAAACATGGGAAAGAGAGACTCGATTTCAAGTGCCTTTCCCATTTGAGACTTATTTTCGGAAAAAAATATTCCAAAATGAATTTGTACTGTCGGATAACTGCGAGAACGATTGCGACGATAACACGAGAATAAGGAAACCTGCTCTTTTGGCCATCTCTGCTCCCGGATCATGTATTCGTATACTTATTTCGTCTTTCTCTATAAAGCGGATTTTATCACGGTTTCTCGGTTTTTTTATTATCCAATCTTCGCAGGCAGTTGATCATTGCTCTTGATGAATGGTAATCAGCTTTCCAGATGTCCGCCTTCGATCTGAATTTTGCAGAGGGAGATTTATCGAGCCCGCTCCAGTACCATCCGCCGTATTCATTGTCGATCACATAGCTC
Source organism: Ignavibacteriota bacterium (assembly GCA_003162695.1). GTDB lineage: Bacteria > Bacteroidota > Ignavibacteria > UBA10030 > UBA10030 > Fen-1254. The sequence continues at coordinate 25,930 of PMML01000079.1, read as the reverse complement.
TTATTATATTCCCACATTGCGAGGAATTTGGCATAATAGGTCGATTTTTCATTGGGGAATAATTGAGACATCATAAGCAGCGAATTCTGCGCTTCTGCCTGTGCCCAAAATTCCTTCGTTTCTTTAACGATCGTTATTTTATCCTCCTCGCCTTTATTGTAATATCCACCGTCAAATATGCCGCCATTGTCATTGTCCCAGCCGTTTTGTATCGTATGGTCCACCATCTTTTTTGCTATTCCCAGCGTAACGGTATCCTGATGTATCCCCAGTTTTTCGGACGCTTCAAGCAGAAGGTATGCCGTTTCTATGTCATGCCCGAACGATACATGATCCAATTCCAGATTCTTCATCCGTTCCCACCTGCTCGCATCCCTGTAGGATATCGGGGTCCAATTCCGCTGAAAGAATAAATTCATATAGCCCTTCCGGGTAACGATCGTATCCCTTATTATTCGCAGGAGTGAACCGAGCCTTTCCTTCAGCAGATGATCATGCCAGACGCCGTACAGTTCGGCGAAAGCTTCCATGATGTGAATCGATGAATTCTGATCTTTCGGCGGCGTCGATTCGTAACCGTCCGGGAAAGGAGTTCCATCTTTTTGCATGAACTGAAAGTACCCGCCGTATTGAGAATCATAGCTATGCTGTTCCATCCAGTAAAATGTCCTCTTTGCCAATCCTAAAGCGGAAGTATCTTTGAAAGCTTTATAATACGCTGCCAGGGCATATATTGCAAAGGCATTGCCGTACGCCTGCTTTATTATTTTTCCCCCTTCGTTTATGGGTTCTCCGGATCTGGTAACCAGGTTAAAAAATCCTCCCGACTGTTTGTCCCACATGATATCCCGCAGAAATTTATATCCGCAGGTAGCATAACCGTAATATTTTCCCCTTCTCTCCGGATAGAAAATTGCAGCGTTGGACAGCGACCAGATATGGCGCGCCTGCGAGACAATCATTTTGTCCTGCGGATCCTCAAGCTGCCATTTATAACTGATGTGGTTATTGTAACCCCCCAAGGTCGTATCCAGACAGAGCGGGTAAAACAAGTCCAGTTCCCGGTTTAAAACGTATTCAATTTCTTTTCTGACGCTGTCCCTGCTGATTTGGATTTCTTGTTTTTGAACGCGGGGTTTCTCATCCCGGACTTTACAGCCGGCGGAGAGCGTAAGAATGACCGCCGCCAAAACGATATACCAGAGGCTAATTTTTATTTGATTTTTCATGCTGTTATTTTCCCTAAGAATTTATTGAACGAGGAGTCCGCCTGTTTGTATCGATAAAATACTGCCGGAAGCCAAAACCGAACTCCAAAAAAAGGATGCGCCTTCTTTATTTATTTTTATTGTGATATACGCAACGGTCTTTTCCTTCGAAGCTGCTACTTTAAAGCAGATCTTCCGCGCCTGTGAAACAACTCCGTACAGCAGAGCATAACAACACTCGTTGTTATGAGAAGATCGGCAACATTCAATATGCCGGTATGAATTGTTTTCGTTCCCACTATTAAAAAATCAACGACGCGCCCCTGGTTCAACAATCTATCGAGCACGTTCCCCAAACTACCAGCTAACAAGAGGGAAAACGGAACGAGACTGGAATATTTGATTTTCTGCGCAAATGAAAACAAAACAACAAATCCCGTCAAAACAAGAACTGTCAGAAGAACGATCATCCGTCTTCGAAATTCCGCCGGCAATCCGGAACCGGCGCTCAGAAAGGCTCCTTCGTTTTCTGCATACTGAAGCCGAACAAAACCTCCGAGTAAATTCACCGAGGCAGAGAATTTCAATTCCCGCTTAGCGATGGATTTTGTTATCTGGTCGCAGCCCGCAAAAAAGAAGACGAGCAGCATCATGAGTATTACTTTCGAATATTTGCGCATATACATTCATGCCGTTTCATGTTTATTTTTTTCCGCTTCACCTTTCTGCTCTGAACCGTCGGGCAGCAATTCAGTCAGGTATTTTATTTTTGTCCCGGGATAATTTGTATATGTATCGTTGGAATCAAAAAGTATCGATTTTATCCCGCAGCTTTTCGGAATGATTACGTCATTTTCCAAATCGTTCCCGACCATAATTATTTTCTTTGGATCGATTTTTAATTTTAACATTACTTTCTTATAGAACCGGCTTTCAGATTTTTTACAACCGATGTCTTTATAACAGAATATATCTGTAAAATACCGGTCCAAACCGGCTCTTTTGAGTGCCTCACTGATATCCTCTTTTGTCGAATCTTGAGCGCTTGTGGCAAGATAACATTTTATTATTTTCGATAATGCGGTTAAAGTCTTTTTTGCATCGGGCATTTCTTCGAGAATATCCCAGTATCGCATTTTCCCGGCCTTGTCCGGAAAGTCTTTCATTATCGTGTCGCCCCAATCGAAGAGAACGGCATCATACTCATTAAAATTCATTTGTATCCTCTGCCCGTTGAATTAAAAATATCCGGTTGGCTTAATGCTGCCTGACGTCAAGAATTCTATCCGTACCTTGGCTGCACAAGTATTGTCGTACGACTTCCCGAACAGCAGACAGCCATTGCCGGCGTTGTTCTGCAGTGCTGGCGATAACCACGTTAAACATTTCCCGGTGGAATATTTTCACGCCGCAAAGATCGAAGATACAATTCTTCCAGAGAGTTTCCAGCGGATCGCCGAATGCTTCGGCTTCACGCTGTGCCGGCGTATTGGAGGTATTGAAAACAAGAGCGGCCTTTGCCTTCAAAAGACCGGCCGGAATGCCTTCGCCGTTATCACCTTCCAGAAATTTATATGCAATACCCGGACGAATGACCCTGTCCACCCATCCCTTTAAGACGGCGGGCGGCTGCCCCCACCAATTGGGGTGAATGACAACGATGCCGTCTGCATCCGATATTTCTTTGCAATGCGACTGTATTTCTTTTGGAAGAGACGCATCTTGAGGGATTTCATCCGCATGGAGAACGGGATCGAATCGCTCGGCATACAGATCATGGAACACGACTTGATGCCCATTCCGATTCAGTTCGGCAATAATTGTTTCTGCTATTGCATGATTGAAACTTTGCGGATTCGGATGTGCGAGTATGACGGAAATCTGCATTGAGGAATATTCCCTTTGTTTTTTCAAAAAAATCGCACGTATTCTGCTGCTTAAACGCTTTTGCCGCGGGCGTTAAAGTAACTATATCCAAACAACAGAACAAGAAACGCCTGACAAATCCAAATCGGCAGCATTGTCCCTGCTGAAATAAATTGAGATTGAACTGCGGCTATTTCATTTAAGATCAGACCGAAGATAACAGGAATGATCGTGATTCCCAATACCCCTTTCCGCTCGAACGGCTTTCGATCTGCCCATAACAAAAGTACCGTCCATCCTATCATCAAAGACGCTCCCATCCCCATTGCATAATGATACTCTGCCGCGGGTTGAAAGTTATTCAGATTATTGGTAACGGCGAATATATTCGGCGACAGCATTTGAACGGCCGCTAAAGCATCAATGATCGCCCCTGTCCGGTAGCTTACTCTCAACCATCTAATTTTTTTATCCATGTTATTGTATATTTCTCACTTCGATGTGCGCCTCGTTCCTGCACTGCTGCCTGATCGGCTTTTACCGCAGCTGCAATAATTCAAATTTATGGCATCCTCGAGCGAAATGCAATGCATTTCTAAGTATAAAATTCTCCGGCCGGGAGGAGATTGTTTTTTTGAGATCATCCGGATTATAGAATGGCTTGATCAAAAAAAGAGCAAGCATCATAAATGCTTGCTCATAAAATATTCATTCCGGTTGACAAGGAATTTCCATTTCCTTTTTTACACAAAATACACCGATAAAAATTTCTTAAAACATATAGCCGCTTTCTCCGTGCTGACTGAGGTCGAGTCCCTCTTCTTCTTCCTGGCCGTGAATGCGAAGTCCCATTGTTTTTTGAAGGATTTTTAATATGAACCAGGTCATGACAAACGAGAAAGCCGCCGTTACGACGACGCTGAACGCTTGAATACCCAGGAGAGAAGAGCTGCCGTAGAAAAGGCCGTTTCCCCCTGCGGCATTGACAGCTGTCGTTGCAAACAAGCCGATTGCAATGGCTCCGAAAGCGCTGCCGACACCATGAACGCCGACGACATCGAGTGAATCGTCTAAATTGAGATATTTTTTCAACGAAACACCCCAATAGCAAAGAACACCCAGGCAGAGGCCGATAACGATGGCCGCAATCGGCGTCACGAACCCGGCAGCGGGAGTAATACCGGCGAGTCCTGCAATTGCCCCCGAGGCGGCTCCGAGAACGGTCGGCTTACCGCGCTTGTACCATTCTATAAACATCCAGGACAATGTTGCCGCAGCAGCAGAGCATTGTGTATTGATAAAGGCAGTAAGGGCCAGCGTGCCCGAGGTCAAAGCGCTGCCGGCATTGAATCCGAACCAGCCGAACCACAGCAATGCAGCACCGGTTAACGTCATTGTTAAATTATGCGGCGGCAAAAGATCGTGACCGTAATTTTTACGATGTCCCAGAACAACGGCAGCGGCAAGCGCAGATATGCCGGAGCTGATATGCACCACAAACCCGCCTGCAAAATCCAGCGTTCCCATCGACCGCAGCCATCCGCCCATACCCCAAACCGAGTGAGCGATCGGCGCATACACGAACGTCGACCACAAGAGAAGAAAGACAATATACGTTTTGAATTTAAACCTTTCGGCCACCGCACCCGTGATGAGCGCCGGAGTGATGATTGCGAACATCATTTGATAGATCATGAATGCCTGATGCGGAATAGTGGCTGCATAATCGGGATTCGGCTGAAGACCGACGCCCGCAAGACCTGCCCACGATAAATTTCCGATAACATGCCCGCAATCCGGCCCGAAGGAAAGACTGTATCCCCAAAACACCCATTGAAGCGTGATGACGCCAAGTGCGATAAAACTTTGCATGATTGTACCCAAAACGTTTTTACGGCGCACCATACCGCCGTAAAACAGCGCCAATCCCGGCGTCATCAACATAACGAGCGCAGAAGAAATCATAATCCAGGTCAAATCGTTTGCATCTATTTTCATAGTATATCTTCTCCCGTTTCTTCTGTTCGCACACGTATGGCTTCATCCACCGGCGAAATAAATATTTTCCCGTCGCCAATATTTCCGGATTTAGCGCCGCGAATGATGATCGACACCGCTTCCTCTACACGTGCTTCCGGCACGACAATTTCCAATTTCATCTTGGGCAAAAAATCTATATGATATTCCGCCCCTCTGTAAATCTCGGTATGACCTTNNACGAATGATTGCTTCAATTTTTTTCATACAGCACCCTCGCTGAATTGATGAATAATTTTTTGGATAGGATTAAAGCCGTGGCGCTTCGCTAACAATAGTAATTTATAAATTATTATTAAATAACCAAGATTTTTATTGAAACGAATGAATATTCCGAACGAACTTCCCGGTTGACTTTTTTCTCCATGCAAGAGGAAGCAGATCTCCAGATCCGATGCATCGCTCATTCCGACATTCCCACATTCAATTGAGAACAAAATATTGTCCCGCCGTATCCGGCCTGCTCTGAAACTTTGTCCGGCTTACCGGATAAGAAATGTTTTTGAATCCACAGTGCAGACGTCCTTGATCCGGAGAACGTCCGGCTGCCGGAAAAAAACTTTCCGTTTCACTATTTTTGACGGAAATTAATAAGTTCCGCCGATATTTATGGATAAACGTTCAAAACCGATGAACCGGCGGTTGCTTCTTGTTCTGCACTTTTGTAACATACCATAGCATTCAACCCGCTTTTAATGTACATCGAAGGCAAAACATCGAAAAAATCAGGAAGAGCCCTTTTTCCACAGCCGGGTTCGACAGGAATCGATATATGGCAGTACAGATTAAAGAAGTCACAACGCCGCATGAATTGAAAAAATTCGCGTTCTATCCTTATTCATTATTCAACGGCAACCGGTACTGGGTTCCGCCTCTTCGCACCGATGAGCTGAATTATTTGCGAAAAGAAAAAAATCCGGCTTTCGATTTTTGCGACGCAAAATACTGGCTGGCCTTGAAGAACGGAAAAATCGCCGGCCGTGTTGCAGGAATCATCAACAAGCGCTTTAACGAAAAATGGAATGCCAAAGTCGCGCGTTTCGGGTGGCTCGATTTTATCGACGATCCTGAAGTTTCGTCGGCGCTTTTAAACACTGTAGAAACCTGGGCTCGATCCGCCGGTATGAATCATATTCACGGCCCTCTCGGATTTACCGATATGGACGGCGAAGGAACTCTCATCGAAGGATTCGATGAAGTCAGCACGCTGGGGTCGATCTACAACTATCCGTATTATCCCGAACATATCGTGCACGCCGGATACATGAAAGATACGGACTGGGTGGAATTTGAAGTTACGATGCATCCGGAAATTCCGGAAAAAATCAAACGCATTGCCGAGATTGCGCTGGAAAGGAATCACCTGAAAGTTCTCACTGTGCGCAAAGCGAAAGAAATGATTCCCTATGGAAAAGAAATTTTTGCGGTCTTAAATTCCGCATATAAAGACCTTTACGGATTCGTCGAGCTTTCGGACAAGCAGGTGGATATGTATATCAAGCAATATTTCGGTTTTATTTTGCCGGAATTCGTACCCGTCGTGCTCGACGCTCAGAATAGAGTTGCAGCATTCGGCATTGCCATGCCTTCGCTTTCTCATGCCATGTTGAAAAGCAACGGCCGCCTTTTCCCGTTTGGAGTGTTTTATATTTTAAAAGCTCTAAAAAACAATAGAAAAGCAGACCTTTATCTTACCGCTGTACGCCCCGATTTACAAAACAAGGGAATTAACGCAATCCTCATTTATGAAATGCACAAAGCTTTCATCAAGCATAATATTCAAAAAGTCGAAACGAACAGGGAACTTGAGGATAATGCCAAAATTCAGGCACAATGGCGATTTTACGATGCCCGTCAGCATAAACGCCGCAGATGCTATAAAAAGGTGCTTTAAAATGAAGGTTCTGAGCGCTCTCTCCGGCGCACCGGGACACTTTGTTCCGGAATTCCTTTTTCACCGGCTTCGCTCGATGGTTTTTCCTTTTTGCTTGGGTGCTTTTATCCTGTTTCCATTTGCTTTCTATCTTAAAAACAGGTACTGTTCTGCCGTATTCAACGCGTATTATTAAGTTGAAACAAAGACGGAGGTCAGCAATGAAACTTCGAGAAGTTTGTTTATCGGTGATGCTCTTCCTTCCATTTTTTTCGCAATCATCTTTTGCCCAAACCGCGGAGTTCTACTATAACAGCGGAATCGATTGTGCTTCCCGGCAGGATTTTAACGGAGCAATCACGAATTTTACAAAAGCAATTGAACTCAATAAAAACGACGCCAAGCTCTATAATTACCGCGGCATTTGCCGGTTCAATTTGCGCGACTTTGCCAACGCAATGACGGATTTCAATCAGGCTATTCAATTGAATCAAAAATTTGCCGATTCCTATTATATGCGCGGCATGTGCAGAATCGGATTGAAAGACCGGAAAGGCGCCTGCCTGGATTTTCAAAAGGCATCCGAACTCAACCATGCCAGCGCCCGGGACGCATTGGATAAATATTGCAGCTAACCGGCTGATATAAAAAATAAGAATTTTTCCGGGAAGCAGTCAGAAAGAGGAACTTTATTTTCCGTGAACAGAACCGGATAAATATATTCGGATTTTTTCCCGGTCGAGGAACATCGGCGTTTGATCTCTTCTATAAAATGAAAAATGAAACCGCATCGGATTAATCCTGTCCCATCTCTGCCGCGGCAGCGGAAGCACGATAGGAAATATACCCTTCGAGACCGAAAAGAATCAGCGCAATCCATACGATGCTGTAACCGATAAACTGAAGGAACGAAAAAGGTTCTCCGTACACGCAGACCCCGAGGAAAAACTGCAGTGTCGGAGAAATATACTGCAAAATACCGATGAGCGACAGGGGAATTTTCCGCGCTGCAGAAGCAAACAAAAGGAGCGGTATCGTTGTCGTCAGGCCTGCACCGACCAGAAGCACATCCGATAAATTTCCCGCATGAAGAAAGACGCCTGTGCCGGAACTGTCGGACCATGCAAGAAACAAAAGCGCCGGAAGAAACAGGATCCCGGTCTCCATTATAAGACCGTAGAGGGAATTCAGCGGCGCTATTTTTTTTACCGCTCCGTATAACCCGAAGGAAAGCGCCAGCACCAGTGCAATCCATGGAAGCGAACCAAAAATAACGGAAAGATACACGACACCCAAAAGTGCAAGAACGATGGGAATCCATTGCCTCCGGCGCAGCCGTTCACGGAAGAAAACTACTCCCATAAGTACGCTCAAGAGCGGATTGATGAAATATCCCAGACTCGTCTCCACAAGGTGTCCGGTATTGACCGCCCAGACATATGTACCCCAATTGATGCCGATAAGAAGAGCGGCAATGAAATATACTTTTACGATAGGAAGTGTAAAAGCGGCTTTCCGGAAAGATCTCCATCTGCGTAAAACGATAAGAACCGCCAGCAATGCAAAAAAAGACCAGATGATTCGATGACTGAGAAGCTGGACGGGAGGCACATGACGAAGCAGCTTCCAGTATACCGGAAGCAATCCCCAGCTTGCATACGCCACGATTGCGTACCAGATTCCTTTTTTATGATTCATTTTGTTTTTTTTAACAAGAAAGGCAGCGCACAAATTGCAGGCGGCCTCAATGTAGATTGTTGAACAACTTCTGCTACGTCGTCTTCCGTACGACACAGAATGCTCGTTTCCGGTTTCAATATACCGCTTTTCCTCAAAAAGAAACATTCTCATGACGACCGGAAAAGCTATGGACATTGCAGAGTATGTAGCATCATTCCTGATCGCCGGAGAACACAGGAACAAGAGACGGTTTTCGCCGTCGAAATTTTACGGAAGACGTTGCAATCCTCGTCCTTTCCGCTTACTTTTTCCTTCGGAGACCGATCTATGAAATTTTCTTTTAACTTAAAAATATTCCCGTTTTTGATTGTACCTCTCTGCATCGTCCTGACCCCGTACCATGTTCATGCTCAGCCCGAAACAAATTTCGATGTTTCATTCAATGTCGATTACAGCGCCGCCGAGCAGCTTGTCGATTATTTCGACTGGCGCGGGTCGAATCCGGAAGCGGTCGCCGCACTTCCCGGCAACCGGCTTGCTGCGGCAACGAGCGTTTTGCTGGCGCGGACCAGCCGTCCGGCCGGAGATTTTTTACAAGCCCTGAAAAATTTCCGCAACGGCAGTCAGTATGACAACGATATTTACGGCTTGCTGCCTGTCAAAAAACATATCGGCGAATTGAGAAAACTTCTCGCAGAGGCAAAAAAACATCGTCTTGATACGCGCGTCGTCGGGACGCTTTCCGCATATTTTCCGGTGGATACGAAAATTTCAGCATCGTTCCATGTGTATTTGGTCGCAATGGGAAACGAACGGACGGAAGCGTTCGTGCGGCGCGTTGTCTGGAACGGAGGCGAACCGGTTTTTGCCGGCGAGAACAACGGGGAGCCGGTGATCATCGTCAATCTCCTGCGCGTGCTGGAAACCGAACCGGCAGTGCAGGTGCAGTACATTGAACTGCTCGCAACACTGGCGCATGAATGTTTTCATGCCACGTATTCCGTTCTTAAACAGTCCCTTCCCGATTCTACAAAACCGCGTACACCGCCGGAATATTTGCTCGACATTGTACAAAACGAAGGGATCGCCTATTATCTTTCAATGGAAGTACACCGCGTCGGAAGGCCGCTTTCGCAGACATGGTTCGCTGAAACATCGCAATCGATGGATAATCTGAACAAAGCGCTCAATGAACTGAGCTCCGCCGGCATCGCGCCTGCCCGCACCCAGGAATTGCTGATGAATGCAAACCTTTCGGGGTCGTTTACAGGAAATTACGGCGCAACCGCCGGGATGCGCATGGCGTACGAAATAGATACAAAACTGGGAAGGCAGGCTTTGACCGAAACGCTTCTTCACGGATTCGCTTCTTTTGTCCAGACTTACCAAAAGGCATGCGGCAGGAGATAAATTATAGGTTCATGAGTTCTTAGTGCGTTGTCCTTGGTTCAACTTGAGACATAATAAAAATGTTACTGGGCGGAAACGAGATTCAACACGAGAACATATTTAGAAGCTATCTCAAAAATATCTGCACGAATGTAGTATCCTGTCATTTCCAGGGATTTCGCGTTTTTTGCTTGCCTGCCGTAGGCATGGCGTCCCGTGCTTTTTGCGGGATTAAGCGGGGGTGAAAAATAATTTTTGAGACCGCTTCTATTTTTCTTGTTGTTTTTTTGTCTTCCGCACTAAGAACTAAGCACGACGAACCATCTTCTATATTCTGGATCCTGTATTCTTTCTTCAGCATTTTTAGTACACCTTCACGCACCAGGATCGATATTTTTGCAAATTACCATGAACAGCTTCAAAGTAAAGATCCATAATTTTTTTCGTGTTCGGTCCGATGACGCCGCTCCCGATGCTCCGAAAATCGATTTTTGTGATCGGCACGATTTGTACACCGCTGCCGACAAAAAATATTTCGTCCGCTAAATACAGTTCTGTCCGGTCAATCGAACGTTCCTGTACTGTCATTCCGAGTTCATCCTGAATCAACTGCAAAACCGTCCGTCTTGTAATGCCTTCCAGTATGTTTTCCGTAATAGGAGGCGTTACAAAAACACCGTTGCGCATCATAATGATGTTTTCTGCCGAGCCTTCCGAAACGTGGCCGCTTTGATCGAGCACAATTGCCTCGTCGAAACCGGCAAGCTGCGCGTCGGTTTTTGCAAGAGCCGAATTGACATACGCGCCGACCACTTTTCCGCGGGCGGGAATAATGTTGTCGTCTACGCGACGCCAGGAGGAAATTGTCACATGTGCTCCTGGACTGTCGATATACCGGCCGAACGGCACGATCGCAATTGCCATCTTCGGCGTCAGGTTATGAAGACGAACACCGATGAGTTCGTCTCCGTAAAATGCAAGGGGACGTATATACACGGTTTCTTTGTATCCCTGTTTGCGGATAAGATCGATGGTAAATTGTGTCAGGCTCTCTTTGGTGTACGGAAGCTCCATGCGGAGTAATTTGCCCGATTCCAAAAATCTCTTATAATGATCGAGCGGGCGGAATATAAACATCTGTTTTTCTTTGTCGTTCCAGTATCCCCGGATACCGCCGAAGATTCCCGTTCCGTAGTTTAATCCGTGCGTCATGACGCCGACTTTTGCATCTGCGTAGGGAAGAATTTTACCGTCGAGAAATACAAATTCTGGTGTCGCCATTTTTTTCCTTTCGTTCAACATGCTGTTCTTCTCTTATAAGATAAAAAAAAACACGACTAACGCCAGCAGTTTAAGTGTACATTCTCCGATAAAATGTCCGCTGCATACACTTGTTTTCTCGGAAAGAATTCTTATTTTTATAATCACCGCGGAATAAGATATAATGCCCCCCGTTCTTGAAGTCCGGAGATTCCCGCGAGAACGATGCAGGGACGGCAACATTCACCGAATCAGAGTACTGTACCATGGCGCTTGAGGTTGTAAAATTTTCTTACCTGAGTGAGTTTCTTTCTTTGCCTGTTTACCATGCCGGTACGAATAAACGCATCGGCAGGCTGATCGACTTTGCCGCATCGACGTCGCAGGTTTATCCGCGCGTCACCGGATTAATTGTGCACACGGCGTACGGTAAGCCGCCAAAATACATTCCATGGACATGCGTCAAACGGTTCGTCTTCAAAGACCAAATCGGCGTCGAACTTCCTCCGGATGGAACCGAACCGGTCCGCGGTGCGGAAAATGAAATTCTTATCCGCAAAACGTTTCTGGATAAACAAATTATTTCCATAAGCGGATATAAAATTGTCCGCGTCAACGATATCCAGCTTCTTATCGAAGACAAATCGAAAGAGATCTCGAATCTCTGGGTTGTGCACATCGATATCGGCGTCCGCGGCATTTTGCGCCGTCTCGGTTTTCTGCGCATCGTGAATTCGGCTTTCCGCTGGGTCACCGACCGCGATATCAAAGACCGGTTCGTATCGTGGAAATATGTACAGCCTACCGCAACCGAAACACTCAATTCATCCGTTCAAATAAAAATGGATTCGTCGAAACTTTCGGAAATTCATCCTGCCGATCTTGCGGACATTTTGGAAGATCTCGGCACGGACGAGCGGACAGCCCTGATTCTCTCTCTCGATTATTTTACTGCGGCGCAGACGCTGCAAGAGATGCAGTTTAAGAATCGTTTGCAGATCGTGGAATCTCTCGAACCGGAGAAACTTGCACCGATCATCAATGAAATGCAAATGGATGAAGCCGTAGACCTTCTTGACGCATGCGAAAATGCAAAACGGCAAGCTGTTTACACTGCTCTTCCGGCGGAAAAAACACAGGAACTGAAAGAACTCTCCCGCTATTCCGCATACAGTGTAGGGGGAATTATGACCACCGATTTTATAGCGGCACGGCCGTCGGAAACCGCATCAGCCGTGCTGGAACGCATCCGGAAGGAATGCGAAAAACTGGAAATGTACCGGTACGCGTATGTTCTGGACGACCGTGAACACCTGGCCGGAATCGTGAGCCTGCGCACTCTTTTCCTGAACGATGCCGCGGCGCTTATTGCCGATATTATGACCGATCAGCCGGTCTCCGTCCAAATCGATACGCGCATACGCCGCGTTGCCAGATTGTTCTTTAAATACAATTTTGAAGCGATCCCTGTTCTCGATGACGACGAGCGGATGCAGGGAATCGTTTCTTTCCGGGACGTTCTGGCCGCCTTCTATCCCGAGATCAAAGAAGAAGAAACTGTATAAAATGAAATTATTTAAACGCTTCAAAGACAAGCCCGCAATTCGCAGTATGCTGCTGTTTCTTGCTATACTCGGGCCCGGCATCATAACGGGCAGCGTGGACAACGACGCCGGCGGTATAACGACATATTCCGTTGCCGGCGCCGTCTACGGCTACAAATTACTCTGGACGCTGATTCCCTCTTTCATCGCGCTGATCGCGGTTCAGGAAATGAATGCGCGCATGGGAATTGTAACAGGCAAAGGCCTGGCCGATTTAATACGGGAAAGTTTCGGTGTCCGCATCACATTTTATATTTTCATTTTTCTTCTCGTTGCCGATATCGGCAATACGGCAACGGAATTTGCGGGCGTTGCCGGAAGCATGAATATTTTCAGCGTCAGCAAATACATTTCCGTTCCTCTCGCGGCCATTACCGTCTGGGTTCTTGTTCTCAAAGGCAACTATAAGTTTGCGGAAAGAATATTTTTGCTCTTCAGTGTTTTTCTTCTGACATATGTCGTTTCCGCCGTTATGGCGCATCCCGATTGGGGTTCGATCGGATCCGCATTAATCTCTCCCAGTATGGAATGGAATTCCGGATATATTGCAACCGTCATGGGACTTGTCGGTACAACGGTGGCGCCGTGGATGCAGTTCTATATGCAGTCATCCGTTATCGAAAAAGGTTTAAAGATCAGCAATTACAGATATACCCTCTGGGATGTCGTGCTCGGCTGTATTGCGACGATCGTGGTGGCATTTTTCATCATTGTGGCATGCGCGGCAACGCTTCATGCCAACGGAATTACCATCAACGAAGCAAGCGACGCTGCCATGGCGCTCAAGCCGCTGGCAGGGGCTCTTGCAGGACAGCTTTTTGCTTTTGGATTGTTTGTTGCTTCCATTTTTTCCGCCGCCATTTTACCGCTTGCAACGGCATTTTATGTCTGCGAAGCATTCGGATTCGAAGCCGGTATCGACAAAAAATTCAGCGAAGCGCCCCAATTTTATTCTCTCTTTACCGTCATCATTCTTATCGGTTCGGGAATTATTCTTATTCCGAACGCGCCTCTGATAGCCATTACCATCTGGACGCAGGTACTGAACGCCATACTGCTCCCTGTTGTGCTTATCTGTATGATGCTGATTGTCAATAATAAGGAAATTATGGAACAATACACCAACAACAAAGCTCAGAACATGATCGGATGGACCACCACCATCGTGCTGATACTTCTGAGCGGTTTCCTGCTGTTTTCCGGTATCGGCTTGGTGTGATATTTTAACGCGCCGATGATAAGATCAATTCCTCTGAACAAAGAACGCGTTTCTTTTTAATTCGCGTTTTTCCAAGTTGAAGATTTCCATTTCCCCGGTCCGCAAAATCGTAGAGAACTCCGCAAACAGCATTTTTTCCCTGCCTGCGGTGTTTTTTGTCCGTTTGCTTCTTTTGATAAAATCGTCTACTTTTCCTCATACTGACAAGGAGTTTGCCATGGCTAAATCTAATATATCTGTCGAAGAACAAAATACACGCGTTTCCACCTTACTGCGTCAGGTGGACGAGGATGTGAGGAAAAAGAATTTCGAGGAAGCGCTCGATAAAATACGCAAAGTGTATGAATACGACATAAGGAATATTTATGCGCGCGCTTACGAGGAGCGCGTTTTACTCATGATGGTCGAACGCGACCGCGATCAAGCCATTCGTGCCGTGGAAAAAACATCGGAAGAACGCGTCGATGCAGAGGTCAAAAAAAGACTCCGCGACTTTTACCGCCAGCAGGAAACCGGTTCTGAAAAACGAAAGCAAACCGAACATCAGGAACAGGTTTTGGAAGAACGCGCCCGGCATGCATCCGTAAACGAAGCTCAGCAGGAATCCGGAAAAGATCTTTCTAAAATCGAAACAGATACAACACGGCAAATTGCAGAATTAGAGCAGCGCCTCCTTCAGCAAATAAAGAAACAAACCGGTGCAAAAGAGGACATCTTACCGGGCGAAACCGTCCTTGCGGAATATAAAAAAAGGATCAGCCAGTATGAATCCGCAGAAGATCAGCGGAAAAAAATTGAGGATGAAGCCTTCGCCAAAATGAAAGAGGAGCACCGCCGCTCACAGGAGCAGCTTGTCAAGCGTATGGACGAAGAACGCAAAACACTTCTCGAACGGGAACATGAAAAAGCAAAACAAACCTCTTTTGATGCCTACCGCGCGTTGATGACGCTGATGATGGAGATTGCCGTACCGTCGGAATTTCAATCGCCTATCATGAAATCGCTCAAAAAATCGTTTTCCCTTACGGATGCGGAGCACACCATGTTGGAACGCGACGTTCGTGTCCGGACGTATATTGAAACAGTCAGAAGATTATACCAGATGCCCAAACAGTCGGAGGAAGATTTTGCACATTTAAAAAATCTCCGGACGCTCTTCGGAATCACCGACGCAGAGCATGCCGAACTCGTCAAGCGCGTTAAAAAAGAACTCGGCCTTCCGGACGAAACGGCTGTCATTCTTATTATCGATGACGACCCCGCGATCCGTAAATTTGTGGAACATGTTCTGCGGCGGACGTACAAAACTGTTCTTTCTGCGGAAACCGCAGAAGCAGCGCTTTTAACGATTCAATCGACGCCTCCGTCGCTTGTTTTGTGCGATATCAATCTGGGAATCAGCGTGATGAGCGGTTTTACTTTTTGCGAAAAAATCAGATCCGGCGAAGCGGGCGCTCAATTAAAATCGCTGCCTATTATTTTTATGAGCAGCATGGTCGATGAATTTTTTATCAAGAGTGCAAAACAGCTCAGCGTCAAAGAATTTCTCCCGAAGCCTTTCTCGCGGGAATCATTAGAGACTGTCGTAAAAAACAGCCTCTAAGAGCGTATTTTTATCTATGAATATCCTCCACGTCCTTTCACAGTTTGAAGTGACCGGCGCCGAAGTGTACGCAGCAACGCTTGCCTCCGAACAGCAAAAACAAGAACATACCGTCATCTTGATTTCCGATACGCTCCATGTTCCATTCCGGGGTGTATATATACAACAAGCGATCGGAAATCGTTCCTACCGGCATCGATGGAAAAATATCCGGTTTCTTATACGGTTCATCCGGGAAAACAACATCCATGTCGTGCATGCGCATTCCCGCGCTGCAAGCTGGGTCTGTTTTTTTGCCGTACGCTTCACCAAAACGGTCTTTATTTCCACCGTTCACGGCCGTCAGCATCTCCATTTCAGCAGCACAACGTGGAATGTGTACGGAAAAAATATCATTGCAATCAGCGAGACATTAAAGGACCATCTGGTCGAGGAACTCGGCCTGAATCAAAATCACATCTCTCAAATTGCGAACGGTCTGAACATAGAATCATGGCTGGGACGCAGCCGCATACAATTCAAATCGGATCTTTTTAACGTTCCCGATTCGGGGCGTGTTCTGCTTCTTGTCGGCCGTCTTTCCGGTCCGAAGGGAGACATCGTTCGATTTTTTCTGAAGGAAGTTTTTCCGAATCTCGCCCGTCAAACAAACGCTTCTTTGTTTATTATCAGCGGCATGCAGGTGCCGGACGATATTTCTCAATTGATCCATGATGCGCAGCAGACTTTCGGCAGCGGGCGTTTAGGGTTCAAAGATTTCCAGAAGGATATTTTTCCCTACCTTTCGGCTGCCGATATAGTGGTCGGCGCCGGACGTGTTGCTATGGAGGCGCTCATTCTCGGAAAACCTACGGTAGCGTTCGGTGAAAGTACATATGAGGGATTGATTACAGAAGAAAATTTTTATCGGTTGAGCGAATCGAATTTCGGCGATACCGGCCCGCACCGGCCTCTGGACAAAGAATCGATTGTGCGCGAATTCACAGCTCTTTTTCAACGCCCCTTTCCGGAGAATACCGGCGCGGGAGTTCAGCAGCTCGCGCTCAAGATGTTCGATATACGGAACATTGAAAAGGAAGTGTCTAAGATCTATCAATCAGGCCGGGCACGCCTTTTTGCTCCGGCCTCTCTCCCGGTTTTGATGTTTCACCGCGTCGTCCCGGAGCCGCCGTTGCATTCAAAATACGGTCTGTGGATTACAACGTCCGATTTTGAACGGCAGCTTTTCTCCCTCCGGCGCCGGCGATACTCGCCCATCACACTAGAACATTACCGGGATTTTCTCATCGGAAAAACGATGCTGCCCGCAAAACCGGTCATCCTGACATTTGACGACGGTTATCGGGATAATTTTACGCATGCATTTCCCCTGTTAAAAAAATTCGCATTTCCTGCCGTGGTTTTTCTTGTCACCGGCCGGCGGCGTACAAATTTTTGGGATGCCGATGAACCGCAAGAGCTGCTGATGTGTGATGCCGAAATACGGGAAATGTCTGCAGCAGGAATAGAATTCGGATCGCATACGGTCAGTCACGCAGACCTGACATGCAGTTCGGCGGAAGAACTTCGATGCGAGCTTATGGATTCGAAAAAAACTCTGGAGGATCTTCTTGGAAAAAGCATTATTTCACTTGCTTATCCCTACGGCAAAGTCAATAAAGCCGTCAAGACCGCTGCCGATGAGGCGGGATATTCCTTCGGCGTCGCTGCGGACAGCGGCCCGTTGATTTTCTACGATGATTTTTTTGAGATTCGCCGCTCGCAGGTTTTTCCGTGGACGGGTTCATTCGGCTTCTGGAAAAAAACACAGCCCTGGTATCTGCGCTACAAACAGAAAAAAAAGTAGTCGGCGGATTTTAATTTTACGATAAATGCTCCTGCCCAGCTGCGAGTCGTCCCGAAGGTCATTTAGGGATGCCTATGGCAGACTCCAATGGAGGACTCTACATTATTTTCTTTTTTTCTTTGCCGTTTTCAGTTTTTTTTCCGCCGGCTTTTCCTTTTCAACTTTTTTTGCGTTTTCAAAGAGCCCTTCCTGTACTGAGTCATTTTTTTTCTCCGGCGGCGCGCTTTTCTCAATTCCACCCGGAAGAGGAGCGTTTTCATCCTCTTCATTGACCACAGCCGCAAGGTCGGCGATGGAGTCTCCTTCATTCAAACGAATAAGGTGCACTCCCTGCGTATTGCGTCCTGCCACACGGATATCCGATGTATGCTGCCGTATAATCATGCCGTTCGTTGTAACGACAACGATATCGTCGGTTTTAACGGCCTCTTTAATGGCGACCATTTTCCCGGTTTTTTCGGAAATTTTAACCGTAATAATGCCTTTTCCTCCGCGGTGGCTGATCCTGTATTCGCTTTCCTGGCTCCGCTTGCCAAATCCGCGTTCGGTTGCTATAAGAATAGTCGTTCCTTTGTGACGCAGGTTCACAGCGCCGATGACCATATCTCCCTTGCCGAGCTTGACGCCGCGGACACCGGATGCACTTCTTCCCATAGGCCGAATCTCGTCCTCGTGGAACCGTATGGCCATGCCGTTATGGGTCCCAATCACGATATCCTGAGTGCCGTCCGTCAGTTTGACGTCCGTCAGCCTGTCTTTGTCTTTTAAATTCGCCGCCACAATGCCG
The DNA here is from genome assembly GCA_003162695.1 of Ignavibacteriota bacterium. Taxonomy (GTDB): domain Bacteria; phylum Bacteroidota; class Ignavibacteria; order UBA10030; family UBA10030; genus Fen-1254. Next base: position 7,558 of record PMML01000079.1, on the reverse strand, counting down.
TTTTTACGCGGGTTGCTGAATTCCGACAGCAGCACTTTCTTGACCAGTCCCTGCTGGCTGAACATAAAGACAAAGTGTTTTTCATCGAATTCTTTTACCGCAATAAATGATGCGATGATTTCGTCGGGCGGTTTGGAAATGAGATTATTGATGGACTTTCCTTTTGTCGTTCTGCTTCCCTCGGGAATTTCGAACACCTTCAGCCAGTAACATCTTCCCTGATCCGTAAAAATAAGAATATAATCATGCGTGCTGGCGATGAACATGTGCTCGACAAAGTCGTCCTCCCGCGTTGCGGCCCCGGTCACTCCTTTTCCTCCACGCGACTGTCTGCGATAGCCTGAAACCGGGAAGCGTTTAATAAAGCCGCTGTGACTGATCGTAATAACCACTTCTTCTTCGGCAATCATNNAGTTCGTCTTCTATAATTTTAAGCTGCAGCTGCTTATTTTTTAAAATCGTTTTCAATTTTTCTATCAGTTTAATTGTTTCCCGGTATTCGTCCTCGACTTTTTTCCGTTCGAGCCCGGTCAACCGCTGCAAGCGCATATCGAGAATCGCTTTTGACTGAATTTCGGAAAGCTTGAATTTTTTCATCAAGCCGAGTTTTGCGCTTTCCACATCCTTCGATTTTTTTATGAGCGCAATAACTTCGTCGATATTGTCCAGCGCAATAATGTAGCCTTCAAGAATATGCGCGCGTTTTTCCGCTTCCGACAATTCATATTTTGTTCTTCGCACGACAACCTGGTTGCGGTGTTCGATGAAATGGCGGATCATATCGCGCAGCTGTAAGACCTGCGGTCGTCCGTCGACCAGGGCGAGCATGATCACGCCGAAGGTCGTCTGCATCTGCGTGTGCTTGTAGAGGTTGTTCAAAACGACTTCCGGCGTCGTTTCACGTTTTAATTCGATGACGATGCGCATGCCGTCGCGGTCGGATTCATCCCGTACATCGGAAATATCTTCGATCTTTTTATCGCCGACAAGCTCTGCAATTTTTGCAATCAGGAACGCTTTGTTTACCTGATAGGGCAGCTCGGTGACCACAATACGCTGCCGGTCTGCTTTTCCCGTTTCCACGCTTACACGAGCGCGCACAACGATGCGTCCGCGTCCTTTGGTATAGGCTTCTTTTACTCCTTCGTAGCCGTAGATGATTCCACCCGTCGGAAAATCCGGAGCCGGAATGTATTTAATCAGTTTCTCATTGGAAATGGCGCTGTCTTTGATGTAGGCAATACACCCGTCGATCACTTCCCTCAGATTGTGCGGGGGAATATTGGTAGCCATGCCTACAGCGATGCCGCTTGCGCCGTTGCAGAGCAAATTCGGAACAAGCGCCGGAAGGACGGAGGGTTCCTTCAGCGTGTCGTCGAAATTCGGAACAAAGTTGACTGTATCCTTATCCAGATCGCGAAGCATATCTTCCGCAAGCCGCGTCAGGCGCGCTTCCGTATAACGCATGGCAGCGGCAGAGTCCCCGTCGACGGATCCGAAATTTCCCTGTCCGTCGACAAGCATATAGCGCATGGAAAAATCCTGCGCCATACGCACCATGGTATCATAAACAGACATATCGCCGTGCGGGTGATATTTACCGAGCACTTCACCGACGATACGCGCACTTTTTTTATACGGCTTGTTGCTGTTGTTGCCGAGCTCGTGCATACCGAAGAGAACGCGCCGGTGAACCGGTTTCATGCCGTCCCGAACATCGGGCAATGCGCGCGAGACGATCACCGACATCGAATAATCGATGTAGGAGCCGCGCATTTCATCTTCAATATCGACCGGAATTATTTTTTCGCTTAACGTTGCCATGAATCTTTTTCTTTCCCTTATCGTTGCAATTAAATATCGAGGTTGCGCACATATTTTGCGTTCTTTTCGATGAACGCCCGGCGCGGTTCAACTTCATCTCCCATCAGCATGGAGAACGTTCGATCGGCATCCGCCGCATTTTCTATGCTGACCTGCAAAATGGTCCGCGTTTCCGGATTCATTGTCGTCGCCCAGAGCTGCTCAGGATTCATTTCGCCGAGGCCCTTGAATCGGGAAATGACCATACCGCCTTCCCGGACAACGCCTCCTTCTTCGGCAGCAGCAAGAACCGCCGCCTCTTCTTCCGGTTCCGTTTTTCCCTTCTTCTCGCTTTTCAGGCGCTTCATGATCTCGTCCCTTTCATCGTCATCATACGCATAAAATTCCTGCTTCCCTTTTTTGACCTTATACAGCGGGGGCTGTGCGATATACAAATGGCCGAGTTCTATCATTTCCTTCATATAGCGGAAAAAGAGCGTCATGAGAAGCGTGCGGATATGCGAACCGTCGACGTCGGCGTCGCACATAAGAATAATTTTTCCATAGCGTACTTTTTCCGCGTTAAACTCTTCGCTCACGCCGGCGCCGATTGCCGTAAAAATGGCGCGTATTTCTTCGTTCTCCAGGATTTTATGAAGCCGTGCTTTTTCCACATTCAGTATTTTTCCCTTCATCGGAAGGATGGCCTGGAAGCGCCGGTCGCGGCCCTGCTTCGCGCTGCCTCCTGCGGAGTCTCCTTCCACCACGAAGAGTTCGCAATGTTCTGGATCGTCGATGGAGCAGTCTGCAAGTTTTCCCGGAAGCCCGCCGGAATCGAATACGCTTTTGCGGCGCGTCAGGTCGCGCGCTTTCCGCGCAGCTTCCCGTGCTTCCGCCGCATGAAGGCATTTTTCTATGATTCGTTTTGCATCCGGAGAGTTTTGTTCCAGCCAGTCCATCAATTGCGGACCGACGACCGATTCGACGATGCTTTTTACTTCGCTGTTGCCGAGTTTCGTTTTTGTCTGTCCTTCGAATTGCGGCTCCGGAACCTTCACGCTCAAAACGGCCGTCAACCCTTCGCGGAAATCGTCTCCCGTCAATTGAATTTTATCGTCTTTAATGAGACTGTTTTTCGATGCGAAGTTGTTGAGCGTCCTTGTCAGCGCAGTTCGGAAACCGACAAGATGCGTGCCTCCTTCATGTGTGTTGATATTATTGACATAGGAAAAAACATTTTCGTTATACTGGTCGTTATATTGGAGCGCGACTTCCACTTCGACCATTCTGCCGTTTTCGTCTTTATCTTCTCCCTTTGCCACGACGACCTTTTTGGTCAATGCAGGACGCGTTGCATCGATGTACTTGACAAACTCAGCAAGACCGCCCTTAAAATGAAATTCCTCTTCAACCTTCGATTTTGTTCGCAGGTCTTTAATGCGCAGAGTAACACTCGGGTTGAGGAATGCAAGTTCGCGCAAGCGCTCCGCAATGGTATCAAGTTTAAAAACGCGGTTTTTAAAAATCGTTCCGTCGGGAACAAAAGTCGTTTTTGTGCCCGTTTTTCCTGTTTTCGATTTTCCGATGAACTTGACCGGCGCGACGGGATCCCCTTTTTTATATTTTTGATAAAATACCTTTCCGTCCCGGTATACCTCCACCTCAAGCCATTCGCTGAGCGCGTTGACAACCGAAACGCCTACGCCGTGAAGTCCGCCGGAAACTTTGTACGTGTTCTTGTCGAATTTTCCGCCTGCGTGGAGGACTGTCATAACCACCTCGAGCGCCGATCTATTTTCCTCCTCTTGAATGTCGGTCGGAATTCCCCGCCCGTCGTCTTCAACGCTGACGGATCCGTCGGCATTGACGGCGACATCTATATTTGTGCAATAGCCTGCAAGAGCTTCGTCTATGGAGTTGTCCACAACTTCATAGACAAGGTGATGCAGCCCCCGGACACTGACGTCGCCGATATACATCGCAGGCCTCCGGCGCACGGCTTCGAGTCCTTTGAGAACGGTAATATCGGCAGCGGTGTAACTGCCGGCTGCCGGTTTTTCACGTATTTCCTGTTTTTCTTTTTTTGCCACTTGTTTCTCTTCTCGCTTTTTATTGAAACTTAATATCCTTTACAATCTCCGATCCGATCGAAGTATTGATTTTTTCGATGATTTCCTTTTTTCGAAGCGTTAATTCATTTCGCCACGGGCCCGTTGTTACATGCACATGAAGCACGCCTTGTTTGATGCCGATGGCTTCGGACGCTTTTGCGATTTGTTCTCCCATAATTTCGTTCCACCTGTTTACCGCATCGTATTCCTGCAGTTTGCTCTGAATGCCGAGTGAAGCGATGAGTTCATGAAGCGCCGTATTAAGCGTTTTTTCAGTCTGTTTCGCTGTCACCGGCATCTTTCACTGTTCCCTGAACAACTCTGTGTTTTTTCCACTGTGTTTCCGGAAATGATACCCGGGATACGACGCTCGATTCCGTCGTTGTTAAAAAAATCTGTCCTGTCTTTTCAGTCAGGCTTAACAGCTTCTTTGATCGGGACGGATCGAGTTCGCTCAGAACGTCATCCATCAAAAAAAGCGGCGTTTCTCTGCAGCGCTCCTGCAAAAACTGAAATTCCGCCAGTTTGAGCGCAATTAAAAAAGTCTTGTGCTGTCCCTGGGACGCATATGTCCTCAGGTCAAGGCCGTTAATACTGAAAACATATTCATCGCGGTGCGGCCCCACAAGCGAGAATCCGGTACGGCATTCATCCACAAATTTCCGTTCAAGTTTTTCGGCAAACAATTCTTTCCGTTCTGCAGAAGTCGTACCTTCGTCTTCGTCAAAGGACGGCCGGTATTTTATTTCCGGAATTTCCGCCGGCCCGGCCAGATCTTCGAATGCACGCCGTATTGAAAATGAAAACTCTTTGCAAAAATCCATTCTTTTTTCAATAAGAGCCGAACCCGTTTTGATAAGAGATTCGTTCCACGGTTCAAGACTGCTGCGGATTGCGCTTCCGTGTTCTCTCCCTCCCGTCAGCAGCCTGTTCCTTTGCCGGATAATTCTGCGGTATTCCATCAGGTCTTCGAGATATACCCGGCTCGTTTGCGAAATTGCGAGATCGGCGAAGCGTCTCCGGTCCTGCGGCGTGCCGAGTGTAATCCGGTTCTGTTCCGGAGCAAGGACAACAAGCGGAAATTTTCCGATCACGCTTGAAGATTGATCGATCGGCTGTTTGTTGAGATTGTATTTTTTCTTTACCTCCGTGTTTGAAAATTCCACCGCAGCATGGAATTCCGTTCCGTAGTCGGATTCAAATTCTCCGGAAACGAAAAATCCCGGCTCTCCGATAAGCACGGCCGCTCCGTCGTTCGCAGCAAAGAAACTCTTTGTCAGGCAGAGGTACGAAACTGCCTCTAAAATATTTGTCTTTCCTGCGCCGTTGTTCCCGACAAAAATATTTCCTTTCTCAGAACATGAAAAAGAACTTTCACGGTGATTGCGAAAATTTTTCATGCAGAGATGCAATAATTTCAAAACCTCTTCCTCGCTTACAACACGATAGCCCCGACCGGAAAATCAGCGCGGGGCTATCTTTTATTTTTTTAAAATCCAAAGAACATTAAACATTCAGCCGCATCGGCATAACCAGCATGAGCACGTCCTCGTTTTGTTTGGGCTCTGCCGGCGTAATAATAGCAGCCCGCACCGGCGTACTGAAATGGATTTCAATTTGATCGCTTTCAATATGCGTTAAAATATCGGTGAGATAGCCCGAGTTAAAACCTATTTCGAGTTCTTCCGCATCGTAGACACAAGGAATTTTTTCTCTTGCTTCTCCGCCAAAGTCAACATCTTCAGCGGAAATTTTCACCTCGTTCTTTTTCAGGGAAAACCGGACCTGGTGCGTTGCCGAACTCGAATACAGCGACACTCTGCGGACCGACGCTAATAAAGAATTTTTGCTGATGGACAGCTTTTTTGTATTATCCAAAGGAATAACCGATTCATAGTTCGGATAATTTTCCTCGATCAAACGGGAGGTGATGGTATAATTTTTAAATGAAAACTTTATATGAGTCGAATTGACGGAAATTGTATTGGCATCGTTTTCAATTGTTTTCGATACAAGAAGAAGTGCTTTTGCGGGAATGATGATGTCTTTGTGCGGTTTTGCCTGTTTGATATTTGTATAGGTAATTTTAACAAGCCGGTGGCCGTCTGTTGCCACGGCACGCAGCTGATCCTGCTGGAGCTGAAGAAGCAGTCCGGTCATTGCCGGTCTTAGTTCATCCGTGCTCACGGAAAAAATTGTTCTTGTAATCATTCCGGATAAAACAGGCCCGTCAAGTGTAATTTCGTTTTCACCTGCAAATTCCGGAATAGCCGGATATTCTTCACTCGATTCCCCTACAAGATTATATTCGCCGGTTTCCGTAATCATTTTTATTTTTTTTGTCGTCTGATCCGCATGGATGACCATCTGCATTTCCGGCAGTGCACGTATTGTTTCCATAACCCGCCGGGCTGGAACGGCAATCGCGCCGTCTTCAGAACCTTTTACTTCGATATGCGCAGCCATGGAAATTTCAAGGTCTGTCGCAATCAAACGAAGCGTGTTTTTTTCAAGGGAGAATAAAATATTTTCAAGAATCGGCAGTGTTGACTTCGATGGAATAACTCCGCTGATTTTTGTAAGAGCTTTCTGGATATCACTACTTACTACAGTGAATTTCATCCTTTGTACTCCTTCGGACGTAATTATTTAGATTTAGTAGAATTTACACAAAAAAGGCCGTAGACACAAGATTAAGAACAATATTCAATTTTTCATACCTGCACAGCATATAATGTATTATTCAAAATCTCTATGTAATACGCGTAATACGCACTTCCCTCCTTCCAAAGGAGGATTTTAAACAAAGCAAAAAATATTTATTTCAAAATACAAATACAAGAGCTTTTTATTATATATGTAAAGTAAAAGATATAGAGAATAATAGTAATAATGCTGTGGAGAGTGTGGATAAATTTGGAAATTATTAAATTCTTTAGTAAAAACACTAAAATATTGAAAAGCGGTCTGTGGACAAAAGGCTTTACAAAATCATCGATATAAAGATATGNNAGAGATATTTCTTTATGGATGTAATTTGTAAAGATGTTAAATACAGGTGATGAACAAATTTTCAGTCGGATATCAACAGTTTATCAACGGTAAAATTACGAATTTAGTTTAATGCGGCGCTGAAGCGATTCGATGTTTTGCCTGAAACCGGAATCCGTTTTGATGTATTCCTCTACCGCCTGGCATGCATGGATAACTGTGCTGTGATCCCGCCCGCCGAAATGCAGACCGATTGTTTTTAGAGAAGAGTTGGTCAATTCCTTTGCAAGATACATAGCAATCTGGCGGGCATGGACAATTTCCTGCCTGCGTGTCTTTGCCCTGAGTAAATCGACCGGAAGATTGAAATATTCGCTCACTTTTATTTGAATTTGATCTATTGTCAGGGGCGCTCGCAGATCGTGAACGACAACACGGAGCACATCTTTTGCAAGGTCGATATTGATTTCACGGTTTTCCAGAGAGGCGCGGGCAAGAAGGCTGACAAGGCATCCTTCCAGTTCCCGGATGTTGCTGGTCACGTTTGCCGCTATAAATTCTATGATGTCCTGAGGAAGCTCAAAAGCGTTCTCTTCGCTTTTTTTCCGGAGAATAGCAATACGTGTTTCAAGATCGGGCGGCTGAATATCGGC
>PMML01000010.1 GCA_003162695.1 Ignavibacteriota bacterium | reverse complement strand
TTTACGAGCTGGAGCGGAGACACGACGAGCTCTGCTAACCCGATGACGATCACGATGACCGGCAATCGCAGCATCACCGCCAACTATGCAGCGCTGCAGTATACAGTAACATTATCGTCAAGTCCGGCATATGGAACGACAAGCGGCGGCGGCACATCAAGCTACGGTTCTTCTGTAACGATTAATGCAACACCGACTGTGACCGGATCTGAATTTACGAGATGGACAGAAAACGGATCTACCGTGTCCTACAATGCAAGTTATACATTTACACTAAGCGCCGACAGAACATTAATCGCACACTTTGGTCAAGCGCAAGTCGATCTCGGAACAACAGCAAGTAACTTTGCTATTCTGGCCGGAGCCGGAGTTACAGACGCGGGCGGTTCTCAGGTTTACGGCGATGTTGGATCGGATCCTACACCAACAATAAGTGGGCTTACTGCAGCACAAGTGAGCGGAATACTTTATACAGCAGTTGATCCTATAGTAGAAACAGCAAAAAGCGATTTGAATACTGCGTATAACAACGCTCAAGGAAGATCCTTAGATAAAATCACGTTAGCAGCAAACCTGGGCGGTTCGACTCTTGCCCCTGGTCTCTATACCAACTCATCATCAAGCGGAATATCAGGAATCGGACCGAACGCAATTTTAACTCTTGACGCCGGCGGCGACTCGAATGCTGTCTGGATATTCCAAATGGGGTCTACACTCATTACGGATGCCGGCACCAGTATTGTCCTGGCTAATGGTGCACAATGGAAAAATATCTACTGGTCGGTCGGCACTTCAGCGACACTTGGAACGAACTCGATCTTCTATGGAAACATACTGGCTGATCAATCGATCACGATAACTACCGGTGCGAAATTGTTCGGAAGAGCGTTGACACGGGTAGCTGCAGTAACAATGGACACCGACATTATTGATAAGCGATAAGCCATTTAGGCTGCACCATGCAGTGGAATGTTAGAGCGCATAGGAGAATAATAAAATGAACAATCTCTAACAGTATAGTAGGTATAGCAGGAATAGTAGGTGGAGCTGCGTCTATAATTTCATTGCGGACAAGTATTTACATAAAGCATCAAGCAAGGATCGACGTCGACTTCAAAAGAATCTAAGTCTATCGTCAAGATCGAAGATGTATTAAAGCATGTTTTAAATGATCGCGAAAGATCTATCCATGATGTTTTTAGGGATCTTCCCTTTGCCATCGATGCAAAGCTAAAACTTATTAAGATTATTGAATTTTAAGTAAATTTGATTTCGTTGCCTATGTGTTAACCCTTTTAAAAAGAGCCCGCCACAATGACGGCGGGTAAACTGGAAGCATAAAAATGTTGTTGCATAACATGCAACACAAATTAAAAGTAAATAATATTCTCCCGATGCGTTCCGCGATAGTGAATGATGGAAAGGTTATCAGAGGATTCCTCAAGAGAAGCAATGTGGGTCATTTCATTTCCCCCACTAATATTCATATCTTATTGATGAATTAAAAGGGATACAGTGGTACGCCGGTGAAGTGAAGTGATGGAAAAACGTATGCAATGAAAACACTATACATTGTGATTGTCTCGCTGTGCTGTACAGGATTGCTTCATGGACAGTATCTTGAAAAGCCCGATACGGAATCCATATCAAATCTGAAGATCAAAAAACAACAACAACTCTACATGACGCACCTCAGATCCTATGCCTACATAGGAATGATTTCCGACGATTCGTTCGAAGATACTGTACATAATCAGTATGGTGATGTACGGAATGACAACCCTGTATTGATACAGAAACAGCCTATATGGAACCCTGTTGTGACCATTATTGGATTTAATATTGTTACAAATCTATTTGATACTTATATCACAAAGGACGACTTTATTCATGTAGGTTTTGCTTCTTGGGGGCGTAATTTAAAAGCAGGCTTTCCATGGGGACCAAGTTGGGTATGGGATCAAGACAGATTTGGCATGAACTTTCTCGGGCATCCTTACAGCGGTGGAGAATATTTTATCGCAGCCCGTGCGAACGGATATAATTTCTGGGAATCAATTCCGTTTACATTTTTCGGTAGTTATATGTGGAAAATTTTCGGAGAAACAGGAATACCTGAACGTAATGATTTGATTTGTACAACAATTGGCGGGGCACTATTTGGAGAAATATTATATAGATTAAGCTCAAATGTTCTGGATGATCGAACCACGGGGATGGAAAGATTCTTCCGGGAACTTTCCGGTGCCGTTCTCGCTCCAACGAGAGCATGGACCAGGTTAACAGAAGGGAAGCTATTTAAAGTGACATCGGAAGATACCTCTCAGAGAGAACCGCTGAACATGGCGTTGTCGGCGGGGATACGTAGGGTCAATAATGGATCGAGCTTTTTGACGGGATCATCAAACTTTTTCTTAAATATTAATTTTGATTATGGGAATCCGTTTGAAGTAAGGCCGTGGAAGCCTTTTGATTATTTCAAAATGAGGACTGATCTTACTATAGGAGCTGGAAGAAAATTAGTGGACGAAATCTCAGGATATGGGCTTCTCTTCGGCAAAAATGTAGAATCTGGTGATTTGAAAACGCTCGTCGGCGTATTTCAGCATTGGGATTATTTCGATAATTGGACATTCGAATTAGGCACCATGGCGTTCGGTCCCGGAATAATCACGAAACTGCCGGTGAGCTCGAATTCCAATCTTTATACGAACATTCATATCGGGGTAGTGCCGTTCGCCGGTAACAGTACGCGATATGGGCCCGATACTTCTCAGATTAGGGATTATGACTTTGGAGGAGGGGCTGAATCGAAGTTTGAATGTACTCTCAATCTTGGTTCGCGGATAAGATTTACATTTGTAGGTTCTTATTTCTGGTTTCATACGTATGTGGGATCTCCGGGGGATAATTACATCGGTGTTCTTAAGCCAAGCATTGGATTAAGACTTTTCAACAATCTCAGTGTTGGAGTAGAGCATTTGGTGTACTATAGCGACCGATTCACGCGTAATTATGGCGATTTTCATCAGGTAAGAACCGAACAAAGAGTCAATCTGACACTCTCTATTTAAAATTTAAACCAATAAAATTCAAGGAGTCTGTCCGAGTAATCCGATTTAATTTTACAGCTCATTGGTATCTTGCAGGTCAAAACCACGATAGCGATCATCTTAGTATCAA
>PMML01000072.1 GCA_003162695.1 Ignavibacteriota bacterium | reverse complement strand
AAGGTGTAGACCTTCGCAAGGTGTCTGAAGCTGCAATTTCTCTCGAAAGGATGGATTTCCAAATTTTATGAACATCGAAATTCATATATCGCATGGCATAAGCGGAGAATACAATATTCCCGGCGATAAATCGATTTCGCACCGGGCATTGATGATCGCAGCCATAGCTGATGGCGTCAGTACCATCGAAGGATGTTCATCTGCCGCCGATCCTCTTAGTACGCGCCTCTGTCTCGAGTCGCTTGGAGTAACGTTCGATTCTATGGCTTCGCATTATCGTGTGGAGGGGCGCGGACTGCGCGGTCTCTCCGGCTCCCGGAAACCTTTAAAAGCAGGCAACTCCGGAACAACTATCCGGCTTCTGTCAGGCGTCCTTGCCGGACAACGATTCTCCTCTGAGATTGCCGGCGATGTCTCTCTCAATAATCGGCCTATGCTGAGAATATTCGAACCGCTTCGACTCATGGGTGCGAATATCCACGGAACGAAAAACAATACAGCACCGATATTGATCGATGCAGTTCCGGATTTGCACGGAATTGAATATACAATGCCGGTTTCCAGCGCTCAGGTAAAATCTGCCGTTCTTTTTGCCGGCGCTTTTGCCAAGGGAACAACAACCGTCCGGGAAAAAATACAAACACGCGACCATACGGAACGCATGCTGGGGCTGGCGACTGCCGTGGAGGATGGAGTATGGAAGACCTCCATCGAAGGAGGCATGGCAATCCATGCTCAACATTTTCTTATTCCCGGAGATATCTCCGCCGCTGCATTTTTAATCGTTGCAGGTTTGATCGTTCCTCATTCATCGATACGAATACTCAATGTCGGTCTCAACCCGACCCGGACCGAACTGCTGCATGTGCTGAAAGGAATCGGCGCTTCCATTGAAATTGTGAATGAACGCGTACTGGCAGGCGAACGCATCGGCGATCTTCATGTTGTGACCTCGGATCTGCAGGGAGATATGATGCTGCAGGGGGAAACGGTTGCCAAAGTTATAGATGAAATTCCGATTTTGGCGATTGCGTCCTTATTCTCGAAAGGCACATTCAGGATAAAAAATGCCGAGGAACTCCGCAGAAAGGAGTCCGATAGAATAGCATCGATGACAGCAAACCTGCGAACAATCGGCGTCGATGTGGAAGAATATCCGGACGGTTTTGGTTTTGAAGCAAGCGGCTCTTTACATGGAGGAGCAATTGAAAGCTTCGACGATCACCGCATTGCAATGGCATTCGGCGTAGCGGGACTAATGATTCCGGGCATCACAATACAACGTGCAGAATGCGCAGATATCTCTTTCCCGGGGTTCTGGGGTTTCTTGCATTAAAGATGTTTAACTTATCGTTCAACGTGCTGCGGTGCTGCTGTTCCCGCCAAAAGATAACGCAAGGCGGGCAAGCAACGCGCCGATGTTGATAACACTGTGAACTAAACAACATTAAACATCACTGCAACACCGCAATACTGCAGCACCTTTAACTAAATCTTTTACTCGTTTATAAATATTACCTGATGCTTGAATTTATCTATTTCCATTGCTTGATGCAGCCAGCGAACAAATTCCAACCCGTATTTATTTAAGAAATAGACAAGATTGATCTTTCGTTCCTGAAGACTAGAGAGCGGAAAAACACTGTCGGAAACACGGTCGATTTGACGCAAGGCAGTCTGGTTCTGGCGCGCTTGAGCGGCAGCTGTTTTTTCCTTAAGAACGGAAAGGTTGCCGGATATTTTTGATAATGTGTTTTCAAGAGCGGGAATAAGTGTCGGATCGATTTTTTCCAAACCGCCTCGCAAACTATTGAGCGATTCTTCAATTGTACCGGCTGTATTGGTAAAAAGCGGTTCCACCTTGAAGTCCGATATCTGTTCGGCCACAAACTGTTTTACAAATTCTTTTTCTTGAAAGACCTGCAGAAGTTTCAAATCGAATTTATCGATAATCTTCTGCACACGTTCTTCGATAATGGTGAGACTTGCGCGCGGATAGATGAGAGGCTCCGGAATGTCAAAATATTCGTACAGAAGTTTAAACTGCGCAAAATAAGCTATCTCTGCCGGTCCCGCCACATACGAGATGGTCGGTAAAAGAAAGTCCTGACAAATGGGACGCAAAACGACATTGGGACTGAAAGACTCCGGCGATTGTTCCAAAAGGTTGAGAAGTTCCTCCGTTGTAAAATATTGACGCGCACCCTTCAAAGCAAATCCATCGGGATGAGGCTCAATGCCGAAGCGGCCGCCCGGCTGGTGAAGAAAAAGATTGACCGAACGCGGCTTGACCTGAGCGTGGTATTTTTGTTCCAGGCGTTCGCTCTCGGATATTACAAGCTGGCAGCTTTTCGAAATATTCGTCAATTCCTGTTTGAAAATTGGAGAGAGAAGCTGCTTCACTTCGGGCGTATTCGGATCGAGAAAAATCAAACCGGAATTTTCCAGAAGGACATTCAGAAGATAGACAAACGCTTTGCTGAGCGTTGTGCCCGGACGATAGGCGGAACGGAAGAGATCAAGTACTTTGGTTGTAAATTCGGTTGGCAATAATTCGGATTGAAGATGCTGAAAAACCTGTTCGATGGATTCCGTCAGCTCAAGATGTCCTACCGATCCTAAATTATGCGCAGAGTTTTTTATTCCTTCTTCATACGTCAGTGTTGCTATATCGTTGGAGGCATTGAGTATATGGATCGATGCTATTTCTTCAAAATCATGATCTTCGGTTTCCAGCCAAAAAACCGGAACAAATTGATATCCAGGAAAATCTGCAGAGAGCTTCGAAGCCAGTTTGATAACCGCAATAGCTTTGTAAATTGTGTAGAGCGGACCGCTGAAAAGTCCCACCTGTTGTCCGGTCACTACTGCAAAAGTGTTATCATTCATGAGCAAATCGATATTTGCCAGCGTTTGAACACCGCATTGAAAGTCCTTGTTCTGGAGGGAAAGAATTTGAACGAGTTTGGAACGATCCCGGCTGTGCGCGCCCACACGCTGGATTGCCGTATTCCAGTCTTTTCGTTCCTGAACATTGCCGCTGAAAAATGTTTGTATCGAGGTATAATTCGAAATATAATCAAGAAAAAGCTTCGAGAATCCTGCTTCTTCTGATGAAAAATCGTCAAAGGGTATCCAATTCATTGGTTTCTCAAATTATGAAAGAGATGTTAAAATAGTTTTCATTAATAAAACAAACTTTTCCTCAATACGGTTCGCCGTTTCCGTAACTTCGCTGTGTGATAATTTCGATTGTGAAATTCCGGCAGCAAGATTGGAGATAAGCGAGATCGCAGCAGCCTTCATTCCAAGCTGCCGTGCGGCTGTAATTTCCGGAACAGTCGACATGCCGGCGGCATCCGCACCCAGAATTTTGAGCATCTGGATTTCTGCAGCAGTCTCATACGAGGGACCTTGAAGCCAGCAGTATGTGCCTTCCTGCAAATGAATGCCGGAAAAAAGAGAACTTCGGCGAATGATGTTTTGAAGCCGTGCATCGAAATAATCGGAGGGCGCATGAATATACATGCCGTTTTCCTCAGAGCGGGAGAGAGCACGGACAAAAGCAAAATTGATCGTTTCGCGAATCAGCATAAGATCGCCGATCTTAAAACTTTTATTGATTCCCCCGGCTGCATTCGTTACAAAGAGAGAGTGCACGCCCAGCTTTCCGGCGATATGAACGGGAAAGATGACCTTGTTTAAATCCCCGGATTCATAAAAGTGAGTGCGTCCTTTGAACATAAGCAGAGGCGGAGATGTCTTTTCGCCGTTTTGAAGAAAACCGAAAATAAGTTTTCCTGCATGTCCCGGTACGGATGAAACCGGATAGTAAGGAATGTCCACGGCCGAGAGAACGATTTCCGGCTGAACGCAATCTGCCAGATTTCCAAGCCCGGAGCCGAGAAGAACGGCGGCCGTAGGCCGAAAGGATGTTCGCGACCGGATAAAATCGACTGCAGACTGTAGTTCCTGATTGTTTGGCATTAAATTTTTTTTGCTCTCTTCTGTAGCCCCATAGGGGCGAGCCGACACCTCTGTAG
>PMML01000105.1 GCA_003162695.1 Ignavibacteriota bacterium | reverse complement strand
CTCACAGCCTGGTATATTCCCAAATAAATCCGGGCAGAATTGTATTCATCAAGAGGCAGGGAGCATATAAGGGATATGACCATTGATAATAATTGTAAAGATTATACGCATGCCTAATATTTCAAAACCAATCATCGAAAGTTACACCTAATCCAAATCTTTTAACAACCTCTCTTATTCGTGGCATTTCATCTCGCGAGATAAAGCTCAAATTGTAGTGCATTGCAACTGCGACAAACCATAAATCATTTTCTTGAACGCCTAATTCTTTTGAGGTAACCGGATCGATCCTTTCGAAAAGTTGCTTTATCAACAATTTTATAAAATGGATACTTATATTATATTCCGATTTTCGCTGTATATCAATGTATTATATGCGTGCTTTTGACTCTATTCTTTATCGCCGTCTACGATGCGTATTATTTTCCCACGAATATCGATTTCAAACACCGTTATGCTTTTAAGCAAATGCTTATATGTTCGATAATAATAGTCCGCCAATGCCTCGCCTCGTTCGCCGATATGGGCTTTCCGCGGCCTCAATTGTCGACGAAGAACGATAAAACTTTTCGTCCCTTCCGGAAGGAATGAAAGATAAAATGCTGCCTCGTTGAGAAACGCCATCTTTGCACTTGGAACATTACCGGTTATCGTCCAAGAGTAATTCTTACACTCACCAACAATCGTTCGGTCTTTTGATGATAAATCGAATTTATGAGGCTTTGGTGGATTCCCGATATTAATAGGCTTGTGTAATAGAAGTTCATCATTAAAAAAGTCTTGGAGATATTGTTGAGCTAAGTTCTCAAAGATTGTTATATGGACTAATTTGTTTAACGCAGTTATTTTATTTTCAAACAATTATCCCAAATCAGTTCTTGTATTGACGCTATTAAATTTAATTTTGTTTTTTATCTTTATACTCCCTGAGGTTATAAAATATTTAAGACTTGTCAAATTAAGTAAAAACATTATAATTGAAATAAATCAAAAAGAGAAAATAGTCCGGATACAGAATAACTATATGATGAAAAGTTATGCATTTGATAATATAAAAAGTATTTCAACAGTATCTACAGAAAGAGCAGGAAGGCGAAAGGAGCAAAAACCGAGACGGGGAGATTTCTACTATTTTGTCATTGAATTTAAAACAAAAGAGGAAATTATTATTACAAGTTTGATGACTGATGAAAAATTCTTGGAAATAAATGGTAAGGAAAATAATATTGATTCTCAAGGGAATGGATGGATATCAATAGAAGGTAGAAATATTGTGAATCTACAAAAGAATTGGAAAAACCCAGTTAAAAAGGAGTTGTAATCTTGAACTGAAGAATTAAATTATGCGGGAGATGCTCTCCTGAACAGTAACCATAGCAACCTGTTGATTTAAGGTCGGAAGTTCCGCCATTAAGATTGGAGGACAAGCTAACTTCTCCATGTGCCGGAGTTGAACTCCGGCACAACTTAAGTAGGCTACTTGCCGCAAGATAGACGTAGAGTCCCCGCCAAGAAGATGGCGGGCAGGCTGCTCGTAGCAGGACAGATTGGTAGGGGAAATCGTTCGAAATTTGTCCGACTGCGAGTCGGACTCTACGGTCGGACGCTACATGAAGAAAAAAAGGAACACTCTTCGAGCGTGGCATTATTAGGCCTCCGGCTGTGACGGTGAGTCGGTATTGGTCCGACTGCGAGTCGGACTCTTCAAACTGGTAATTACGATTTAGGATAAACATAAATATGGGGGACTATAGTATGGCGCGAATTACCAATAAGCCGCCGCGGTGGAAAGAAAATAATTCAATCTATTTCCTTACATTTTGCACATACCGACGCCGGAAAATACTTCACTCTAATGGAATTCCGGCAATTCTTATCGAAGATTTAAAATTCTATTCTGAAAGAATAAACGAACTTATTGCTTATACCATTATGCCGGATCATGTGCATCTTCTTGTTGAGGTCGAAGATGTAGAGTCACTCTCAAAATTTCTGAAATCCTTTAAAACACATTCGTCAAAGAAAATTCAAGAAATACTCGGGAAGAGCAGTGACCCAATTTGGCAAAGAGGAACAATGGACCATTGTATCCGTGAATCAACGGCTAATACCGATTATGAAAATCATATAGCATATCTCTTCTATAACTCATTAAAACATCTTGGAATATCCCCAAAGGATTTTGAACTTCACAATTTCCATGAAATTGTAGCAAGAGGATGGCTGGAGGAGGATTTCTGTGCATTTGCAGAGAAAACAGAAAAGGAATTTGCAATTTATGAGTAGAGTTCCTGCTAACGTAGAGTCCATCTCGTAGATGGACAAATGGAGGGAAATCGTTCGAAATTGGTCCGACTGCGAGTCGGACTCTACAGTCGGACTCTACGGTCGGACGCTACAACCGGACTATATGAACATTCTTCATTCTGAACTCTTCATTCTTAATTCTTAATTCTGTGTGCTCCTTGACAAATGGCCGGCAGGATGTTATATTTTAAGAGAAGCATTCTTTTACATATCTTGCTCTTATCAAGAACGGCTGAGGGAACAGGCCCTGTGAAGCCGTAGCAACCGGCCCCGCCATAAGCGGGACGACAGGTGCTAAATCCTGCTCCGCTGAAGCGGAGAAAGATGAGGAGAAGAAGGGAATTATTTATACAGCCTCTTCTGTTCCTATGAAGAGGCTTTTTTGTATTCAGAAAGGAATTCTGCTATGCGTTTTCAAACAAAAACCGTCCATGCCGGTGTCGATAAGGACACTGCTTACAACAGCGTCGTTACGCCGATTTACCAGACGTCGACATTCCGGTTCGAGGAGGTTGGAAAAACAAAGGGCTACGACTATACCCGTACTCTGAATCCGACCCGGAAAGCGCTGGAAGAAAGCATTGCCGCTCTGGAAGGCGGGGCGGGCGCAAAGGCAGTGTCGACCGGAATGGCCGCAAGCATGACGGCGCTTCATTTTCTCCATGCCGGAG
Source organism: Ignavibacteriota bacterium (assembly GCA_003162695.1). Taxonomy (GTDB): domain Bacteria; phylum Bacteroidota; class Ignavibacteria; order UBA10030; family UBA10030; genus Fen-1254. Next base: position 42,348 of record PMML01000105.1, on the reverse strand, counting down.
ACCATATCATTTGTACGAACGACTGCTACGGTGGTACGGAAAGAATTCTGCGCACGTATGCCGAACTTTTTAATTTTCAGGTTACATACGTCAACATGACCGACCTCCAGGCCGTCCGCGCAGAGCTTCGCCCAAATACTAAAGCCGTCTGGATAGAAACTCCGAGCAATCCGCTGCTCAATATCGTCGATATCGAAGCTTTGACCAAAATAGCCCATGAGCACGGCGCTCTCGCTTTTGCCGACAATACGTTCCTTTCTCCGTACAACCAGCATCCGTTTGAATTCGGCGTGGATATTATTATTCATTCGACAACAAAATACTTAAATGGACACAGCGACGTTGTGGGCGGAGCCATCGTTGCGAAAACACAGGAGCATGCCGACCGTTTGCAGTACCTTGTGAACGCGATCGGTGTAAGCCAGGCGCCGTTCGACAGCTGGTTAGTTTTACGCGGCATTAAAACGCTCGTACCGCGCATGAAAGCGCATGAAGAAAATGCGCGCGCAGTGGCGGAATTTCTGAACGAAAATAAAAGTGTCCGGCGTGTTTTTTATCCCGGCCTGCCGTCCCATCCGGGACACGAGCTTGCCAAACGCCAGCAGACGGGTTTCGGCGGAATGGTATCCTTTGAGGTTGAGGGAAATATAGAAAAAACGAAAAAGATTCTCGGTTCGACAAAGATATTCGCTCTTGCCGAATCGCTCGGCGGCATCGAATCGCTTATCTGTCACCCTGCAACAATGACGCACGGATCGATGAATCCGGAATTGCGGGAAAAAGCAGGGATCAATGAACGTATCATCCGGCTTTCAGTCGGCATTGAAGATAAAAACGATTTAATAGAGGATTTGGAACAAGCGCTTCTATAAAAGTGCTTAGTTCTTGGTTCGTAGTGCTTAGTTCTCGGTGCAAGAATTAAGAAGATATTGCCAGTCGTAATGGTAAATAGTGAATAGTCAACAGAATTCAGTAGACAGAAGAAACCAAGTAACTGACGAACCAAACAACTCAATAACGGCAACGCGGCAGCACTGAAGCACGATAATCAACTTCGAACTACGCACGAAGAACTACGAACCAAGAACTATATTTTTGTTATCTTCTTCTCGGCCGGTCATTTCTCCGCTGTATGGGTTCTCTGTTTTTGCGCTGTTCGTTCTGCTGCTCCGTTGTTAATGGCGGAAGCGGTGCGGTCAGTTTTTCATCCGGGTAGGTGCATACCATTTTCTTGCCTAAAAATTCTTCCAGCTTTACCAGCTCGTACGCATCGTCTTCAGCGGCAAAATTGACCGCAATTCCTTTGGCTCCGGCGCGGCCGGTCCGTCCGATCCGGTGAACATATTCTTCCACATCGGTCGGCATGTTGTAATTAATAACGTGCGTAATTCCTTCGATATGCAGTCCGCGGGAAGCAACATCGGTCGCGACCAGAACGCGGATTTTTCCCTCCCTGAATCTTTCCAGCCGGTACACGCGCTGCTTTTGTTCCACATCGCCGGAAAGAAGCGCACAGCTCACGCCGTAGGCATGGAGAAGTTCTTTCACATGGCGTGCGTCGTCCCGGCGGTTGACGAACATAAGGACGCGGTCGAGATTTTTTTGCATGATAAGATGATAAACAAGCGCCGGTTTCTGATTGTATGTAGTGATATAGGTGATCTGCTCGACTGTTTCGACCGCGATCTTATCCGGCATAATGGCAACGTCGAACGCCTGGCGTGTCCATGTTTCCGCAAGACGCCTGACTTCGGGTGAAATGGTTGCGGAGAAAAACATGGTCTGACGGCGGGCTTTCGGCGGCGTGCTCAATACGATGTTTCGTACGCTGGTTATGAATCCCATATCGAGCATGCGGTCGGCTTCATCAAGGATAAGAATTTCTACCTTGCTGAGGTCGATCAGGTGCCGCTTCATAAAGTCAATAAGACGTCCGGGCGTGCAGACGAGAATATCGCATGCCTCGGTTTTCAATTCATGTTCCTGCTGTGTATAATTCATGCCGCCGAAGACGGGTTGAACGCGGCAGGGAACGTATTTTCCCAGACCCTGCGCATCCCGATCTATCTGCATCACAAGCTCGCGCGTAGGCGCAAGAATCAGCGCGCGCGGAACTCCATGATGATGTTTTTCATGAAGCGGATGTTTGAGGAAATGCGCTAAAATTGCAATCAAATAGGCGGCTGTTTTTCCTGTCCCCGTTTGTGCCTGTGCCGTGACGTCGTCCCCCCGCAAGGATTTGACCAGCGTTTCTGCCTGAACAGGAGTGCAATATTGAAATTTAAGATCGTAAATGGCGTGCATTATTTCATGGGGAAGTTCGAGATCGTGAAAACGGGTCTTTCCGTCGACAACCGGTACTTTGAAAACAGAACTATCCCATGGTTTGACCGGAACGGCCGGAACAGCCGGGACCGGCGGGACTTTTGGAGCGCTGTGTACTGCCGGAACCTGTGAAGGATGCTGACCCGGCGTGCGCTGCGTTAGTCTTGCATGTCGTGCGGCATATTCTTCCCGCGTTTCACGTCTCTGATGTTCGCGCGGACGATGTGTGCCCGAAGGTTTTTCGTGCTGCGTTCCTTTTGTATTTCTGTTCGGGGAAAGTTTCGGAGGTTTGACTGAAGGGGCTGCAGGGACAGGGATCGATTTTTTAAAAATCCCTTTGATACGTGTGACGATTTTTCTTAACAAAGCGCTATAATCTTTCTTCTCTTAGTTTATGATGTCTACTAATATACGGGAAAAAAGGAAATGACAAAGCAAAGAAAATGAAGAAAACGACGGAATAGCCAAAATTACTTGAAATTGGACAAATTGGAACGATCTTCAGCAGGTTGTGGTTTTTGGAAGGCCGGGAATATTGACATTTCTGCAAAAATGAAGCATATAGTTCTCTATAATTTCGAATAATTTTGGAGGAAGAAAATGAAAATCAAAGCCATAATTTTCGGCGCTACCGGTATGGTTGGGGAAGGAGTTTTATATGAGTCCCTTCATCATGAGGATGTTGAATCGGTCCTGGTTATCGGCAGAAGGCCATGCAATGTTGAGCATCCGAAACTCAAGGAAATCGTTCATCACGATTTTTACGATTACTCAAGCATCGAAGCACATCTGAAAGGGTATAATGCATGTTTTTTCTGCCTTGGCGTGAGTTCATTGGGAAAAAAGGAAGATGAATACCGGCGGATTACTTACGATCTGACATTACAGGCCGCACGAGCGTTGTCGAAGATTAATCCGGATATGACGTTTTGCTATGTGTCGGGATCGGGAACGGACAGCAGTGAAAAGGGGAGAATCATGTGGGCAAGAGTAAAAGGGAAAACGGAAAATGACCTGGCAAAACTTCCGTTTAAAAATGTTTTCCTCTTTCGTCCGGGGCTTATCAAGCCGATTAAAGGATTAACGCACGCATTTACTCTGGCGAAAGCCGCAGGCGCACTGTATCCGGTTTGGAAATTGTTATTTCCGCGTTATGTGTGCACATTGGAAGATGTGGGCCGTGCAATGATCCGTGCCGCCGCAGATGGATATTCCAAAAACATAATCGAATGCACGGACATCGCCATACTGGCCGGATCCGGCGATCATAAGGAAAAGCATAAATAATTTAACGAAGCGCAGCGTTCCGCTGTCTGATTACTTCGTAAAGAAATACTGCGCACGCGCTCGCCACGTTGAGCGAATCCACGTTTCCATGCATCGGTACGGCGACGGCTCTATTGCATGCAGCCAGAACACCCGGTGAAATGCCGTTCCCTTCGCTGCCAAGCACAAGACAGATGTCCTTTGTGCAGTCGGTCGTAAAGAGCGTATGCTCTTCCGTATGCGGATGGGCGGCAAGGACAGATATACCGTATCGTGTGCGAAGTAATCCTACTGTTTCGATGAGATTCCTGCAATAGACAATCGGAAGTGTAAATACGGTTCCCATGGAATTTCGTACAGCACGCCGCAAATATGGACTGCCGGAAGTCTCGCCGACTAGAATTCCATGCACGCCGAATGCGGCGCAGTTCCGGACGACCACGCCGAGATTTTCCGAATCTGCCAAACCGTCCAGAGCGACGAAGAGATACGGCCTGGGTGCGCCGGCTAAAACGGATTCGAGCACAGCTGGAACCGGAATTTTTCCCAGTGCCATAATACCCTGATGCATGTGATAGCCGACAATCGTTTCCAGTATATTTTTGGATGCTGTAAAAACGCGGATCGGTTCGGGCCGGGCTTCCAGCAGCGGGCGGTATTCATCGAGCCATTCCGGCGTGATGAGAACGGAAAGAATTATCAAACGGCTTTCTGCCAGCCGGCGTACGACTTTTTCCCCCTCGGCGATAAATATTCCTTCCCGAAAATGTTCGACCGATTGCCGAAGCGTCCTGTACGGCTGCAATTCCGGTACGTCGAGAGATGATATGGCTATAACGTCTATCATGACACATTAATATGACTAAATAATGTGACAAAAAAAATCCCGGAGGAAAAGACGGTTTAAAATGCAAACAATATTTTATTGAAAAAGAGAAGGCAGAGCAGATTTATGCGATCAGCGACTGCGAATCACACCGGCTGCATTCGCACTGAATAGTGACATGCGCAATATTGAAGCGGAGCTTCAATTCATGCTCAAGAGAGGAGAGGATGGCCTCCGTCCTGCTGACGGTCATATCTTTGACCCGAATATGTGCTTCAAAGTGAATTGCCGTTTCGGACATTTGCCATAAGTGGGCATGATGAACGTTTTCTATTCCGGGAAGTGTGCGCATGAAGGTGCAGACTTCCTCAAGAGATACGGAAGAAGGTGCAGCCATCATGATAATGTCGGTAATATCCTTGATGATATCGAATGACTCCCAGATAATATAGAGAGCAATCAATATCGTAATGAGCGGATCGATCCATGAGACAGACCAGAAACGAATTGCAAGTCCGCCGAATACGACACCGGCACTTGAAATGGTGTCGGAGAGAAAGTGGAGTGAGGCGGAGCGAATATTGAGATTGTGATGTGCGTGAGCGCGCAGGAGGAGCATCCCGGCGAGATTTGCAAAAAATCCCACTCCGCCGACAATGAGCATAATCATACCGGAAGGTACAGCCGGATGCAGGAACCGGTCGTACGCTTCTTTGATAAGAAAAACGCAGAGCACAACCAGAACCGCCGCGTTGAGAGCGGCAGCAAGAATTTCAGCACGTTTTTTTCCGAATGTGTACCGCGTCGTTTTGGGCTGTTTTCCTATCCTCAAGGCAATACCGCTGATAATCAGAGCTATGCCGTCGCTGAAATTATGCAGAGCATCGGATAGAAGGGATAGACTTCCGGCAGCAATGCCGCCGATAATTTCTGCTGCCGTGATGGCAAAATTCAAAATAATTGCGCCGGTTAATCGCAGCGCCTTATTTTCTATGTGATGCTGATGATGATCCATAGTCATATTTTACAACGAATGCGGAGTAAAATCAATTCCCAGCGAGATATTTATTCTATTGCTCGACGCACTAAGCATCATCGCATGCCGTATTCTATAATTCTTGAGCATATTAAAAGGGAAAATTGGCAACTCGCGAGTTGTATTTGGATTTAAACACCAAGACTTATAGGCGAGAACCCGTGATTTGAAAATAAAAGGGACAAATCTGTCTCAGTATGAGATACGAATTCACGTAGAATTGATTTTTTGCACACATCCCAAGCCTCTGAGCAGCATACGTTAAAATTAATGAAATCGCAGTTGTTCGACGTATTTTGAAATTAATTTTCTTCTTCTTCGTTTTAAATCCTTTTTGTAGAGTCCTCCATAGGAGTTNNGAGTCCTCCATAGGAGTTTGCCATAGGCATCACTATGTGACCTGCGGAACGACTCGCAGTCGGACAGCTCTTTCAGAGGGATTTTGACCATTAAACTGCACGTTTTGTAGTTTTAAGGAATACAATCTTCATAATTCAATATAATGTATTGTATGTAGAGTCCTCCATAGGAGTTTGCCATAGGCATCACTATGTGACCTACGGAACGACTCGCAGTCCGACAGCTCTTACAGAGGGATTCTGATCATTAAACTGCACGTTTTGCAGTTGTAAGGTGTAAACAAATTGTATAAGGGAATACAATCTCCATAATTCAACATAATGTATTGCATAAAGAAGATATAATACCCAATATTACCGCTAATATCATATATAATAGCACATTAAGTGTAATAATTAAGATTAAATATTGCATATTATAAATAATATATCTATATTATAGATACAAAGTTTTATATAATAAGATGTTAGTTTTGCATAAAGGAGATCGACAATGCTTAAATTCAATTTTCAGCGCATATTAAAGGCACGCGGGGTTGAAAAGCCGTATACATACCTTGTAACAGAGGGATTCTCACGCAACATCGCTGTGCGTATGAATACCGGTAAGATGAAGACAATGAACTTGAAAGACCTTGAAAAACAATGTGTTCGGTTCCAATGCACTCCAAACGATCTTTTGGAATGGATTCCTGATCGTTATGTGACCGATATTTCCACGCATCCGCTTCGGGATCTGAAACGGACCGACACTTCTGCGAACATTAAAGCGATACTCAGTTCGATTCCCATTTCCCAGCTGGAGGAGATTGAAAACTATATTAAGGAAAAAGTGAAGAGTTGATTGGTTCGTCGGTTCGTCGGTTCATTAGTTCGTAGTTCATAATTCATTGGCTCTGGTTTGTGGTTATTAAAAACTTAGTGAAAAAAATATGAAAAAAGAAGAAAAACCATTAATAGTCCGCTGTCCAAATTGCAAACAGGTGCGAGAGCCGGACTATAACGAGACAACAAAACGATATATCTGCTCCATCTGCTCTGCGCCGCTCGATCAGCAGGTGTTTATAGAAAAGAAAAAGCATGGATTGAAATAATTTGTTTATTCTTTTTGTAACTATTCTGCGTTTAATTTAATCATTAAAATCCCCCTCTTGCAAAGGGGGGATTAGGAGGGGGCTTAGAGCCCGAGCTTCAACGATAAACCCCCTGTCCTGCGGACACCCCCCTTAGATAATTAAGGGGGGAACATTGCAACATATGAAAAAAAATCATTCATTGACTTACCCCACCGATCGTCGAGGGTCTTCCTTAAAGAGGGGGATTTTGATTTTTCAATATCTCGCTGAGTAATTAAATTTATTCTTTTCACAAGAAAGATATCCGAGGCCGAACAAAATTATGATTTTTAAAATCCTTTGAAAGGGAAAAACCATGCCGCATTTGTTTGCACCCTTAAAAATAAGAGGGGTCGAATTAAAAAATAGAATTGCACTCTCGCCGATGTGTCAGTATTCATGTGTGGACGGAGTCCCCGGAAATTGGCATCTTGTTCACCTTGGAAGCCGGGCAATCGGCGGGACGGGTTTGATTATCATGGAGGCAACAGCGGTTTCACCTGAAGGGAGAATAACGTCGGACGATTGCGGTATATGGAACGAAGTCCAGGTTGAAGCGTTTAAGAAGATCAACAGTTTTATTTCTTCGCATAACGCAGTACCCGGGATTCAGCTTGCACATGCAGGGCGCAAAGCATCGACGTATGCGCCGGGTAAAGGGGACGGTGAAGTAAAGCCGGAAAACAGCGGCTGGCAGGTATTGGCTCCGAGTGCAATTCCCTTCTCGGAAAATTATCCAATTCCGAAAGAAATGACGAAGGGGGATATTGAAACCGTTACAGAACAATTTTGCAGAGCGGCACAGCGAAGCATCGACGCCGGATTTCAATTGATCGAATTACACATGGCACATGGGTATCTTCTGCACGAATTTTATTCCCCTCTCTCGAATAAAAGAACCGATGAATTCGGGGGTAGTTTTGAAAACCGCATACGGTTTCCCTTGGAAGTTTTAATGAAAATCCGGACAGTTGTTCCGGATTTATTTCCGATTATAGTTCGTATATCTTCGACCGATTGGGCGGAAGGCGGGTGGGATATTGAACAGTCGGTTCGGTTTGCGCGTAAGCTTAAAGAAGCCGGAGCGGATCTGATCGATTGCTCCAGCGGTGGGAATATTTCCCGTGCTTCCATTCCAGCCGGGCCCGGATATCAGGTCCCCTTTGCAGAAAAAATAAAGCATGAAAGCGGAATTCTAACCGGGGCAGTGGGCTGCATTACGTCGGCAGAGCAAGCCGAACTTATTGTCACTTCAGGGCAGGCCGATTTAGTCCTTCTGGGAAGAGAATTATTGAGAAACCCGTATTGGCCGCTTGCTGCCGCGCGTCAGCTGAAAGCCGATATCGACTGGCCCCGGCAGTATGTGCGGGGGAAATGGTGAATGGTAAATGGTGAATAGTGAATGGTTAATGGTAAATGCTTTCAGTAGAATCCTCCATAGGAGTTTGCCATAGGCATCACTATGTGACCTACGGAACGACTCGCAGTCAGCCGGAGGCCTAATAATGCCACATTCGAAGAATGCGCCTTTTTAGCCTTTGTAGAGTCCGGCATTCTGCCGGACAAATATCGATTGACCCCCTACCAATCTGTCCCGCTACGAGTAACCTGCCCGCCGTTTTCTTGGGGGGGACTCTACATTGAGTGTCATATTTACGACAAAACATCTTTGAATGAAGAAAATAAAGACTGTCAGATATATTTATTTGATATCTACAGCCTCTTTTAATCTTATATCTCTGGATGAGCTGCCTATTAATATTTCATATTTCCCGGGATCGGTTGTCCATTCTTTCTTTGCAGTATCATAGTAAGAGAAAGCATTTTTATCAATATTAATTTCTATCTTTGCTGTTTCGCCTGCTTTTAACGATATATTCCTGAAAGCTTTCAATTCTTTAGGTGCTCTTTCAATTTTTGAATCGACTGCGCCGACATATAACTGCGCAACTTCGGTTCCGTTCAGTTTTCCTGTATTTTCCAATGTGAATGAAACCTTATAATATTCATTATTATCCTTTTTTAGCCCTTGAACTTTGAGATCTTTGTACTCAAAATTCGTATACGACAGGCCGTAGCCGAATGGATAGAGCGGTTCAATATTGCCGGCGTCAAAGTGCCTGTAACCGACGAATATACCGTCCGAATATTCTGAAACGCTGTCTTGTGCTTTATAACTCTTATATGCAGAACAGTCCTCCCAGCGCTTTGGGAATGTAATCGGTAATTTGCCGGAAGGATTATAGTTGCCTAAGATAACATCGGCAGCGGCATTTCCTATTTCCTCACCTGCAAACCATGTTTCTAAAATTCCTTGAACCTTGTCATTCCATCCATTCATTAAAACGGGGGATCCGGTAGTCAGGATAACGATGGTTTTTTTATTTGCCTTCACAACTTCATTAATCAATTCATCCTGTTTATCCGGTAGAGCAAGATCGTCTCTGTCTTTTCCTTCCGTTTCGTATTGATCCGAAGTGCCGACAAAAACCAATGCCGCATCCGAATTTGCCGCAGCATTGACGGCTTGTTTAAGAAAATTATCGTCTGCATTCCGCCACGATAATTTGGCTACTGCACCGCCCGAACCCTGATAATATTCAATTGTTAATTTGTATTTCTTACCCGCTTCCAGATTTGCACTATATGAATTGTCAGTAGGGGGATGCTGTGTCCAGTTGTTGATAATAAGCGAATCTTCCAGGTACATCCGGACCCCGTCATCACTCAAAAAATCCAGGTCATAAATTCCTGATTTTTGAACCCGTAAAAATCCCGTCCATCTCACCGAAAAATTTTCTCTGGAAAAGCCTTCCCTGGGGGATTTTGATCCCCAATCGAAATCTATTTTATCGTCGTTTCGCGTAAAGGCAGGCCGGCCTTCAAGATTTTGGCTGCTAAAATACTCACCCAGCAGACCTTCGCCATTTCCGGAGGGCAACAAAAAATATTTTGCTTCAACAGCTATTCCATTAAATCCCAGAATAACACCCGGTGCATAATTTATTTTTACCCTGCTTCCGATTTTATTCTGTAATGCGTCGAGCGGGCTGACGGAATAAACCGGTGTTACCTCAGCGCTTCCTCCGCCTCCTGTTCGTGCTGCAGCCGCATTGGGGCCAATAACGGCTATCGATGTAAGTTTATTCGTCTCTAAAGGAAGAATTCCATCATTTTTTAAAAGGACAATTCCTTCACGGGCTAATTGTAATGAGATATCCCGGTTTTCTTTTGTATTTACTAATCCGGCATCTTCTTTGTGCGGCTGTTCGAATAAACCAAGCTTGAAAATGACCGTTAAAATTCGTTTTACTTTATCGTCAATAGTTTGTTCGCTGACGGCGCCGTTTTTAACGGCATCGCTTAAAGTTTTGTTATTCAAATATTCACCGGTCGGCATTTCAAGATCAAGTCCTCCATTTGCCGTCTGAATGCAGCTATGCACTGCGCCCCAGTCGGACATGACCAATCCGGCAAATTTCCATTCATCCTTTAATTTTGTCTTGAGAAGGTAGTCATTTTCGCTGCAGTAAGGGCCGTTCACTTTATTATAAGCGGACATGACTGCCAGGGTATGAGCTTCGGTAACAGCCGCTTTGAAAGCCGGAAGGTATATTTCATTCAATGCCCGTTCGCTGATTCTGATATCGACAAACCCTCTTTCATATTCCTGATTATTTACGGCAAAATGTTTTACCGTAGCTGCGGCATTTTCCTTTTGAACGCCTTCGATATAGCTGACCGCCATTCTCGAAGTCAGATAAGGATCTTCACCGAAGCTTTCAAAATTCCTGCCGCCCAACGGCAGTCTTGCAATATTCACACAGGGTCCCAAAATCACATCCCGCCCGTGTGCTTTTAATTCTCTCCCGATAGCGGAACCTAATTGACCGACGAGCGCCGTATCCCACGAAGCGGCGGCGCCGATACCTCCTGCAAACGCGGACGATGTATTCCATCGAACGCCGAGCGGGCCATCGGACATTTTTAATTCGGGGATACCCAGCCTTTGGTTTGGTTTTGTCGCAAATCCTGTCCCTCCGAGAAGATCGATCTTTTCTTCGAGTGTCATCCGGCTCAACAAATCCTCAACGCGTTTTTCAACGGGTAATTTCGGATTCGTATAGGGCAGATTATTTTGGGAATATGATTGAGATATAATAATCAGCAATAAAAAAGAAATAATATTTTTCATCTATTCTCCTAAAACGCTGTTTTTCTGAGTCTCGTAACGAAAGAGTTTTTCCTTCAATATACATTATAAGAAATCAATGTATCATTCATATTTTATAGCAAAATCAAATCAAATGCCATAGACATAGAAGCCTATGAGTGCATTTTTTTATTCGTCTAAATTGTTTGGATAGCGCTTGTTGATGGCAACAAAAGGGCAGGTCAATACACAGCGATATTTGACGGTTCGCATTTTGCCAGCGGCATCTACTTTGTCCGCATGATGGTGCAAGGATCGAATGCACAGCAGGTGGTAAAAACATTGAAGATACAGATGCTGAAGTAGGTCTGTGATTTATTAAAGGAATATCATCGCCTGTTATTGCGATTCATGTTTAATATAATGGGAGGCGAGTAAAACTTGAAACAAGGGAAATTAATAAATTATTGTAACTAACAACGTATTTTTAAATAATTGGCTTTTTGCTCAGTTTTAAATCCCCCGCGACCCCTTTTGTCAAAGGGGGGAAGGTTGACGATTGGTGAGGGGTAAGTCAATGCATGATTATTTTTCATGTGTTGCAACGTTCCCCCCTTAATTATCTAAGGGGGGTGTCCGCAGGACAGGGGGTTTATCGTTGAAGCTCGGGCTCTATGAACCCCCCTAATCCCCCCTTTGCAAGAGGGAGGAAGGTCTTCCTTAAAGGGGGGGATTTTTGATCTTTCATTATCACGCTGACTAGTACGAAATTATTATCTTTCAATTTCTAGTTGAGTTGCAATTTATTTTGCCATTCATATTTCATCGCTCTTCCTATTCATACCGCAGCGACTCGACCGGGTCGAGTTTTGCGGCCGTTCGAGCAGGGAATACACCGGCGGCAAAACCGACTGCCGTAAGTATTCCTACGGTAATTGCAATGAGCACGGGAGAAAGAACGGGACGTCCGATGAATTGCATCGCCCCCTGTTCTGCCGGCATTGAACGAACGATGGAGACGATGATCGAGCAAAAGATAATTCCAATCGCTCCGCCGGAGAACGAAAGCAGCAGCGATTCGAATATGAATTGCATCATGATGTAACTTCGCCGTGCGCCAACGGCTAGTTTGATTCCGATCTCTCTGGTTCTTTCCTTTACGACTACATACATCACATTTGCCACACCGACTCCTGCTATGACCAGCGTAAGAAATCCGATAGAGAAGAGGAAGAGCGAAAGACCGAGGTCGACTTTCTTTGTAATTTTTTCCGCCTCTATAAAATCCCACATATTCAGCGCACGCTCGTCTTTCGGATCGAAATGGTACTTTCGGCCGAGAACCTCATAAATGGAAGCTTTCATAGTTTCCTGCTGGGCAGTGTTGACGGGCCGTATAGCGATTGAGTTGACATGTTTGTTGCCGTACATCGTTCGAAATGTCGTATACGGCATAACGGCGCGCCGTGTGTCGGGTCCGTTGTTCATTGCAGTCTGAGTCTTTCTTTGTATGATGCCGACGGTTGTGAACGGAACTTCGTTGACCAGGACGATTTTGCCTATCGGGTCCTGATCTTTAAAGATGTCCTTCGCGATCTCGGATCCGAGAACGAGAACGCGTCTTTGACGTTCGATGTCCGCATTGTCGAGAAACCGGCCGTTTGCTGCAGGGTACATGCGCCGCATCTCTTCAAACTCCGGATTTACGCCTTCGCACTCCGTGTTCGTCGAAAAATTGCCGTATGTCAATGTGATGTTGGACCGGTATTGCGGAGAAATCATTCCGATTCCCGCTACCGTTCTGGTCAAAAGATCTACATCTTCTTCTAGCAGAGAAATGGTTCGTCCTTTGGGCAATCCCTGATAGATCAGTCCCGTTTCGCCGCCGTACAAAATAATAATCTGGTTTCCGGCATTCATTAATCCTTTGAGTATTTGAGTGCCGAGTCCCTGTCCGAAGGAGAGCAGAAGAACAACAGCGATGGTACCCCATGTAATTGCAATGAGCGTCAATGCTGCGCGCAGCCTGTGCACGCGAAGGTCGAAAAGAAAATCCCTGAAGAGTTCAAAAAACATACGATCGCCGATCCGTTTGTGATGAAAAAAACTTTATGTGCGCAGACACTCGATCACATCCAGATTGGATGCGCGGCGCGCCGGCATGAGGCCGGAGGAGAGACCGACAATGACAAGCACGGAAATCGTCGTGACGACGACTTCCATCGAAATAACGGGCGTACCTACATAATCTTTGATCGGAAGCATTCCAAGGAACGTCACGATGCCGTACGAAAGAAGAAAGCCGACCGCCGATCCCGTAAAAACGATGAAAAACGTTTCGCAGAAAAATTGGAGCATAATGTTTTTTTTCGTAGCCCCGAGAGCTCTTTTCACACCGATCTCCTTTATGCGCTCCTGTACGACAATAAACATTATGTTCGCAACGCCGAGTCCCGCAACACCGAGTGTAAAACTTCCGATAAGTCCTAAAAAAAGATTAATTCCGAGAAACATATAAAACGAGAGGCGGTCAAAATCCGTCGTATCCCAGATAAAAGCGGCGTCTTTGTCGGTCGGGTCGAATTTGTACCGCTTGCTCAGTACTGTCCTCACATCTTTTTCCGTTTCTTCTCCGATGCGCGGATCGCTGATCTGATAAATAATGTTGTCTACGTGAGTATATCCGTAGAGGGAAACGAATGTTGTGTGAGGAATGAAAATACGGTCTTGATCCTGGCTGTTATAGGAGGAGGGCTGAGTCTTTTTCTGCATGATCCCGATGATGGTAAAGGGAACCTGGTTGATAAAAACCGTTTTACCTATTGCATCCTGGTCTTTAAAAAGGAATTCATTCACTTTATTGCCGATAACGGCGACTCTCTTCCGGTCCTGAATATCGAGCGCGTTGATGAACCGGCCGCCCTGTTCAGGATTGATATTGCGCATATCGCCGTAGATAACGTTGACGCCGGAGACAAGCGGATTGAGTATGTTTTCCCCGACATGTGCCACCGTCCGTTTTCCGTATTCGGGACTTATGGCGCATACAGCCGGCACTTCCGCAGTTATGAGTTTTGTATCTTCTTCGACAAATGAAATCGGGCGGCCGATTCCGTACCCGGCCCACGGTTTGGTTGTCCTGCCCGGCCATACGATGGCGATGCCTTCTCCCATGCCGTGCATATTGGCTGCAGTCTGTTTTCTGAAACCGACGCCGAATGCTACGAGCACGACAATAGCGACAGTGCCCCAGATGATTCCAAACATCGTCAAAAAAGCACGCAGTTTCTGCGCGCGAAGGTCGACGATAAATTCTGAAATGATCGATCGAAATGTTTCCATTGTCATTCTTGCCGGGTTAAAGTGTTAATCGATTTTCTTAACCGGTTTTTCCTGCACTTCGTCTCCTTCTTTCAACCCGGAAACGACTTCGATATTGATCGCGTCGCTGAGGCCGGTTTTGATCAAACGCTGTTCCTCTTTATTGGGACCTAATGTGATGCTCACGAATGAGGAATCGTTCCGCATTGTAACGACTCTCTCTGGAATCATCAGGACATTGACTTTTTTCTGAATAATGATATCGGCATTGGCCGAGTATCCGGCGCGGAGGACGGCATTTTTTTTGTTCGGAATAAGTATCTCGATCGGAAAAACAGTTGCATTATCTTTCTTTTCCGCCTTGAGCCAAATTTTCCGCAGAAAGCCCCGGACCGTATCGCCGGGCAGCGCGCCGACTTTAAGTTCGGTCTCCATTCCTTCTTTCATCTTGCCGACATCGATTTCATCGACCGTACCTTTGAAGATAAGCCGCTCCATGTTTGCCATCTTCATGAGAACCGTTCCCTCCTGATACGACGTCAGCGGCGTTACCGGGTCGCCGACCTCCACGGAACGGTTGAGGATAGAGCCGGAGATGGGGGCTTTGACAATCGATTCGATTTCCGTGTCTCCGATTTTAACTTTTCCGCTTTCCATGAGAGCGAGTGTTTCCATAGCAATTTTTAATTTCAGTTCGGCATCCTGAGCCTGCATTTGGTAGTTTTCGTAATCTTTGTCGGAAATCATTTTGCTTTGATGAAGCGATTCCTGACGAACCATGTCTTTTTTTAAGTTATCGGCATCGACCTGGCTGATCTGAACCTGACGTTTTGCATTTGCGAGTTCCAGCGGCGCAGGGTCGGGACGGACCTCGAGAATCGGATCGCCGATCTTTACGTACGCTCCGACGTCGGCATAAATATGACCGACAACTCCGGAAACTTTCGACTTGATCGATATTTCATTCTCCGGCTCGATAGTCCCGACGGCAAGCGCCTTATCGACAATCGTTCCTCGTGTGACCTTGATTTTTGGAAGCGCGTTGTTTCCGGCGGATTTATTTCCCCCGAAGAAAAAAAGCGCCGCACCGCCGATTACAACGACGGCTGCAGATGAAAGAAGGATTTTCTTTTTCATAGTCATATGTCAATTATAATGAATTTTATGGACTGAGAAAAACACCGGGAAAGAATCTCCCTTACCGCCTATATAAAAAGATACGAACAATGAGTATTAATGTTTCACTGAGGAAAAAGAAATGAGGGAGTCAAAAAGCTGCCGATGCTGCGATGAAGCTTCGCCCCCCGGATTTAATGCCGCTTCAATTAAGTAACTGATGTTACGCAAAAAACANNTTAGTGGGAATCCAGAAGAACTGGATACCCGATGAAGGCATTCGGGTATGACAACTTACTTTTTTCTGTGTAGCTCATTCTCTGCGTAACATCAGTTAAGTAATATTGTGTTTTGCCGTGCAGAAGTGCATTATTTTCGCGGCACGGGCCTGCCCGCCGCACATAATATTTGCTATGACAGGCGGGCCTCATGGAATACAATATCATTTTTTAGGACTGGCACTCGTATTCAATCCTTTTCATCTGTCCTTTAAGAATCCTCTCCAGCATATACCCTTTTTGGAATATTTATGCCGCTTTATCCCGTTCTTTAAATCCGTCGAGCAGTATTAGAAACCGACGTGTGCACGCATGCCCAAAACGTGAACGGGTCCTCTGTCTGCATTATATGCCGGATGAAGCACAAACTGATAGTCCGGCGTAAGAAAGAGATGGAATTCAGGCAGGGAAAATTCATAGAACAGTTCTGTGATAAATTCCGGCGAATAATTCAGTTTGTCGTCGCCGATGATAAATCCGTATCCGCCTGCTTGCAAATAATTGCGATGGTCTTGAGAAATTCCATTGAGTGCCAGCGCTATACCGATGTTGTCGCCCTTTCGCTGCCAGAGTGCGCCGTCCAGCAATAGAGCTGAGCTGATTGTTCGATCAATTTCCGTGAACATCCATGTCTCGTTTGCGCCGTCGTTCCATCCGGCTCTCAACATGAAGCCGATATTATCGGAGAACGCTTGTTCAATATTCAGGCCGAATCCGTGCTTTGTGCGGCCGGATTCTCTTGTAGGCACAATATCGATTTGTCCCGGCGGCATTTGAAGCGCCTGCTCGTAATTTCCCATCCGTGCCTCGGTATAAAATCCGAGCGCCCGGATGATGCCTTTCTGCGAGCCGATTTCGTACGACCGCTCGATCTCTATCGTTTCCGAATTTGCCTTGCCGATGTTTTGATCCATATCGGACATATTCGCTTGCGCAGGGACCATTGCGCCGGAAATTCTGAATGCCCATGGAGACAGCGATAGATCGCTGACAAAGCCCCAGGTATAGCCGCGGGTGTTTGCAGGATAGTCCCATGCGCCGTTCGACATGAGCGCCCAGTTCATAAATTGCGAGCGCGGATCGTGGCTGTAACTGTTATTATCGAAATAATCGGTCATGCTGATTTTTCCGAATATCAGCGTCAGTCTCTTTGATGGCTGCAGTCCTGCAATTTGATCTACGTCGTCAGAAAACATTGTGTCCCGGTCTGTAAGAGCGAACGTCTGCCTGATAAAAATCCGGCTCACCGTTACTTGCGGTGTCGGATCGCCGATGCGGTAGGTCTCGCCGTTCGGGAAACCGGCGGCTCCTTTCGTACCGCTCATTCCATTGCCGCCGGCAAGCTCCGGAACGAAATAAATTTCAGTGCCGTCCCATAACCTTTTTCCTACAAAAAAAGTCGATGTGACGGACGTCTGAGCCGGCTCGCTTGTATCAAGACTATTTTGACCGGAATACTTTGCACTGAAGTGCGGATGATATTGCGTTATAATTGTCTGCTGAAAATGGAAAGTCCAATCCGAAGGACTTGTTTCGTTTGCGGCGGGCTGCGCCAAAAGCGATAGAGTGAGCGATGTTATCATGAACGGTAATAACAAGAATATTATTTTCATTAATACGCTTTCTTCCGTGACACGTTCAACAACGAATCGAAGATAAAAATACCGAGAAATTCTGCGAGATAAAAATGAACGGGGATTTTTAAATATTCCAAATAAGATACTATGCTGACTGCTGCTCGCTATAGATGATCCCATGTCCTTTTCACGAATAATAAAGTATATTCAATCATATTCATATAATTATTAAAAGAGAGGAGACCGAAAATGAACTTTACATATCACATCCCGACCAAAATTTTCTTTGGACCCGGTTCGCTCAATCAGCTTTCTCAAATTCAGCTGCCCGGAAAGAAGGGACTCATCGTTCTTTCCGCCGGTTCATCGATGAGAAAACACGGATACCTCGACAGGCTTGTTCAGCTGGTCCATTCAAATGGCGCGGAGACGGTTGTCTTTGACAAGATTTTACCGAATCCCATTCGTCAGCATGTGATGCAAGGAGCGGAAATCGCGCGGGCCGAAAAGTGTGATTTCATAATCGGCCTGGGGGGCGGGAGCAGCATCGATTCAGCTAAAAGCATTGCTGTAATGGCAAAGAACCCCGGCGACTATTGGGATTACATCGGAAGCGGCAGCGGGAAAGGACAGCCGGTATCCAACGGAGTGCTGCCGATCGTTGCCGTTACGACAACTGCAGGGACGGGTACGGAAGCCGACCCGTGGACGGTTATTACTCATGAAGAACGTCATGAAAAAATCGGCTTCGGTATACCGGAAACATTCCCGTGTATTTCCATCGTCGATCCCGAGCTGATGATTACGGTCCCGCCTTTGTTGACGGCGTACCAGGGATTCGATGCTTTTTTCCATGCAGCCGAGGGATACATATCTAAAATTGCAAATCCGGTCAGCGACATGTACGCATTAAAGAGTATCGCCCTTTTAAATAAATATCTTCCGGCTGCCGTAAAAAACGGATCGGATATCGAGGCGCGAACCAATGTTGCATTGGCAAATACGCTTTCGGGATTTGTGGAATCGACTTCTTCCTGTACTTCGGAACACTCCATGGAGCATGCATTGAGCGCATTTCACCCTTCCTTGCCCCATGGCGCCGGGTTGATTATGCTGTCGCAGTCGTATTTTTCTTTCTTTGCAGAAAAGGTGCCGGAACGTACCATCCATATGGGAGAAGTGATGGGAAAAAAGGGAAAAACAAAAGATGGGCATTTCTTTATAGATGCTCTGCGCGATTTGCAGCAGCAGTGCGGCGCGGCAGATCTGAAAATGAGCGATTATGGAATTCAAAAGGAAGAAATTCCGTCTCTGGCGCGCAACGCACATGAGACGATGGGAGGGTTGTTTAAACTTGACCGTTATACGCTCTCTCTTGCAGAGACTATCGCTATCATGGAGAATGCTTTCAGGTAATAATCGGGAGTCATTACACAACACAAGTATTTTAAATTTCTATTGTTGGTGCAGCTGGTCCTGCCTTTTTGCGGTTGATGCCGGAAACATCTGCGGATGCAGAGGGAATGATTTTAAACGCTTAATTTCATCCCTTCTACACATGCAAAACATTCGAGCGAGCTTCCCTTTTGACGCACATAATTCCGGCACCAATCAACCAGGCGGTCTAACTCATCATCCGTTCTGTCCGGGTCATGATGGAAGAGTCCCAGGCGCTGCACGCCTGCATCGAGTGCGAGGTCGAGCGCATCCTGGAACGTTGAATGTCCCCAGCCCCGTGTTTTTTTATACTCTGATTCTTCAAATTGAGCATCGTGAATCAGCAGGCCGGCATTTCTGCAAAACCCGACATATGCATCCCGCGGCATGCCGCCCGGATGAGAATAGCGGATTTCATTATCCGTAAGAAAAACGAAAGATCCGCTGCTATCGGAAAATTTGAAACCGACTCCTCCGTTCGGGTGATTCAGTGGAATCGATTCACAGCGCATCGACCGATCGGCGTACTGTAAACTTTTTTCGCAAAGTCCGTTGTTGCAGCAGCAGCCTGATTCAAACCTGGCTTTTAATTCGGTAAAATTCACCGGAAAATATGGAGGGTCCATCTGGTGCATTAAATATTTTAGCACGGATGTCTGTGCGTCGGATCCTCCGCATAGTGCAAAAGAATATCTTGAAAAGTATGCCGGCTGAAAAAAAGGAAAACCTGCAAGATGGTCCCAATGCGAATGGGTCAGAAGGAGATTGATTTTTGTAACCGACTGTTCTTTCAGCAATTGCCGGCCGAGTTTCCTGATGCCGGATCCGGCATCGATGATGATAACGTCTCCCGCCCCGGTTCTCACTTCAATGCACGTCGACTCGCCGCCGTAACGAATCGTCGACGGTCCGGGCGATGTAATGGATCCCCGGCATCCCCAAATGACGATATTCATACTGTTCTCCCTTTCAACATATATGCGATTCTCCCGTTCGATAGATGAAGTGCGGAAGAAACAAGAGCGTACTCATAACCGTCCAGCGTATCGCTGCCTTTACATGATATAATCGGCTTAAATTTCTTTTTGCCCTCTTTTTTAGGGAAAGCACAAGGGGGTGGATGAGCAACCCCCCTCTTTATCTCCTCTATAAAAAGGCGGAGAATATAAATATTGAAAATACGCTAAAGAGTTATCTACACTCAATCAGACGCATCTTCAAAAATTCAGGGCGCAACAAGCCTGTAGCTTACAAATGCAAATTCTTTACCGTCCGGTGACCAGGAATGCACGTTCATTGTTCCTTGTCCGCCGAAAAGATGAGCAATAGTTTTAATATCGCTGCCATTCGTCGTCATCGAGCGAAGGACTACATTTTTATCGGCCGGATGTCCTTCTATCGATTTATCGTATGAAACAAACACGATCCATTTATTGTCCGGCGACGGATGTGCAAACCAATCGCCGTATTCATCGGTCGGCGTAAATTGAATTTGTTCCGCTCCGTCCGGTTTCATGCGCCATATTTTCATTTGACCCGTTCGGACGGAATTAAAATAAATGTATTTTCCATCCGGAGAATATTCCGGTCCGTCATCCAGGCCGGGTGTCGAGGTCAGACGTTTTTCCTCGCTCCCATCCGTCGAAATCGTATAAACATCATAGATGCCGTTTCGCTCTGCACAGTATGCAAGTGTTTTATTGTCTGGCGAAATACCGTGCCAATACGACGGCCCGTTCTTCGTCACGAGCATGGGTACTCCGCCGCCGCTTGGCAATCGATAGATGCGCGACTTGCCATCATCAGCATGATGACTGATAACTAATTCTTTTCCATCCCATGAGAGCCCATGGTCATTATTACATTTCACTGCAAAACCGGTATTGATCAGCTGATGTGTGCCGCCGCCGGTAGGGATCATGTAGATTTTTCCGGCGGAATTGTAAATGAGGGTTTTTCCGTCCCGGCTCCAATTGGGAGCTTCAAAATGTTCTTTTGCGCGCCGAACGATTGTTCGTATGCCTGTCTCAAAGTTCATGGTCTCAAGCGTGCTTTCAACAACTCGTTTCTCGAATGGAACAACTCCGTATTCGCTGTAGCCAATGTTTGAAAAGAGCGCCGTCTCTCTCGCCATAGAATCGTGCGAACAAACAAAAAGACCCGCATACACATGCCCGGGCATCTCGACGGTGATGGTTCCAATCGGATGCATAATGCCGGATGTATCGGATACCGACATGGTAAATTGATTGCCGGTACGTTCAAACGAAATTGCTTTTGCACCGCGGAGCGGCGATTGAATTTCAGACGTTGCACCGCCTTTCGTTTTTCGATACTGCAGCGAGATAAGTCCATCGCCGTGAACAACGGCATCTGCATACGCATCGTCCGGATCTAATCCGGCCCGTATCATCCATCCGGCTTTGCAATGAGGATTTTTACCCGCATCTTCCCATGCGATATCGGCTTTTCCAAAACAATCTCCTTCAATCTTATCCCACATGAAAAAGAAAGCATCCTGATTTTCCCACATATTCTCGCCGCTTCCTGTCAGCTTTATTATTCCATTGGATGAATCGAACTGAACATACCCCGGAAGAGATGTTTTTCCGATATCGTTTTTTCCAGTGAACGCCGGTGTTTTTCCCATAAGAACTCCTTTAATTAATCCAATGAAAATTGGATTGAGTATTAATCTTTGGTGAAGATGGAGCAATTAAAAAACATACAAATTTTCATAAAGGCATTTGATAAACAACAAACAGCCAAAAGGAACGAGTAAAGATAAGTAAAAAATTCCTTTGTAAACGGGCATAAAGGCTTATAGCTGATTTATTAAAAAAAGAGATTAATTGCAAGTTATGATGATCGAATGGTATGCAGTTTCAGTGATGTATTCCGATTTTTATGATGCTCTTATTTGCCCGTTATCCGGATGTTTGGCTGCTTTGTTATTCGGCAATTTGGTTTTTTCACTATTCATTTTTTACTGTTTGCTCTTCACAGTTTACTGTTTGCAAATAATTGTTTATTCTTAGTTTATAACTGTTAATAAATTTTTGATCGAATATGCTCTCACGTGAACGATGTGAAGATTCATTTTTAATTGCTTCGTACGAAGCGGATTTTTCCGGACTCCTTTCCCTTTACGCGCTTTTCAACCGGTTTCAGGAACTGGCCGGGATTCATGCCGCCCACTTGCAGGTCGGTTACGACTCGCTTCATCAAGCGAAGCTGGCGTGGGTTCTTTCCAGAATCAAAGTAAAGATCGATTCAATGCCCCGCTGGGGCAGTACGGTCCGTTTGGCCACATGGCCGAAAGGAATCGACCGGCTTTTTGCACTCCGCGATTTTTCCATGACCGACGAACAGGGAAAGACACTGGTCGCTGCGACGACCGCGTGGCTTATGCTCGATACGGAAAAAGGGAGGCCGCGAAGGCTTGATAATTATCCTGTCAATCTGGAGTTTCCCGGTGCAGCGCATGCCCTGCAGGAGCCGCTCGATAAAATAGCGGTCCCGCAGGAAGTGACTCAAGTTATGGAGAAAACAATTCTTCTGAGCGATATCGATACCAATCAGCATGTCAATAATGCACAGTACGCAAAATGGATTACGGACTGTTTTTCGCCGGCGCAATTTCGAAGCGGACGCATAGCATCCCTGCAGGTGAACTATTTGGAAGAAATGTTGCTCGGAGACCGGGTAGCTCTTTTTAAAACTCCCGTTACATCTTCCTCACAAGAATATTATCTCGAAGGCTTGAGCCATACAAAAGGGACAAAGGTTTTTCAAGCCCTTGTGACCTGGGAATAAGTCCCGGACACACCGGTCAGTCTTCCCGGAAGCGTCCATTATTCGACTCCGATCGTAACTGAGAGCGGCTGGTTTCCGTTTGGAGCGAGCGAAATAAGTTCGTTGCATGCGTTTACGGTCTCAACGCAGACGAAAATCCTGTACCGCCTTCGTGAATACCGCCCAATATTTTACAGTCTCCGCTCCCGGGTTCCATAGGGCGATTACGCTGTGTCCGCGTTTTGCCGCATGGGTTTTCCGTTCGTACACCGCATCGCTGAGGATGCATGTGTTTGATGTATTGATAGAGCAGCGGTTCTTTTCCTGCATATAAAAGGGTTATGGTTTTTAAATCGTCAAGTATACGATGTTCCGAAATGCGGAAGAAAAACAATTATTCTTGTAACTTTTCCGATCTTCGGTGATAGTATATGTATGAGTATGAATATTCTGACCTTCAATGAATTGTATCGGAAATATGCCGATGATGTTCACCGGTTTGCTTTCTGGCTTTGCGGCGATGCGGATACGGCAGACGATATTACGATGGAAACATTCGAACGGGTATGGTTAAGCGATACCGAAATACGCGTTGAAACGGTAAAAGCGTACCTTTTAAAAATTGCAAGGAATCGTTTTCTCCAGCATCGCCGTTCTCAGAATAAAAAGGCGCCTTTGAGCGAGACCATTGTAGACGGCGCCGTTCTGCCGGATAAAAATTTGGAATTGCAGTTGGATGTACAGCTTGTTCTGGAAGCAATGCAGCGATTGCCGGAAATCGACAGGACAGTTCTGCTCCTCCGTGCGGAAGAGGGACTGCCGTATGAAGAAATTGCCCGTCTGACCGGGTTGGGAATTTCGAACGTGAAGGTAAAAGTGTTTCGCGCTCGCGCCAAATTGAGCAATGATTTAAACAATGTGAAAGGAAAATCTCAATGAACATCACCGAAAACATCATCAATGATTTAATGCCGGCCTATTATTCCGGCGAGTGCAGCGGCGACACGAAGCGTATCGTCGAAGAATATTTTCAGGATCATCCGGAATTTGCCAGGCAATCACGGAAGCAATATGATAGTCCGTTTGCGGATAAAGCGCTTCCGCTATTGAAAGCGGAAAGTGAAGTGAAAGCGTTGAAATCGACGCGCCGGCTTATCAAGATACGATCGTCCATTCTCGGTTTGGCGATCTTTTTCTCGCTTGCTCCATTTTCGTTTTTTCATATAGGAAATCAGAATTTTTTTCTCATTGCGGATAGACCGGCGGAAGCGGCTGTGTATGGAGCTATAGGACTCTGTTTCTGGCTGGTTTATTTCGGCATGAAAAGAAAAATGCGGATTCTTTAGAGTATGATGAATTCCACCGGGCATGAATGCCGGATTATACCTGTGAACACCGGCCTGTTAAAAATCAGAACAGATTATATAAGAGGATCCTTCTGCCGATTGGATTGATAATGCAGACCCAAAGACTGGGCGGCGGTCATTCGGAGGATTTCAGCAGTTCGTCAAGAAGAACAGCTGCGGTCTTGATGCACTGTGTACAAACATTTGCATGAAGGTTGTATTCGCGCGAATAGAGTTGTCCCTCCGGCGTGTTGAGATCGCACCCCATGAGCTTGCTGCATTCGAGAGTGCCGTGCTGTGCGGTAAACCGGTCTGCAAAAATTCTGACGAGCTTGTATGTTTTATCACGTGCGCTGTCGTCTCCATCACTGTCTTTTCCATACTTTAAACCGAGCACCATGAACGAACCCGTAACAGCGCCGCATGTTTTTTGGAGCCGCGCCATACCGCCGCCGAAACCGGTAGAAATTTTGAGGGCATGGTCTTTCTGCAATCCGAGTTCGTCTGCATAAGCGGCAAATACCGATTGAGCACAATTAAAACCCGATTGAAAATATTGCACTGCTGTCTCTTTGTGATCCATATCTTCACCTTCTCTAAAGATTCATACCCGGATGTCCTTCTGCTCTAAAATGCAAAAGGAACGGGTCACAGTCAATAAAAAAAGCCGCATGGGACTTTTTCCGCCGGCAACGGTGTTTTTGCCTGCCTGAAAATATTCCATTGCATACGATATTGAAAGCCGGTATCTTACCGATACGAATATGAGTACAGAAACGGCGGAACAATACGATATTGGCGTTGCATGGACGTGGGAATATGATGCGGATTTCATTCGTTCGATCGAAGCATCGGCCTGCAGCCGGAATCTGACGCTCCTGCAGATTGTACCTCAGAACGTTCAAATTCTCACAGAATTATATTTTCAGGGAAAAATTTCATTCCGTTACTATTTTGACCGTGCATCGGATGAGAACGAGACCTTTTTGCCGATTGCGCGGGAAGTGCTCCGGCGGTCTCTCTTGGAAGGATTCGGTGTTCATCCGATCAATCCTACGGACAAAATGCTCCGTGCCGCGGATAAAGCAACCATGCACCTGGAATTTCTATCGCATGGACTTCATGTTCCTTATACCATCATTATCTCTCCCTTCAATCATCAAAAAGAAATCGAACTGTCGGTATCGGAACTGGCAATGCTCGGCAGGCCGTTTATCATCAAACCGGCCAATACAACGGGAGGGGGAATCGGCGTCATATTGGGAGCTGAAACATTGAAAGAAGTGATTGATGCCCGCCAATTGCATAAGAACGATAAGTATTTACTTCAGGAGACAATCGTTCCCGTCGGGTTCGAGGGCAGGCGTGCATGGTTCCGCGTCTTTTATGCATTCGGGGAAATTATTCCATGCTGGTGGGATGATCGGACGCATGTTTATACTGCGGTTACGCCGGAAGAAGAACGGTTGTTTTCACTTTGTCCGCTGCGCAGCATGACACAAACGATTCAGAGTGTATGCGGGCTGGATTTTTTTTCAACAGAAATTGCGTTTATGGAAAACTCACGCATCGCGGCGGTCGACTATGTTAACGATATGTGCGATATGCGGTCCCAGTCCAAATATTCGGACGGTGTTCCGGATAATGTCATCGAAGAGATCGTACAAAAAATGACGGAGACCGTATTCCTCGGGATT
This sequence comes from Ignavibacteriota bacterium, assembly GCA_003162695.1. Taxonomy (GTDB): domain Bacteria; phylum Bacteroidota; class Ignavibacteria; order UBA10030; family UBA10030; genus Fen-1254. The sequence goes on along the minus strand of PMML01000105.1, from coordinate 16,701 downwards.
GCCGGGAAAGAAATTTGAAGCTCTTCGCACGAAGTGGACACAGAACCGTGCTCTTCAGACCGAAACAATGCGGTATAGTAAAAGAAAACGTTATTACTCAGTGTATTTTGAAAACCGATTTACAATGAGGTTTTAGATATCCCCTTGCAGCTGTTCGTCGCGGACGACGTTCAANNTGGTCGCGGGATGTTCCGACACCCTCTTGTTTACTCACCGTCTTTTTGGCGGGCCCGCCGCAGGAGGGCGGTGTCGGCTCGCCCATATTGGGCTACAGAAGTTCGATGCGGTAATATAATTTACAAATATAAAACTCACGCTGAATAGTCACAAGAAAACATCATACAACCGGAACGATACCATTCCCTCTGTGAAATTATTGATTTTTCTGGTCTTCAATCGGATGATCAGAAAACCTCAGCTTTGAGGCCACGACGATCCGTTCCTGTTCGATGACGAGGTTTTGTCCGTACGGTTTGATAAAAATTGTTTTCTTGGTGCTGTCCGGCAGTGCAACATCGACACTGGCTTGAATCGGCTGAGGGCCTGCGAATTCAAATTCCGGCTTATAGAATTTTGCCGCATCGATATCCGTGATGTGGATTTTCTTTCCAAAAATTTTAAAATATACTTCAAAAATTGCCTGCAGGACTTTTACCGAAATTCTGTTCGATTCCGGATGATAGAGTACCTCGACATTGCCGGAGGCTCCGGAGCTGTATGAAATCGGACCGGCGTGGATGTCTGCATCTGCGATGAATTTTGCCTGATTCGGCCGCAGCTCGATACGGGCATTGCGGAGCGTCCATGTGTATTGACCCTGCATCCCGATTACATTGTATTGGCCTTTGCCGCTGATGGGACCGATGGCCCCAAAAAAACCGTTCAGCGTACTCTGGTTAATGATCACGGCCGCATCGGCAGGCTGTGCATAGCTTGCCGGTACAAGGCAGCTGAGGACGATCAAAAACAAAAAAAATATTCGCATAAAGACTCCTCAAGAGATAATTGTTAAGATACGATCATATTTTCTTTATAACAATCAATGAAAGATCGTCGCTTGTCGGAGCCGCACCCACGAACCAGTCGATCGAGCGAATAATATGTTCGCCGATTTGTTCGGCAGGAAGCGTTTGAAGCTGCGGCAGGCTTTGTAAAAACCGCTCGGTGCCAAAAAACCGTCCTGCTTCGTCGCGTGCCTCAGTCACACCGTCCGAATAGGCTATCAATACGTCGCCGTTTTCCAGCGCACAGGAAGCTTCCTGATACTGCGTTGTCATCATAAGCCCGAGCGCCGGCTGGCCCTTTAAAAGCTCGCTGCATCTTTTGGAATGCAGCATGATAGGGGGTAAATGTCCGGCATTCACATAGCGTACGATGTCCGACTTGACATCGATGCGTACGGAAAGAAGGGATGCAAACGAAGAGGGAACGCGGTCGCGATGAAATATCCGGTTGATATTTCCGAAAAGAGATTCCATCGATCCACCATCGGTTGCAAGAGCGCGTATAGTTGCCTGCAATTTTGCTGTCAGTAATGCTGCCTGCAATCCTTTGCCCGAAACATCCGCAATGGAAACGATATGCTGTTGTTCGCTCAGAGCAAGATGATCTACCAGATCGCCTCCTACATCATTGGCAGGGCGAGTGAAAAGAAATACCTGCCAGCCCTCGATGACAGGCGATTCCTGCGGCATCAGCGCCTGCTGCACTTTTCGGCCCGCTTCCAATTCATCGCGGGCAAGCAGCTTATCCTTAAGTTCCAGAAGGATCACCAGGACAAAGAGTACGGCTGAAAACGATAAGTTCGATGAGAATGAAACCTTATCGTTCCTAATATTGAGGTTGTCTCCCCAAAAAAACAAAACCAAGGCAAGAAGAAAAATAAGGCGCCGTGCCGGTGCAAGCTTTAAAATAAGACTTTTTAAGATCCACACGGTCAGCCAGAATCCGCGTTTGACCGGCGACATGTTTTGCAGCTGTTCTTTTTTTTCGGAGGAGATATAGAACTCTTTAATTTCCTTGAAATCGCGTTTCAAGGAATTCAAGAACCCGCCCCCCTGAAGATCCTGTTGAATGGCGTCCCAGAGACGCGGGTCGCTGTTATTTGATGTATTATTCGGCATACGATCTTCCTTCCCTATCCATTGCATAATATACGATTCTTCACCCGAATTTGTTCTATGGGAAGGAATTGTGCATCGCATTTTTCTTGCGATTGTAAATAAAACAAAGTAATTTTACAGCATTGTGTGTGCACCGCTGATTGGTAAGAAGGGATCCAACGTCAGGGATGTCTAAGTAATTCGCAAATCATTTTTTTGGCAGGATTAGTACAATGAATCCAAATTCATTGTACTGACGAGTCATTTACTCAAGTCTGGTGTGCGGCCAAGCGAAGGTTTGGCCGGATCCGTCAGCAAAATAACATGTGACTTCAGATGTTACTCCTCGCGGAATAACATAAAACTTTAAGGATGTAAAGTGAAATTGCCCATTCTTCTAAGAAGGGATCATTTATGAAAAAATCGTTATTGTTTCGATTAAGTTTTCTGGTACTGCTGTCCATCATAGGCGGACATTTTTCTTACGCTCAATCGAGCTGGATCTGGCAAAATCCGCTGCCTCAAGGGAATGAACTCCTTAGTGTTTCATTCACCGATGCCAACACTGGAACGGCAGTGGGAGATTGCGGTTCAATTGTTCGCACAACCGATGGCGGCGCAAACTGGGCGATTCAAACAAGCGGAACGGCGAATAATCTTCAAAGCGTCTCATTCACGGATGCCAATACGGGAACGGCTGTGGGAGACAGCGGTACGATTCTTCGCACCACGGATGGCGGTGCGACGTGGACAAGCCAATCAAGCGGAACGACCAACAGTCTCTTAGGCGTGCACTTCACCGATGCCAATACAGGAACGGCAGTAGGGAATAATATAATTCTTCGCACCACAAACGGCGGTTCAAATTGGACAAGTCAATTAAACGGATCTGTGCTGTATCTCACAAGTGTCTACTTTACCGATGCCAACAAAGGATGCGCAGGTGGAAGTGATGGTCAAGGGAATGGTATAATTCTACGTACTACCGATGGCGGTCTCAATTGGACGAGTTGGATAAACCAGATGCCAAGCGGAAGACCCGGATATATCAATATTTACAGTATCTGCTTAACCGATACCAACACAGGAACGGCTGTGGGAGGAACATCAGATGGAAGTAGGTATCACGGCACGATTTTTCGCACGACTGATGGCGGCATCACCTGGACAAGCCAGACAAGTGGAACGGGATTTTATATCTATAGCGTCGGTTTTACCGATACCAATACAGGAACCATGGTAGGAGATGGCGGTACAATTCTTCGTACTACCGATGGCGGTGCAAACTGGACAAAGCAGTCGAGCGGAACGACGCTGCCGCTCCATGGTGTTTTATTCACCGATGCCAGCACTGGGACGGCGGTTGGAGCAAGCGGGATCATTCTTCGCACAACAAATGGCGGAACAAACTGGACAAGTCAGACAATTGGAACAATGTACGGTCTCAGCAGCGTCTCTTTCACCGATGCCAACACAGGAACAGCCGTTGGAGGCGGTTATCCAAATGCTACAATTCTTCACACAACCAATGGCGGTGTCAATTGGACGAGCCAGCCAAACCCGGCCATATATTCTCTCTATAACGTATGTTTCACGGATGCCAATACAGGAACAGCGGTAGGACAATATGGAACAATTATTCGCACCACTGATGGCGGCACAAATTGGACAAGGCAAAATGCAACAGCTAATGATCTCTATGGAGTAAGCTTCACGGATGCCAACACAGGAACTGTGGTAGGAACTAATCACGTAATTCTCCGCACAACTAATGGTGGAGAGACCTGGACGGGCTCTCCATATCCAACGGGATATTTGCTTTATGGTGTCTGCTTTATCGATGCAAATACAGGATGGGTAGTGGGTGGATCTGGTAATGGAATAATTCTTCACACTACTGATGGCGGCACAAACTGGACGACCCAATCAATCGGAGGGGTGTATCTCTACAGAGTCTGCTTTACCGATGCAAATACAGGATGGGCGGTAGGAAGCAGTATTCCTGGAAATGGCCCTATGAACGGCATAATTCTTCATACTATCGATGGCGGTATAAATTGGACGAGTCAGCAAATTGGAGCAATGGCGACTTATATGTACGACGTTTCCTTCACTGGCGCCAACACAGGAACGATTATCGGATACAGGCAGTCTGTAACATTCCAAACAGCAGGAGGAGTTATGTACATAGGACCTGCCAGCATTATTCTTCAGACTACAAACGGAGGAGCAAGTTGGACGGAACAATCAAACGTAGTTGATTGTGGTCTCTCCGGCGTATGCTTCACAGACGCTAACAATGGAACGATTGTGGGATCGGGCGGTAAAATTCTTCGCATGAAAAATAGCGGTGCGGTTTCCTCACAGCCCAATGTTGTCCTGAGCTCCACTGCGCTTTCTTTTTGGAAAGTCATGCTCAGCAAATACAAAGAAACCACCATATCGATCAAAAACGAGGGCGGTGACACACTCCGGATAAGCAATATTACATCTAATAATTCCGTTTTTTCCGTTCGGCCAGGCCCGATGGTTGTCGCACCGGGTCAAAAATCCAGAGATACGCTGCGCTTTACACCGTCTGGAATCGGTGATGTTGCGGGAACGCTCTTAGTCTACAGCAATTCTCCTTCATCACCCGATACGGTGAAAGTTTACGGGAATGGATTTATTACCGGCATCACTCAATTAAGCGGCAATAATATTAATTATGGCAAAGTTCTGATCGGGCAGTCCAAGGATACGACCGTAACCATTAGCAATATCGGCAATGACACGTTAAAGATAAGCAGCATCAGCTCGTCGAACAGTGCATTTGTAAGCCGGACAACTGTAAAAGCCATACCGGCTGGCGCAGCATTTATCGATACACTTCATTTTGCTCCGACAAGTATCGGAACACAAGCCGCTGCATTGATCATAACAAGCAGCAGCCCGACTTCGCCCGATACGATCTCTGTTTCCGGTTATTGCTTTGGAGTTCCGGCTGTACAATTCAATGCAAAAACAATATCCTTCGGTAAGATAGGAATAGGACAATACAAAGATACGACCGTAACGATTACAAATAGCGGAACCGATACGCTCAAGATAAGCAGCATCGTTTCATCGGACTCGATATTTGTCCCAAGGTCAGCGGTTATGAATATTACACCCGGGCAATCATCCATAGACACACTGCGATTTTTGCCTTTGGCTTTAGGAACGGATTCGGCATGGATAACAATCCTGAGCAATGCACACAGCTCTCCTGATACGATAAAAGTCTCGGGTATTGGCGATGTTGGAACGAAGGTCGACCCGGGAACGGAATTGCCGAAATCGTATGCTCTCAGTCAGAATTATCCGAATCCTTTTAACCCATCGACAACCATCGCATTTGCGCTTCCATCGCGATCTTTTGTGACGTTGAAAATATATGATATGCTGGGAAGAGAAGTGGCAGTACTGGCATCAGAGGAACTGGCGGCGGGTAATTACACACGTCAATGGTATGCGGCAAGTTTGAGCAGCGGAATTTATTTCTACCGCTTAGAGGCCGGATCTTTTATACAAACGAAAAAGCTGATTCTTTTGAAATGAGTTCCAGAATTTGAGAAGCAGATGACTTGAACATTATCAATGACTCATGATCAAGGCGATTCTTTGGGATAACGACGGTGTTCTTGTAGACACAGAGGTCTCTATTTTCTTGCAACGCATGAAGTGCTTGCGTCTGCAGGAATAACTCTGACCCAAGAGATGTATCTCGAACTGCTTTTGATTCAGGGGAGAGGCGCCTAGCATCTTGCCGAAGCAAAAGGACTGGCTCCAGCGGACATTGCTGGATTGCGCAATCAACGGGATGAGCGATATCTCGAATTGCTCGGTTCGCAGGCAAAAGTTATGGACGGTGTGGAGGATGTCCTGAATATTTTGTACGGCAAGTATCTCATGGGAGTCGTTACAAGTTCGCATCGGGAACACTTTGAGTTTGTGCACCGCCGTACCGGCCTGGTGAAATATTTCGCTTTTGTTCTTGCCTGCGAAGATTATAGCAAATTCAAACCCGATCAGGAGCCGTATTTAGCGGCAGTTCAGAAGACTGGTTTTGAAACAAAAGAATGTATTGCCGTAGAAGACTCCGAGAGGGGATTGACATCGGCAGCGGCTGCAGGATTGAAATGCATTATCGTTCCCAACAAATTAACACGATCGGGAAAATTCCTGAAAGCATATAAGGTTTTGGAGAATATTCGGAATCTTCCGACAGAGTTAGCGCAAGCATGAGAAGCGGCAGTTCTTTAAGCCGCAGATGACGTCGCCTTTACGGGATGACGTCGAAAACATCCGCGACGACCCATTACGCATTTGATTGCTTTTATCGATTTATACCCCTTACGTTTGCCGTATGATTGAAATTTATCCTCTATTTATATGCAAGCAGTTTCGGAACGCAAAAAACCATCTAAATATGGTTGGAATTTGGCTTTCCATGGCTGCAAATCTGTCGTATGCCGTTGCATATATGAGGGATAATGAAAAAGATTATACCCCCTTTTTCCATGAGATTCAAATTTCATTTTCCCAACTGTTTCATATATGCTGCTTGACAAAAGCTTCATATTTAGATATATTCGCAGTGGATCGCCGCTCTTAAAGGGGGGTCATATTTACCAGTTCATGCAAATCGGGAACAATATCAAAGAGTCTGTCGCCGTTGATGGTNNAAAATGACCGGCGGCAGAATGTATAATTTTGATGTATTCACATTCTATCATTTAGGAGAAAGTAATGAATCACACTCAAATTATCTTAATGGTTGTCGGCGAAGTTGTCTCCCTGGCTTTATTTCTCTACGTTCTCTATCTTTTTGGCGGAATGTACCAGCATGTGAAAAAAATGTCCGAAAAGGTCGAAATGCTTGAAAAGAAATTGGAAAAAAGCGCCTAAAAATATTTGAACAGCCGGCCGGTATCATTGAATAAACCCGCTCAAAGAAAAAAGATCGGCCGGGCATGTGCGGTGGAAGCGTTCATCGGTCATTATTTTAAGAAAACTCTTCAATTCAGCAGCGGATTGATGTCTCAAGACAGGACGTTGACGGGGGAGTAATATATTGTAATTTTTCACATTGAATCATCCGCCGGCGCGTTAAATGCCTGTGTTCCCCGCAAAGAGCGTTTTCCTCTTTATTTTACTCATCATACCATTGGGATTATATTGTCCTGCCAATTTAAATGAAATTGGGTTTCATAAAATCGCCGCCTAAATGGGGCATTGACAATTTCTGTCTGTCGAAGTATCTTCCCTGTGCGTAACTACTGAATCGATCTCTCCGCGCGCTGATTTGCAAGCATTGTAATAAACTATCGTTAGATTGGCGTTTGCACAAGCGTGGTGTTCTATTGTCGGAATTGAAGCGTTCAGCGGCGGGGGAAAGTATTACGGAAGGGCGGAGAAGATAAGCCGCACGTTTGTTTTTCTGAAATATTTTCCAGTAAAAATTTACAGAACAATCAAGTTAACGTCCCGGCGAACGAAACCAGCGCATCTTCAATTATTCGGCATAGGGCTGGATGCGGCGGGATTCCAAGAATAATCGATACGAATATCGTCTTTCGTGTCATTCAAAATGATCGAAGGGGGTGAGATGATCCAGTCAAATGTTTGAATCTCAGAATCAATTGCAAAAAGCGAATTGCAGGAATATTCTTTTAGAACAAATGTTATCTGAGAACGGCTGATCCTAAAGCGATTGCATCCTGCGATCTTTCCAAACAAATACTTTGCGCTTCAATGTACATATCACTTTTCATGAAGGGGAATACATATGCACAACTGCAGGCTTGTTCTGATCTTCTTATTGATGTTAAGTTTTTTAAGTCATCACAAGTCGGTATGCCAAACAGCAGACCATATTGTCATTAGTGAAATTTACGGCGGCGGGGGAAATGTAAAGGCGCCGTATAAAAACGATTTTATTGAACTGTATAATCCTACGTCTTCAACCGTGGATTTAACAGGCTGGTCTGTTCAATATGCATCCGCCGCGAGCTCGAAATGGAACGTGAGTATACTAAACGGTTCTATCGCAGCCCACAGCTTTTATTTAATTCAAGAAGCTTCAGGCGGACATGATACGGCTTCTCTTCCTTTCCCCGATAAAGTGGACAGTATCAATTTAAGCGCGACGGCCGGGAAAATAGTTTTATACGCCGATACAATAGCTCTCACAGATGCAAATCCGGCGGGAACAGCGATCATAGATAAAGTAGGTTATGGAACTGCAAACGGTTTTGAAGGCAGTGCAGCGGCGCCAAGTCCGACGAGCGGCAATACAAAATCGATCGAACGTAAAGCACGAGTAAACTCAACAGCTTCTTCGCTTGCTCCGGGCGGTATCGACGCATACTGCGGCAACGGATATGATACCGATAATAACGCGTCGGATTTTATCGTTCAATCAAATATCAATCCGCAAAATTCCGCATCCGCTCCGGAAATTCCGACCGTTGATTTTGTAGGAGGGCATGGCATACATGGTCCGAAAGCCGGCAGTTATGCGACATTGAATAATTATCCGAACCCATTTAATCCAACAACGTCAATAACGTTTACTGTGGCGATAAGAGCAAAAACAACCGTGAAAGTATTTGATCTTCTCGGCCGGGAACTTGCAGTATTGTTCAACGGATTTGCAGAGGCAAAGCGGACGTATACTCTCTTGTTCGATGCATCGAAATTGAGCAGCGGAATTTATATTTATCAAATGAATTCTGCCGGCAAGGCCGAAACGAGGAAAATGGTTCTTTTAAAATGAGCGCCAAGAAATCAATCATATTCTATGTCTTATTGAAGAGAAAAACGGCAGATGAAGATTTGTCTGCCGTATCTTTCTTTTTGAAACCCATCCTGAGGTCCGGAGAAAGGTATACATTGGCTATGGCAGGGACAGGTCTTTAGCCTGATTTTTTTTGTATTTGTTTTTTGAAAGACAGTAGAAACAAAGAATTCAATATTGTATCTTGATTAAGAAACACATCGGATATGTAAGCAGTTGTGGTCAACGATAAACTAATTTCTCAGCGATCCTGATCCGAACCCGACAAGACGTAATCATCCGGTGAAAGTGAGCAAGCAGATTCGCATCTATGCTGCGGAGGGTTCTCAGGAGTGTAATACAAAAAAGAGTTTTATTATGGAATCAAGACCTTTAGTCTTAGGCCGCTATTCTCTCGGCATCGGCGATCGTTTTTGCATGGAAGGAAAGGCGCAGCTTCGCGCGGTGAAAAAAGCGCTGGATAAAGGCGTTGAAATTCATCCTGTATGGAATAAATCGAATCGCGAACATACAATTATCGGAACCGAGCCGATTTCTACGCGGCAGGAAGCCGATGCTGCAGCGGCAGAGGAGCAGTGGAAATGTTCTTACTTTGTCGATGCCGACCATATCGGACTTAAAACCGTCGACCGGTTTCTCGATGCCTGCGATTATTATACACTCGATGTTGCCGATTATATCGGCAAGCCGGCAACAGCGGAACAAACTGAAATATGTGTCGCAGAACTCACTCCCATTCTTGGAACGCTCAAGCATCCGGCTCTCGATCAGCAAATTACCTTAACCATTCAAGACCTTCGTGCTTTTACTGCGAAATATCTTTTCGGCCTTCAAGAAGCGGCAAAGATTTACGAATATCTCAAAGCAAAAAAAGGCGATGGAACGTTTATTACTGAAGTATCGATCGATGAATCGACCCGGCCGCAATCGCCCGCCGAATTATATCTCTTTCTTGCCGGCCTGGCGAAGAAGGGTGTAGCCGTGCAAACAGTCGCTCCGAAATTTTCCGGTGCGTTCTTGAAGGGAATCGATTATGTCGGAGATGTCAAGAAGTTTTCGCAGGAATTTAAGAGCGATCTTGCGGTTGTCGATCTTGCAAAAAAGGCGTTTGGTTTGCCGGAAGAATTAAAACTTTCTGTCCACTCCGGAAGCGATAAGTTTTCGCTCTACCCGCACATTCATGCGCTTCTCAATCAATATAATGCCGGCGTACACCTGAAGACTGCCGGAACCACATGGCTTGAAGAAGTAATAGGTCTTGCATCAGATGCGAACGGATTGGTTCTTGCAAAGAAGATTTACGCGCAGGCGTTCGAACGAATTGAAGAACTGCGAAAACCGTATGAAACGGTGGTCGATATCAATGTGACGAATCTGCCGGCTCCGTCGGAGATTGCGAAGTTGTCTTCGCCGGAATTTATTGCAATCTTGATGCACGACCGGACGAATCCGAGAATGAACCGCGATTTCCGCCAGCTGATTCATATTTCATTCCGCGTTGCGGCAGAGTTGGGTGAAGAATATATGAACGGTTTACGCGCATCGCGTGCGGCTATCGAACGGAATGTAACGGATAACCTTTACATCAGGCATATTCAACCGTTGTTCCTCGGCGGAAATTAAGAACGGAGAAAGAATTCGTTCTTCCCATCATTCGTCGAGGATCTTCGCAAGACATTCTATGCATTGAATATCTTTTTGGCTGCAGCAAAAGAGAACTTTTAAGGAATCCAACGGTTTGCTTTAAGCCATGCGATACATGCTGCAGGCCATGTCGATTCGGTGGTTTTTGACCTGCTCAGACCGAATCCATGCCCGCCTGATTGATAGATGTGAAATTCAGCCGGAATGTGATGCTGGAGCAAGGCCAGATAATAGCTCAGACTGTTTGCAATCGGAACCGACGGATCGTCAGAAGCATGAACGAGAAATGCAGGAGGCGTATCCTCCGTGACATGCAGTTCGCTTGAAAATTTTTCAACAAAAGATTCTTCCGGGCGTATGCCAAGCAGCATGTCTCGCGTGCCGCCGTGGGAAATGTTTTTGATCATTGAAATGACCGGATAGACTAAAATGGAGAAATCGGGACGCGCATCGGTGCGATCCGATACCGCGTAAACGCTGTCCCTGTATCGTGTGCACAATGTGGATGCAAGATGCCCGCCCGCAGAAAAACCCATAATGCCTATTTTATCCGGATTGATCGACCATAAAGCGGCGTTTCGCCGAATAATGCGCATCGCTTCTTGGGCATCCTGAAGGGGACCGATAGTTTTATCGATCATAATGCTGTCGGAAGGCAATCGATATTTGAGAATCACCGCCGTAATTCCGTTCTCGTTGAGCCAGCGGGCTATTTCATAACCTTCATTGACGATCGATATATATCGATATCCGCCGCCCGGGCATATAAGAATTGCTGTTCCCGTAGACTTTTCCTTAGGAGGCTGATAGACGAGTATTTCGGGGTCTGTGATTTTCTCAAAGCAGTCTTTTCCCCACGGCTGGAAAATTTTTTCGTAATATCCGGGACATGAAATTGAACCCGGTATTCCATGAGGCCAGACCTTTAATGTCAACGGCTGGGTCATGACGCTGCTTGTGCAGATAATGCAGGAAACGAGAAAAAGAAAACACCCGTTCTTCATAGAGCGACCTTTCAAAGTGAATTTGCTGCATTCCGAAAATTGTTCAATAAAAATACCGGGAATTAATGTAAATAGGATTTACACAATGCAAATGATATGATGAAACCGGGAAAACAGTAAAATCTTCTTCGCGGATGAGGATTATCGGATAAAAAAACATTTACGGCCAAATTATGAGATAGTTATTACTGCGGTACATCGGTAAAAACGATTCTCTTGAAATCAGGATCCGCCGAAAGAAATGAAAAATCGATATTCAACAGTTCCGTATATCGATAGTCTAAAACCAGAGCCTTTTTCAAAAAAGTCAGCGCTTTTGTTTTGTTCTTTTGAATACTGTACATCTCTGCGGTTCGGAAAAGAATGTCGGTATCTGTGCTGTCTGCCGCAAGTGCCCTGTTCATTTCCGCCTCGCCGCCGGAAAATTCTCCAAGTCTTGAAAGAAAAAGAGCGGTGTAAGCATGGGCTTGTGCATCAAGCTGGTTTTTATCCAGAATTTCTTTCGCAAGCGCTTCTCCGTCTTTCAGCCATTGCTGTGCCGTTTCAATTTGTGTTGCCCATTGGTAGGCCTGGCCGATTTTATAATACAGACGGTAATCATTCGGATGTTGATGAATCTGCTTCTTGTAATAATCGATTGATTCGCCGGCTTTGCCGCAGACCAATCGTGCCTGAGAGATCGACTCCAGGGTGAGCGCTGAATCGGGATAGCCAAAGCGAATCGCTTTTTCGTAGTAGATCACCGCGTCACTGTCGGAATTTTTAAACTGTGCAGTAAGACCGAGAAGATAGAATGTCTTCGGATTCCGGGGGTCGAGATCGTTTAGAATTTTTGCCTGTTGGAGCGCATCTTCTTCTTTTCCTTCCCGCAGAAGAATCAATGCGTTTTCTTGATGTGCAAATGCATAGGAAGGCGCCAATCGAACGGCATTGTCAACGTACATCTTTGCTTTGGATATATTGCCGTCGAAGCGCTGAGACTGCGCAAGTAAAGACATGGTAAGAGGATCGTCTTCCTTCAGCTGCATGGGAGCATGCATAATCGCGCTCGCCTGCATAAGATATTCTCTTTTCTGCTTCAAATCGAAGAGCTGATAATAACATGAAGCTGCCTGAAGATTTGCGTCGTTGAACGTATGATCATGCCGAAATGCCGATTCAAAAAAAGATGCACACGCCTGCAATGTATGCGGATCGACGGAGGGTAATAATGCGACTGCCTGGAGATAAAGCCCGAAAGCTTCCGGCGAAGAGGTCGGGCGTTCAAGGAGAGGCAGAGCCGACCGTACATCAAGGTTTTTAATGAGCAATTCGGTCAAAGCGTTTTGCACCCGATAGAAATCGGTCATTCCCGCGCCTGCCTTGAAAGAACACATAATTGTGTGATTTTCCTGGTCGATAACCCAGCAGGAGATAAGAAATCCGGTCTGCGATTTTTCAATAGATCCGGTGATGACATACTGCACCTGCATTGTCTGGGCAACGGTTTTCATGTAAGCCGCAGAGGGCTCAAAGCCGATCGTCGAAGAGGGAGCAATAACGGTGATATGTTCGCAGCGGGCGATATTGTCTGCGAGAATTTTTGGGAAAGCTTTTAAAAGAGCTTCATCAGATCCGGAAAGCGTGCTGGATGTAAATCCGACGACAGCAACCGATGCAGTCTTCGGAAAATAATAATCGATTGCTTTAATGGCTCCGATGGAAAGGATAAAAATACCTGCAATGGAAAATGCAATTCGTTTCAGGTGCTTTGAATATTGAGCCTTCTTCCGTTCTTGTTTTGCAATTGTCTTCCTCTCCCTTTTTTCTTTCAGGTCTTTGCGCAAATGTTCAAGACGCATATGCCGATATGTTTCTTCGGTCTGTGCGGCTTCGTTCCGGCGGCGTTCTCGGGATGTACGCTCGGCTTCGTGAAGTTCAACTTCAGTAAGACGCGCTTCTTGATGATTTGGATTGATCAGATAGAGCTCTCGCAGTGTGAACAAGGCTTCTTGAAATTCTTCGCGTGCAATATGTTCGCGTGCGGCGTCGAGGAGCTGTATTGTCTTTCGTTCGCTTTCACTGATCGGCTTTTCTTTCAACTCGGTTACGGCTCTTTCGGCTTTTTCCTGTTTTTGCCGGAGATCGTCGATCTGCAGCAGCAGCTGCTGTGCGCCAAGATGAAGCGGGAATACATGAAAAATTCTCTTCACTTCCTCTTCGGCTTCTTGTAATGCGCCTTTTTCAAAAAAGGCTTTGGCGGTTGCATAATAATTCTGCGCTTCGATCTCTTTCGGATCGAGGGTTTGAGTTTGGGATACCGAAGAAGGTGTGCTCAACTTGAGTGCTTCCTTGAGCGATTTTTCTGCTTCGTCAAAATTCCCTTTTTGAACGTTCTTTTCCGCTTTCGTATAAAGATTCTCGATTTCTTTTTTTCTTCTCTGCTCGGATTGAATTTCCTCCTGCAATGTTTTTTGTCGGATATTTTCGATACGCTGCGCTTCTTCAGTTTCCTGCTGAAGCGTCGGATCGACTTGATGTTTCTCCTGCAGAAGCACCGCACTGCTCGAAGGAACGGCCAATTGCTGTATGTCGTCGATCAATATTTCATAAACTTCTATATTTTCCGGCACGCCCTTAAAAGAAAGCGGTCCCAAACTGAAAAATTTAAGAGGCAGCTTGTTCTTTATCTGCTGGTAGATATCATGTGAAATAAGGATTCTGTTCGGCTGGGCAAGAGCTTCTATTAACGATGCGAGCGTTACACTGTCTCCGACGATGTTATCGTCCTGGACCAGAACGTCTCCCATGTGTATCCCGATGCGAATTTCGATGCGGGCTGATGGCGATTTGTTTTCATTGAAAGTCCAGAATCGCTGCTGCGCCTCGACGGCACAACGCACGGCATTCACTGAACTTTTAAAGTCGAACATGAACAGATCGCCGACACATTTGAGAACTCGTCCGCCGAATCTCGTGCTGAGAATGCGCATAAGGCCGTCGTATGATTTGAGAAGTGCCATTGCCGAAGATTCGTTTTCGGCGAGCTTTTGCGAAAACGACGAAATGTCCGCGAACATGATGGCGGCAAGTTTCCTGGAATATTGAATTGAATTTTCTGTCACGGAAAACGACTTTCTCTGTTGAGGAATTTTCCTAAGTGTGTAAAATACGCCGATGGATGAAGAATGTCAACAAAACAAATATTATTTTCTGGATAATCAGAATCCCGGCTCCCAAGAGATCTTGCGCTGTAATTTGAAGAAAATTCAAAGAATAATAAAAAAGCCGTTCCCATTGAAAAGAACGGCTTCTTAAACAATGAGTAATCTATGCGCTATTTGGGCTGCGGCGCACTGAGAACGCAGCGGACCGTATCGCGCGCTATAAGCAGTTCTTCATTGGTCGGAATGACGAACACTTTCATGCGTGCGTCCTTCTTATTGATTTCTCCTTCGTGACCGCCGACTTTTTCGGAATTCAATTGCTCGTCGATTTCAATGCCGAGCCATTCGAGGTTGGCACAGATACGCTGACGGACAATGACGGAATTCTCTCCGATACCGCCGGTGAAAACAATAGCGTCTGCTCCGTTCATTTCAGCAAGATAGGAACCGATATATTTTTTAACACGCTGGGTGAACATGTTAATGGCAAGGGTAGCCCGGCGGTCTTGATGCTCCCGCGCCTCTGCCAGCAAGTCGCGCATATCGTTGGTCAATCCGGAAATGCCGAGTAAGCCGGATTGCTTATTCAACAGAGTGTCGATTTCATTCATCGACATGCCTTCTTTGTGGGAAAGAAATTCAAGGACAGCCGGATCAATGTCGCCGCAGCGCGTTCCCATGACCAATCCCTCCAGCGGGGAGAGTCCCATAGAAGTGTCGAACGAAGCCCCGCTTTTGATGGCGCAGGCAGAACATCCGTTGCCGAGGTGGACCGTAATGATATTTGTTTCTTCGCGCGACTTGCCTGTCAACTGCCGGTAGCGGTATGCAACATAACGGTGCGAGGTTCCGTGGAATCCGTACCGGCGTATTTTGTGTCTGCGATAAAGCTGGTACGGAATTGCGTAAAGAAAGGAAGTCTCGGGCATGGTTGAATGGAAGGATGTGTCGAACACAACTGCCTGGGGAATGCCGGCGCCGAAAACTTCACGCGATGCCGTTATACCTTTGAGGTTCGCCGGGTTGTGAAGCGGTGCAAGGTCGATGCAATCTTCAATCCCGCGAATAACGCTGTCGTCGATTAACGTGGAATTCGTAAATCGTTCCGCGCCATGAACGACCCGATGACCGATAGCATGAATATCATGCAGGGATTGAATTCCGGGTATCTGTGCTTCCTCGGAAATAATCCATTTGATAATATGATCCAGAGCAGCTTTATGGTCGCGCAAGGGCGCGGCGTGTTTCACAGGAGACTTGCCGGTTGCCTGCAGCGTCACAAGCGCCTGACTGCCGATTCGTTCGATCAATCCTTTAGCCAGCTGTTTGTCGGCGTTTTTTTCAATTATTTGCAGATCGGTTTGAATAATCTGAAATTTGAGTGAAGAACTTCCGCAGTTCAAAACGAGTACGTTCATAATTTTTTTCTTCGTAAGTTAATTTTATAAAAATAGGGGTTTCATTATTGTTTTGTACCGAAAAGACGATATAACGTACTGTTTTGTTGCTGAAAACACAACAGACTGTTTTTCCGTTTTTAGGTATATTTGATGTATTTTTTTTAACTTTAGTAAAGAATTATGAAAAAATACACACTTAAACCGCTGCCCGACGACCGCCTCCATCTTGTTCAGCCCTCGAACCTCCGCATTCATTATAAAGAAGAGCTGAATCCTGCGCAGTACGAGGCGGTAACTTCCGTCAATGGTCCTCACCTGATCATTGCGGGCGCGGGCACGGGTAAAACGCGCACAATCGTGTACCGTGTCGCTTATCTTGTGGAACTTGGAGTACGGCCCGATGCGATATTACTCCTGACCTTTACACGCAAAGCAGCACAGGAAATGCTTCGCAAAGCGTCCATTGCGCTGGACAGCAGGTGCGAACAGGTTTCAGGCGGAACGTTTCATTCGTTTGCCAATAGTATCTTGCGCAAATATCCGGCTGAAATCGGATTCGAACGTAATTTTACAATTCTTGATCAA
>PMML01000030.1 GCA_003162695.1 Ignavibacteriota bacterium | reverse complement strand
GTGTACAGCGGTTACTCTGGGCCAGCACAAGTACCAAGAACCCGGATTACAGCGATATAAAATACATAGATTCGCTCATCGGCCCGGACACAATAAATACAGTCCCGCCTGAAACGATCGACGCATATCGTGATCATGGCGATCCGAAATTACGCCTCGACCAGGATGTCGAGGAAGCCAATTGGATAATGGAACGATTGCCGGAACTCGGGATCAGCATCGACAAGGTGACTCAACAGCTTGAAGACGAAGGCGTCAGGAAATTCAATGAGCCATTCGACAAGCTGATGGAGGCCTTAGTAAAAAAGTCATCCAAGTAATGAAAGAGAGAATGATGGAACTGCCGGCGGCATTCATCTATATTAATGCCGCATTATGATGGAGTTGCGATCCCGCTCGAAGACGCACAAATCAAGTGGCAGCGTTAAATATATTTTGAATTGAGGATAGAAAATTGATAAGTAATTTCACAAAAACAAATCACTGTCATCAAATACAGGTGACTAATTCATGGAGGTAATCGAAATGAGAAAAAGCAGTTCTTTTGCAGCGTTGATCTTCTTCGTAATTATAGGCATTGGCGTTGGATTAGCATTTGCCGTGTACAACACAACGGCTTATGGTGAAAGCACATTGGTTGCAATCATTTCCTTTGTTATAGCCATCTTTGCTTCTCTATCTGTTAAAATTGCAGATCAATGGGACAAGGCCGTAGTATTACGGTTAGGTAAATTCCGATCTCTTAAAGGACCTGGACTATTTTTCATTATCCCGGTCATCGACGAAATTCCATACTGGATTGACACTCGCGTGATTACGACTACGTTCAAAGCAGAGAAAACCCTTACCAAAGACACGGTTCCGGTGGATGTAGATGCAGTGCTATTCTGGAAGGTTTTGGATCCCCAGAAAGCGGCCCTGGCTGTTGCCGACTATACGAGTGCAATTAGTTGGGCATCCCAAACGGCATTACGTGATGTCATCGGAAAGACCATGCTTTCGGATATGCTTGAAGGCCGGGAAAAGATTAGTAAAGAGTTGCAGAAAATCATTGATGAGCGCACCGAACCATGGGGCATCAATGTAATTTCAGTTGAAGTTAAAGATGTTCTGATTCCTCCGGCTTTGGAAGACGCAATGTCGATGCAAGCTCAAGCTGAGAGAGAGCGCCAAGCTCGCGTAATTCTTGGAGATTCGGAGCGGCAAGTGGCGGAGAAGTTTGGAGAAGCGGCTAAGACATATACCAACAATCCTGTTGCTCTTCATTTAAGGGCTATGAACATGTTGTATGAGGGTTTGAAAGAAAATGCGACGATCGTCATAGTACCTAGCACGGTTGTGGAGACCATGCAGCTTGGTGGTATGGCAGGATTGACAGCATTGACTATGGGAATAGGTCAGGAGAACGCAAACAAACAGAAGGAAATCAAACCAGGGAAGCAAGAATAAGCTCGATGAACGATCAACGCATGTGATATTTTTCTGGCAAAGCGAATGTCAAAAGAAACTAATACATATATAAAAAATCAAAGCCTAGGTGCCATCCCAAATTCAAAGGGAGTCACCTTTCGAGTATGGGCACCACACGCCAAAAAAGTTTTTGTAATTGGAACCTTCAATGACTGGAACAAGACTTCAACTCCTCTCTTTAATGCGAAGAACGGTTACTGGTCAAGGGATGTGCCGAAAGCAAAAGCGGGAGATGAGTACAGATTTCTTATTCACACTCCTATTGATTGGAATATTCCTCCTTTATCCCGTATTGATCCATATGCCAGAAAGGTGACGAACTCAAAGGGTAATGGAGTTATTTACGATACTAAGGCATTTAATTGGGACGGCGGCAAATTTAAAATGGCTCCTGGAAATAAACTGGTCATATATGAGATGCATATAGGAACTTTTAATGTCAAAATAAATGGGCAGCCGGGTACATTTGATAGTGCCATTGAAAAATTTTCCTATCTCAAAGAACTTGGCATTAATGCCGTTGAGGTGATGCCGGTCGCGGAGTTTTCAGGGAATTTTTCATGGGGTTACGATCCATCTCATCCCTTTGCCGTAGAAAGTCTTTATGGCGGGCCTGATGCATTTAAACGGTTTGTAAAATCTGCCCACGAGCATGGTATCGCCGTTGTAGTAGATGTCGTTTATAATCACTTTGGCCCCTCTGATCTTGATTTGTGGCAATTCGACGGTTGGAGCGAAAATGGGAAAGGTGGAATTTACTTCTACAATGACCGTCGTTCGCATTCACCATGGGGCGAAACCCGTCCCGATTATGGCCGTGGCGAAGTACGCCAATACATCCACGATAACGCTTTGATGTGGCTCGAAGAGTATCATGCCGACGGACTGCGTTGGGATATGATTGTCTTTATCAAGACCATCGACGGTAATATTGAAAATCCGGCGAATGACATACCTGAAGGCTGGAGTTTGATGCAGTGGATCAATGTGGAAATACAACAACAGTATCCCGGTAAAATCATCATCGCCGAAGGGATGCATAAAAACCCGTGGGTCACTAAAGATGTAGGAGCTGGTGGCGCCGGCTTCAATGCGCAATGGGACGCCGATTTTGTTCACCACATTCGCCAGTCCGTTATTGCCTGTGATGATAGATCCCGCGATCTGGGGGAAGTCAGTAAAGCTATTGAGCATCGCTATGATCAGGATGCCTTCAAACGAATCATTTATACAGAGTCGCACGACGCGATTGCTAATGGCCGTGCGCGCTTGCCCGAAGATATCTGGCCAGGCAATGCAGACAGCTGGTTTTCAAAAAAACGCTCTACGTTGGCCGGCGCTCTTGTTCTTACTTCACCCGGTATTCCGATGATTTTTGAAGGACAAGAGTTGCTGGAAGATCGCTGGTTTCAGGATAAAGTCCCCATTGATTGGTCACGGGTTGAGAAAGAACACGGTATCCTTGAAATGTACCAAGATATGATCACCCTGCGGCGTAATCTGTCGAGTGTAACGCGAGGGCTGTCCGGTCAAAATATCCATCTCTATCATTTTGACGATGGGGGCAAGATCATCGCTTTCCATCGCTGGGACAAACAAGGCCCAACCGATAGCGTCGTTATTGTGGTGAATATGATGAATCAAAACCTCGATGATTATGCTATCGGTTTTCCACGCTTTGGATTGTGGAAAACAAGGTTTAACAGCGACTCAAATAAATACGACATAAATTTTGGAAATCATCCTGCACCGGATGTCGAGGCTCATGAGGAAAAATACGATGGATTATCTTACACTGGAAAAATTAGTATAGGACCATACACGGTGGTAATTTTTTCGCAGGATAAATAAGAATTTTGGGAAGACTTAATGAAAAAGAGCAATTCAATTACAACATTATTTCTGGATATCGGCGGTGTTCTGCTTACCGACGGATGGAGTCATGGCGCCAGTAAATTGGCGGCTAAGATTTTCAACCTGGATTTAAAAGAGTTGAATAAACGGCATACCGAGGTTCTCGACACCTACGAATTGGGAAAGCTCACACTTAAAGAATTTTTAGATCGGACGGTGTTCTACGAGAAGCGGTCGTTTACTCCAGTTCAGTTTCGGAAATTCATGTTCGCCCAGTCGAAGCCGTTTCCAAAAATGATCGAGTTGGTGCACCGGCTGAAAACACAATATGGATTGAAAATTGTCGTAGTCAGCAATGAAGGGCGCGAGTTGAATGAGTACCGGATTCACACGTTCAAGCTTGATGAATTCGTGGATTATTTTATTTCCTCATGCTTTGTCCGCTTGCGAAAACCTGACGCGGATATATTTCGTGTTGCGCTCGATATTGTGCGGATTCCGGCTAATCAGGTAGTCTATATCGAAAACACTCCAATGTTCGTCCAGACCGCAGAAGGATTGGGTATCCGCAGTATATTGCACGCGGGTTATAAGTCCACCTGTGCGAAACTGGCTTCGTTTGGATTGGAAGTTGTAGAATGACAAACCAGTCATCAACAAAACCAAATCACACTAGTATCCTGACGATCAACGGCGGCTCATCGAGCATCAAGTTTGCACTCTATCACGTTGGCGAACCGCTGAAGCGAGGGCTTTATGGAAAAGTTGATCGCATCGGTTTGTCCGGTACGAAATTAACTTTCAGCGACTCAACGGGAAACCAGAAAGATAGTCTCATTCTTAAATCCTCTGATACAAAGCCGGCAGCGAATTTTCTCATTGATTGGCTCGAAAAACAGATTCATTTCTCTTTGATCGGCGGCATCGGACATCGAGTAGTTTTCGGTATGAAACACACGAAACCCGAGCGCATTACACAGGAATTGCTGGATGAATTGCATCGCATCAGTCCGTACGATACGGATCATCTACCCGCAGAGATTGAATTGATCGAAGCGGTGCGGCAGCGGTATCCTAAAATTCCACAATTAGCCTGCTTTGATACGGCGTTTCATAGCACAATGCCGCGTGTGGCTAAATTGCTTCCGATTCCTCGCCGCTTCGACGATATCGGGATCCAACGATATGGATTCCATGGATTATCGTACGCTTATATAATAGAAGAACTCGGTCGTGTCGCTGGTACGAATGCAGCCCAAAGTCGCGTGATAATGGCTCATCTGGGTAATGGCGCAAGCATGGCTGCCGTTTGCGAAGGTAAGAGCATTGACACCAGCATGGGCTTCACACCCGCCGGCGGATTGACGATGGGAACCCGACCTGGCGATTTAGATCCGGGCGTTGCGTGGTACATGATACAGTCAGAGAACCTGACTCCAAAACAGTTTAATAATCTCATCAATCATAAATCCGGTCTTCTCGGCATTTCTGAAACCAGTTCCGACATGCGGGACTTACTAGTAAAAGAAACCAATGACGTTAGGGCAGCAGAGGCCGTCGCGTTGTTTTGCTATTCAGCAAAAAAAATGATAGGAGCTTTCTCTGCTGTACTTGGCGGACTGGACACGCTGGTTTTTGCCGGCGGTATCGGTGAAAACAGCCCGGTCATTCGCTCTCGCATTTGCGACGGATTGGGATTTCTTGGAATCGAATTAGAAGAAAAGCAAAATGCGGCGAGTATCAGTGTGATTTCCGCTGCGACAAGCCGGGTTGCTGTCTATGTCATTCACACGGATGAGGAACAGATGATAGCCAAGGCTGTTTGCCGCGTTTTCAATATTAATTAAAAAATTGAACTATGAATACAAAAACTCTTTCCGTGGAACTGCTCCACAAAATGGATATCGTCCGGTGTACCGTCAAAAAACTATCGTTCGGCAAAATTTGTTTCTGCGACAATTCGCTTCTGAAGCAAGCGCAGACACTTACGTATCGTTCTACGGAAAATGAAAGAACCATTTTAGGCTGGAGTAAACAACAATGCTGGTGACAAGAGAGAACAATCGCCGAAATCGTAATCATGCTCTCGTGCTTACTGGTTTATTTGCAGCGGTTGTCATGATTGTGGGCTGGTTTTGGCCACCAGCATTATTCTCTCTTGGAATCTGTCCATTCCTTTATTGGTTGGTTCGGCGGCGAAGCCTCCGGCGGTCGAGGATTATGAAACAACAGTTCCCTGCTTTGTGGGAACAGATACTTCAATCTCATGTCGCTTTTTTTCGGGCGTTGCCGGAAACTGAGAAAGACCGTTTTCGACAGATCGTAAAAATATTTCTTCATGAAGTCCGAATCACCGGCATTCAGACTCCAGTCGATGATACCATCCGTGTTTTAGTCGCTGCCAGCGCGGCGATCCCAATTCTCGGCTTCGTCGATTGGGAATATCATCGGCTGGGTGAGGTACTTGTTTACCCCGAATCGTTCGGAGAAAAGTATCAAACGACTGGAGATGTTGATGAAAATATACTCGGCTTAGTAGGTTTAAAGCAGCTGCGCGGCGTTATGATTCTATCTAAACCGTCTTTGCTTGCGGGGTTCGATAACGCAACCAATGCGGGCAATGTTGGAATCCATGAATTCTCACATTTGATGGAAGTAGAGGAAGTCGAGCATGGTCTTCCGGCGGAAGTTCCATGGAAAGCCGTCAAGCACTGGGTGCAATATGTAACGCGTGAACTTTCTCGTTCTGCCAGGGATCACTCTTTTATCCGAAGTTATGCATACACGAATGAGCATGAATTATTTGCAGTGTTGGCGGAATATTTCTTCAAGACGCCGGAATTGCTTGAAACAAAGGATCCGCAATTGTACGAGATGCTGCATGAGATGTTCCACCAGGACACATTATCCTTGTTAAAACTGATATCTGCACGCCGTCCGAAATACGGCCGGAATGCTCTTTGTCCATGCGGGAGCGGCAAGAAATATAAGCATTGTTGTTTGCTGAAGGCCGTTGAAATAAAAGCGGCAAATCCGGATTAATAGACATTTATCGACTTTGACTAAAAAATCATTGAATTATAAAAGGAGAATTGAAGAATGAAAACCAACACGCTCACCCCGGAATTGCTCCACAAGATAGATGCCTACTGGCGTGCCGCCAATTATTTGTCGGTCGGTCAGCTTTATCTCCTTGACAATCCGCTGCTGAAAAAGCCGCTGAAATTGTCACACGTGAAGTCGATGCTGCTCGGGCATTGGGGCACCACACCGGGGCAGAACTTTATCTATGT
>PMML01000090.1:3918-5304 GCA_003162695.1 Ignavibacteriota bacterium | reverse complement strand
ATTTTATAATAAGTTAATATTTTCAAGAACTTCTAGTATTTGAGATGAGTATTCAGTTGATAATTGAAGTCCTTTGGATAACAGGTAATTTTTGTTCTCCGTAAACTCAACGATACATCATAAGAAAGTTTTTATGAAACGCATTAAATCTCTTTTTTTCTTGCTTTCATTTTTATTAATGAGTTGCGAACAATCTACTGAGGTGTTCCCTAAAAATGACACGTTTAACAATGTGTCACCAGTTTTTGCATTAACGGATACTGCAAAAAATTTAAACCATAAATTTTTCATATCTAATAGCACATTCACTGTTCCTGCTGGCGTGACTACGGTTTTTGTTACCATGGTTGCTGCCGGTGGCCCTGGTGGCGCTGCCNNGGCAATGGGGTTGGTGGTTCTCCGGACAACGGAACTAATGGTGGTGGTGGTGGGGCTGGTGGTGCTGACACATCAATACCGGTATCTGTATTGCCCGGCCAGTCTATCCCTGTAGTAGTGGGCGTAGGCGGAATACCTAATAGTAACAATACGGGTACTAGCGGTGGTAATAGCTCTTTCGGTTCCCTAGTTGTTACTGGAGGCACTAGCGGTGGTTCTGGCGTTGGCGGTAGTGGTGGCAGTGGTAACATTGGAGGGAATAATGGCGGTTCTGGCGCTTATCTTGGTAATGGAGTCTTTGCTTCCTCCAATGGGGGCAACAGTGCTTGTGGGGTTGGGGCCACTGACTCTGCCTCAGCTGTTTGGGGTGGTGGTGGTGTTGGTAGTGTACCTGGTGTGAATAATAATTCTGCTGGTGCTCCGGGATTTGTTCTTGTTACGTGGTAAATTCAAAAGGAATCCAAAATATAAAAATTCCTTATCAAGGACATTCACAACAATGCAAAACCAATATTTAACAACATACTGTTTAGTTGTGAAAAATCGATGCCTTACCGTGTTGTCGCTTAGTGTTGCATATTATTTTAAATGTTATATATTGCAATGTGCTGTGACCGGATCGTGTCCAGAGAGAAACACAATGGATGAGAAGAAGAATAATTCGATGATACTCTGTGGCCATAACGTGTCCAGCATTGCAAGATTCGGTTTCTTTTGGTTGTAAATATCCGCGAAAACGGCAATGATTTTGGCACCTAACACCGTTGCCAAGGTTGAGGTCGCGGGTNNCCGAGCCCCGTTTCCCGCTCCAGGTTTTGAATCGAATTTAATTTTTTTCTCCCCTGAAAAATACTCAAACCTCGAATATTCCCAAATTACAGCGTTTCAGCAGCTTTGAGAGAATAAGAATAAAATTGCCATATAATTGGCAGGACACTTATTTGATCGATTTTTCAAGTATATTTCATGTTGAGGCAATATTGATTCGCTGTTTGTTTTCTGCTGTCT
>PMML01000090.1:0-3899 GCA_003162695.1 Ignavibacteriota bacterium | reverse complement strand
TACTTTTTGCTAAGTTTATTAATATCTTTTTTTCGGAGCAGGCTGTTCGCATACCGTGAGGCACATAGTATAAGATTTGATACTGCAGCTCCGTCATCATAATAAGGAACCAAGATGAAAAAGTCGTTTATTCATCCGGAATTCATGCTGGATACGAAGACGGCATCGAAACTCTACCATACGTATGCGGAATCGCTGCCGATGNNGGCGATCATTACAAATGGCGCGCAATGCGGGCATCAGGCATTGATGAATACTATATAACGGGTCAGGCATCCGATTGGGAAAAGTTTGAAATGTGGGCGATGACAGTTCCCAAAATGATCCGCAATCCGCTGTATCATTGGACGCATTTGGAACTCAACCGTCCGTTCGGCATCAACAACATGCTGCTGAGTGAGAAAACGGCAAAGGCCGTATGGGAAAAATGTAATGTAAAGCTTTCCACAAAGGACTTTACAGCTCAAGGTATTTTGAAAAAAATGAATGTGGAAATCGTTTGTACTACGGACGATCCGATCGACTCTCTTGAATTCCACCAATCCTACGCAAAACTCAAGAATAAAAAGACTTCGACAAAGCTCGTCCCCGCATGGCGGCCCGATAAGGCGATGGCAGCAGAAGATGCAGATTCGTTCAATGTGTATATCGGTAAACTCGAGGCGGCCGCCAATTACGAGATTAAGGATTTTGCATCGCTTATTCAGGCACTGCGGATCCGCCATGCCTATTTCCATGATCATGGCTGCCGTTTATCCGATCATGGGATCGAAACGGCATACGCCGATGATTACACGGAAAGCGAGGTTGTCAATATTTTCAAGAGAGTGCGCAGAGGGAAAATGCTCGATGCGGCAGAGATCGGCAAATTCAAGTCGGCAATGATGTATGAGTTCGGCGTCATGGATTATGAAAAGGGATGGGTCCAGCAATTGCATCTCGGCGCTCTGCGTAATACTAACAGCCGTATGAGACGCGTTCTCGGCCCCGATACCGGATACGATTCAATCGGTGATTTCGAAGTTGCCCGCCCGCTCTCGAAGTACCTGGATCGTCTGGATGCCGGCGATAAACTTGCAAAAACGATCCTGTATAATTTGAATCCGCGCGATAACGAACTCATGGCGTCTATGATCGGAAATTTTCAGGATGGAAAAAGTCCGGGCAAGATTCAATATGGTTCCAGCTGGTGGTTCCTCGATCAGAAGGACGGTATGACGAAGCAAATCGAAGCGCTGTCCGATCTGGGCGTTCTGAGTCAGTTTATCGGGATGCTCACCGATTCGCGCAGCTTCCTGTCCTATCCGCGGCATGAGTATTTCCGCAGAATTCTATGCCGGATTCTCGGAAGCGAAATGGAGCAGGGGTTGATTCCGAACGACCTCAGCCATGTCGGTGCAATCGCAGCAAATATCTGTTATCATAATGCAAAACGGTACTTCCCGTTTGCCTCGGAAGAATAAAAGCGCCGTCTCAAGCGCGTGAATTGAGTTTCTGATTAAACTTTAAGAATAGACAACGTATGATAATAAACCCTCAGCAATTACAAGATGCAAGCAACACGATTCGCTTCCTTTCCGCCGACGGCGTACAAAAAGCAAATTCCGGCCATCCCGGCATGCCTATGGGTATGTCGGACTGTATGGCCGTTCTCTGGCTCAGATATCTTAAATACAACCCATGCGATCCGCAATGGCCGAACCGGGACCGCTTTGTTCTCTCCGCAGGGCACGGTTCGATGTTGCTGTATTCGCTTCTGTATCTTGCCGGCTTCGGGCTTACAATCGAAGATCTTCAATCGTTTCGTCAATGGGGAAGCAAAACGCCGGGTCATCCTGAACACGGCTCGACACCCGGAATTGAGACAACGACAGGTCCGCTCGGTCAGGGTTTTGGCAATGCAGTCGGCATGGCGATTGCCGCAAAGATGAAGGCTGAGCGTTTCAACCGCGCACCGTACAATATTTTCGGAACGCATTATGTCTATGGCATCTGCAGCGACGGAGATTTAATGGAAGGCGTCACGTCAGAGGCGGCCTCGCTGGCCGGCCATCTTAAACTTGACAATCTTATTTTCTTCTACGACAACAACAGCATTACAATCGAAGGGAAAACCAATCTTGCATTTTCTGAAGATGTCCCCAAACGATTTCAGGCATACGGCTGGCAAACCATTGAAATCGATGGGCATAATCACGATCAGATAGCACACGCCATCGAAGCGGGGCAGCGGGATAAAGAACACCCCACATTGATTCTGGCAAAGACACATATAGGATTCGGCGCTCCGGCAAAGCAGGATACGGCTGAGGCGCACGGGTCGCCGCTGGGAGTCGAAGAACTCAATGCAGCCAAACGCAACCTTCACTGGCCGGAAAAGGACTTTTACGTTCCGGAATCGGTTGCGGAGGTGTTTCATAAACGGGTGGAAGAATTGAAGAAAGAATACGATGTCTGGGGTTCGCGGTTCCTGGGCTGGGAAAAAACAAATACGGAACTTGCAAAAGAATGGGATCGCCAGCAGGTAAAGGAATTACCGGAGAATCTTGAAGAGCAATTGCTTGCAAGCGTCGCCGGTGCGTCCGGAGCGACCCGCTCGTTTTCCGGGACTGTCATGCAGAAAATTTCCGAATTGATTCCGGAATTCATCGGCGGTTCTGCAGACCTCTCCCCATCGACCAGTACGTGGATCAAAGGAAAAGCGGCTGTTATGAGCGAATCGTTTGCCGGAACGAATTTCCATTTCGGCATTCGGGAACATGGCATGGGATCGATTTTAAACGGTCTTGCACTCTACGGCGGATTCATACCGTTCGGGGCGACCTTCTTTGTCTTTTCCGATTATATGCGTCCTCCGATCCGGCTGGCTGCATTGATGGGATTGCAGGTTGTGTATGTTTTTACCCATGATAGTATTTTTGTCGGTGAAGACGGTCCTACACATCAGCCCGTGGAGCAGCTTGCCGCTCTCCGGTCCATTATGCACCTAGTCACCCTCCGCCCGTGTGATTCGCAGGAAACAGCTCTGGCCTGGGCGTATGCATTGCGCAGGAAAGACGGCCCGACGGCATTGCTCCTGACGCGCCAAAAAGTCGATGATATGAAACACGAGAAACCTCTCACAAAGGAAGAATTCAATTGCGGCGCATATATCGTAAAAAAAGAAAAATCAGACGTTCCGGAAATTGTGCTTGTTGCCAGCGGTTCGGAGGTCGGTGTTGCCGTTCAGGCAGCCGGAATTCTTGAAGCAGCCGTGTCGGTGCGTGTCGTTTCCATTCCGAGTAAAGAATTATTTACTCAGCAGGCTGCTTCCGTTCAGGAACAAATTATTCCGTCGTCCGCGCGCGTTGTTGTCGTTGAGGCGGCTCGCGGTATGGGCTGGGGCGATCTGTTCCGCCAACGGCTTCTTGTTCTCGGGATCGAGCGTTTCGGCGCTTCCGCTCCTAGCAATGTTCTTGCAGAGAAGTTCGGATTTACCGGCAGGATCGTCGCCGCGCGTGTAAGCGAATGGCTGCAGAAGTGATGGATCGGCAGATCCTTTTCTGAGAAGTATTATTGCAGCCGGTGAAGTCCGGCTAAGGCGGGCAAGGCGTTGCCCCTATGGGCTGACGTCGGAGGCTTCCGTGGTTATAATGAGAACCTCCTCTATCGAGAATATTGCGAGTTATACTTTATTTTGTAACTTCAGCGTAATTTGGAATAAATGCTTTTTTGCTCAGTTTTAAATCCCCCTGAAATTAGTATCACATAAATGTGATTCATTTATTTCAGTTGGAACATGCCATGCATGTTAACATTTTTATGTCTCCGACTGGCGCCTTTGCAAAGGGGAGTTGGAAAC
The DNA here is from genome assembly GCA_003162695.1 of Ignavibacteriota bacterium. Classification (GTDB taxonomy): domain Bacteria; phylum Bacteroidota; class Ignavibacteria; order UBA10030; family UBA10030; genus Fen-1254. The sequence goes on along the minus strand of PMML01000090.1, from coordinate 58 downwards.
GTAAAAATGAATCATGCGAAAGCATGATGCTTATTAACCCTTTTTGCAGGGGGATTTT